>JBBSNM010000132.1:0-2027 GCA_038232655.1 Propionibacteriales bacterium | reverse complement strand
GGGACCATCATCAAGACCTCCTTGCGTGCGCCGGCCTCAAGCAGCTCGCGGCGTCCGGCCTCGCGCACGTCCGCCGCTTGAGCGTGCAAGACGTCCACCAACGGGGTGCCTCGCTCGACGGCGACCGCGAGCGTGGAGGTGAACCGGGCGACAGCGGGCACGCCGGTGCGTGCCGACAGGGCATCGAGCGCGGATACCACCGGGGTGCCGGCGGCGATGTCGCCGAGCAGGTCGCGGAACTCCGCCGCCAGCGCGCCGTGCGCGGTGCGAGCGACCCGCTCCAGCGCCGAGACCGGGCCGGCGCCGGCTGCGACCGACAGCGCCAGCAGGTCGGCCACGGCCGGGAACTGGGCCAGCATCGCGCGCTCGCGATCGTGCACCTGCCCCGACAGCCGCTGGTCGCGGAGCAGCACACCCGCGACGAAGGCGCCGAGGATGCCCAGCACGAGCGGCGCCGGCGAGACCGTGCCGCGCAGCATCGCCGCCGCCCCCGTCGCCGCGGTGGCCGCGGCGACCAGCAACCCCCACGTGACTTGCTCGATGCGGAACTCGTCCACGCTCAGGGGGCTGCCGGAACGTCCCAGTCGGCGCTCGATCGCGGACCCACCCCCGACCACCCGGCCGAGGGTGTCGCCCAGCACCCGCAGCCATGGACCGAACACGGCGACAACCGCAGCCGCGCGGCGTCCGCCCGCCCCGCCACCCGGACCCCCGCGTGAGCCGGGGCGCGCACGGGCGGGTGGCTCACCGGTTACCGACATGCCGGCGAGGTAGGGCAGGACCCGGTCGTCGAGGGACGGTCGGCGGCGCAGCGGAATGCCCGCCAGCGCCAGGAGCAGACCGATGCCGGCGACTGCCCCCAGGACGGCCCCGGTGAGCCAGGCACTCATGCGAGCACCCGCTGCTCGACCGGCAGCCGTCCGATCCGCACCATCAGCCGGTAGGCGAGCAGGCAGACGCCGGCGCCGCCGAGCAGGACGACCGCCCCGCCAACGCTCGCGTAGTGGCCCACCACGTCCCGCTGGAACGACATCAACAGCAGCACCACCCAGGGTGCCGCCACCGCCAGCCGGGCGGCGTTAACCGTCCACGCCTGGCGTGACTCGAGCTCGGATCGTGTCCGCAGGTCGGCGCGCAGGAAGCCGGACAGTGATCGAAGCAGCGCACCGAGGTCACCGCCGCCGACATCGCGGGCGATGCGCAGCGCCTCGACGACCCGATCACCGACGGGGTCGGCCAGGTCGGTCTTGAGGGCGTCCAGGGCGTCACCAAACCTGCCCGTGCGCTGGTAGCGCGTGCCGAACTCCTCGAAGACCGGGCGGAGCTGGACCGGACCGCGCTCGCCGACCCGGGTCAGCGCCTCGGGCAGTGACAACCCGGCCCGCACGCCGGATGCCAGGTCGTCAACCACGTCGGGCCACACCTCGGCTCGCTCACGCAACGCTCGCCGCGCCCGGCCGCGCATCAGCGCGACCGGGCCGTACGCCGCAAAGGCACCGAAGGCGACGGCCACCGTTGACACCCCACTGACGACCAGCATCGCGGCCCCGACGAGAACGCCGAGGCCCACACACAGGCCGAACAGCGCCGTCGGCGTGACCTGGTCGGCGCCGGCTCGGCGCAGCATGACGACCACGCGTGTGCGCAGCGGGGACCTCGTGCGGTCGCGGACGACGCCCGGGCTGCTCAGCGCCAGCCAGACCAGCAGCAGCCCACACCCCAGCAGCAGGCCCAGCAGAGCACCCATGTCACCAGTCCTCCGCGAGGGCGGCGCCGATGTCGATGCCGACGCGGGCGAACCGCGCTGCGTGCGGCGGCTGGCCCCCGGCACGCAGCAGTGCACCGGGCCCGCCGTCCACCGGTTGGCGGTCGAAGATCGTCTCGATCTCGATCACCTCTGCCTCGACCCGTCCGGGCACGGCGACGATCTCGTCCACCCGGCGGACACCATCGGGCGCCAGCGACAGCTGGACGACGAGGTCCACAGCGGCGGCCACCGTCGGCACGACGAACCGCGAACCGATGTT
>JBBSNM010000131.1:0-2117 GCA_038232655.1 Propionibacteriales bacterium | reverse complement strand
GACGAGGAGGCGTTCAAGGCGCCGATCCGCGAGCAGTACGAGCACCAGGGCTCGCCGTGGTACGCCACCGCCCGGCTGTGGGACGACGGCGTCATCGACCCGATCGACACCCGCCGGGTGCTGGGGCTGGGCCTCGCGGCCGCCGCGAACGCACCGGTCCCGGCGCCGTCGTACGGCGTCTTCCGGATGTGAGCGCGCGCCGATGACCACGCTGCCCGCCCGCCCCTTCTCGACCCTGCTTGTCGCCAACCGCGGCGAGATCGCCGTCCGCGTGATCCGCGCGGCCCGGGAGCGGGGGCTGCGTACGGTCGCGGTGTTCTCCGACGCCGACGCGGACGCGCTGCACGTGGAGCAGGCCGACGAGGCGGTGCGGATCGGCCCCACGCCGGCGGCCCAGTCGTACCTGTCGGTCGAGGCGCTGCTGCGGGCGGCGGCCCAGACCGGCGCGGAGGCGGTGCACCCCGGCTACGGCTTCCTGTCCGAGCGGGCCGACTTCGCCCGGGCGGTCACCGAGGCGGGGCTGGTGTGGGTCGGCCCGCCCGCAGACGTCATCGAGCAGATGGGACGCAAGGACCGGGCCCGTACGGTCGCCGTCGCCGCGGGCCTCCCGGTCGTCCCCTCCCACCCCCTCCCAAAGTTGTCACCGCCACAATGCGTTAGAACGCAACCTGGCGGTGACAACTTTGCGGGGGGCGAGCTGGCGGGGGGCGGCAAGCTCACGTACCCAGTGCTGGTGAAGGCGGCCGCGGGCGGCGGTGGCAAGGGCATGCGCGTCGTGCGCGAGCCCGCCGAGCTGGACGCCGCGATCGACGCGGCCGGGCGCGAGGCCCGGCACGCGTTCGGCGACGACACGCTGCTGCTCGAGCGCTTCGTCGAGGCCGGCCGGCACGTCGAGGTGCAGGTCATGGCCGACACGCACGGCCGCGTGCTGCACCTGTACGAACGCGACTGCTCGGTGCAGCGCCGGCACCAGAAGGTGCTCGAGGAGGCACCGGCGCCGACGATCTCGCCCGACCTGCGCGAACGGCTCTGCGCGTCCGCGACCGCGCTGACCCGCGAGGTGGGCTACGTCGGCGCCGGGACGGTGGAGTTCCTCGTCGCGGGCGAGGAGTTCTTCTTCCTCGAGATGAACACCCGCCTGCAGGTGGAGCACCCGGTCACCGAGGCGGTCACCGGCCTCGACCTGGTGCGGCTGCAGCTGCAGGTGGCCGCAGGTGAGCCGCTGCCGCTGAGCCAGGCCGACGTGCGGGCACGCGGGCACGCGATCGAGGCCCGCATCTACGCCGAGGACCCGTACGCCGGCTTCCTGCCGCAGGCCGGCCGGGTCGGTCGGGTCGAGTGGCCGGTCGAGCACGCCCGCGTGGATGCCGCGCTGCGCGCCGGCGAGGAGGTGTCGACCGCGTACGACCCGATGCTCGGCAAGGTGATCGTGCACGCGCCGACCCGACCCGAGACGCTCACCGCGCTCACCGCGGCGCTCGACCGCACGGTGGTGACCGGCGTCGCGACCAACGTCGGCTTCGTCCGGGCGCTGGTCGCCGGGCCCGAGTACGCGGAGGCGCGGATCCACACCGCCTGGCTGGACACCGACCCGAGTGCCCGGGCGTACCTGCAGCGACCCGAGCTGCCAGCAGCGGCGTGGAGCCACGCAGCGCAGCACCTGCTCGCCGAGCGCCCGGCCGCCGAGACCAGCCACCCGTTCGGTGCCGCCGACGGCTGGCGCGGCGCGGGCGACCCGGCCCCACCACGGGTGCTGTTGCGCGCGGGTGGGCGCACGCGCTTCGTGGCAGGCGCCGCCGACGACGACCAGGCACTGACCGTGCACGTGAGCGCCGGAGCCGTCGAGGTCGTGCACGAGGGGTACGTTCACCTGCTCGAGCGCCCGGATGCGTTGGGTGCCGCCGGCCAGCACCCGACCGCCAGCGACCGCGACGTCACCGCGCCGATGCCCGGAACCGTGCTTGCGGTGCACGTGAGCGAGGGCGACCGGGTCGAGCCCGGTGCCGCGCTGGGCGTGCTGGAGGCGATGAAGATGGAACTGACGCTTACCGCACCATCGGCCGGCGAGGTCGCCTGGGTGGGTGCGGTCGCCGGCGACCGGGTGCCGATCGGCCAGG
>JBBSNM010000130.1:0-2574 GCA_038232655.1 Propionibacteriales bacterium | reverse complement strand
GGCTTGCGGTCGAACAGCCGCAGCCCCTTGAGCCGCAGGTCGAGCATCCACTGCGGCTCGTCCTTCTTGGCCGAGATGTCGCGCACGACGGCCTCGTTGAGACCGCGCTGGGCGCTGGAGCCGGCGACGTCGGAGTCTGCCCAGCCGTACTCGTAGCGGCCGAGACCGTCGGTCTCGGGGTGCACGGTGGTGGTCATGCGGTGGTCCTCTCCGCTGTAGTGCCGTGGTCGATGACTGTGCGCTGATCGGGTCGGGGGACGTTCGTGGTGCACACGCCGTCGCCGTGGGCGATGGTCGCGAGCCGCTGGACATGGCGTCCCAGCAGCCGGGCGAAGAACTCGGTCTCGGCCTCGCACAACTGTGGGAACTCCGCCGCCACGTGCGCGACCGGGCAGTGGTGCTGACACACCTGGTCGCCGTGCGGTGCGGACCGGACCGAGGCAGCGTAACCGTCGGCGGTCAGCGCCCGCGCCAGGGCGTCCGGTCGCTCGGCGGCGGGCACGGAGTCGACACCGGCGGCGAGCCGGTGCTCCACCTCGGCCCAGCGGCGGCGAGCGAAGTCGAGCACCGCGTCGTCACCGCCGGTCTCGGCTAGGAAGCGCAACGCGCTCACCGCCAGGTCGTCGTAGGACTGCTCGAGGGCGGCGTGGCCGGCGTCTGTCACCTGGAACGAGCGGGCCGGTCGCCCGCGCCCGCGGGTGCCGCCGCTGCTGCCGACGAGCGGCGGCACGACGGTCTCGACATGGCCGTCGGCCAACAGCCGGTCGAGGTGTCGCCGTACCCCGGCCGCGGTCAGGTCGAGGGCGTCGGCGAGCTCGGTGGCGGTGGCGGTGCGGCGTTCGAGCAGCACCCGGACGACGCGCTGGCGGGTCGGTGCCTCACCGTGCGCGTCGACCTTGACCCGCTGGTCGCCAGCCCGCTCGAATTGCACAACAACAGTGTGCCCTTATTGCCGGGACGTCACAACCGTGGGGTCCGCCATCCGGCCACATGGTGACGCAGGACACGAACTTAGAATCCTTCGGTGTCCTCCGCCGCCGTCTTCGTGGACGGGTTGGTCATGCGCTACGGCGCGGTGACCGCCGTGGACCGCCTGTCCGCGGAGTTCGCTGCCGGGCAGGTCACCGCGGTGGTCGGACCCAACGGCGCGGGCAAGACGACCACGTTGGAAACCTGCGAGGGGTTCCGGCGCCCGCAGGCCGGCGCGGTACGGGTGCTCGGCCTCGACCCCATGGCCGACGCCGCCCGGCTGCGTCCGCGGGTCGGCGTGATGCTGCAGTCCGGCGGAACGTGGACGGGCTGCCGGGCCGGCGAGGCGCTGCGGCACGCGGCCGCCCTGCACACGCACCCGCTGGACGTGGATGCGCTGGTCGAGCGGCTGGGTCTCGGCGGCTGCGGCTCCACGTCGTACCGGCGGCTGTCCGGCGGCCAGCAGCAGCGGCTGGGGCTGGCGATGGCGATCGTGGGGCGGCCCGAGCTGGTCTTCCTCGATGAGCCCACCGCCGGGCTCGACCCGCAGGCCCGGCGCGGGACGTGGGACCTGGTGCGCGAGCTGCGCGGCAGCGGGGTCACCGTGGTCCTGACCACGCACTTCCTGGACGAGGCCGAGCAGCTGGCCGACCGAGTCGTGGTGGTCGACCACGGGCGAATCATCGCGGCCGGCTCGCCCAGCGAGCTCACTGCGGCCGGGGCCGAGAACACCGTGCGCTTCGCGGCCGCGCCGGGGCTGGACGTGCACGACCTGCAGTCGGCCCTGCCGGTCGGTTGCGCCGTGGAGGAGGTCACCCCCGGCGGCTACCTCGTGACCGGCGCGGTGGATCCGGCCCTGATCGCAACGCTCACCGCCTGGTGCGCCGCGCGGGGTGTGCTCGCACAGAGCCTGGCCGTCGAGCGGCGCAGCCTGGAGGACGTCTTCATCGAGTTGACCGGCAAGGAGCTGCGCTCGTGAGTGCCCTCGACCTGTCTCCCGCGCCGGGCGCGGCCGGTCTCGGCCGCATGGTCCGTGCCCAAGCGGTGGTCGAGACCAGGCTGCTGCTGCGCAACGGCGAGCAGCTGGTGCTCGCCGTCGTGCTGCCGCTGCTGGTGCTCGTCGTGGGGGACACCGCCGGCCCGCTGCTCGACCTCGGTCCGGGGCGGCGCATCGACGTCCTGGCGCCGGGCGTGCTCGCGCTGGCGGTGCTGTCGACGTCGTTCACGTCGCTGGCCATCACCACCGGGTTCGAACGGCGCTACGGGGTGCTCAAGCGCCTCGGAGCAACCCCGCTCCCCCGGCACGGGCTGCTGGCCGGCAAGACGGTGGCGGTGCTGGCCGTCGAGGTCGTCCAGGTGCTGTTGATCGGGTCGGTCGCGCTCGCCCTGGGCTGGCGCCCGACCGGCGGGCCGGTGGCCGCGCTGGGCGGGCTGGTCCTCGTGCTGCTCGGCACCGCCGCCTTCGCCGCCCTCGGGCTGGCGCTGGCCGGCAGCCTGCGGGCCGAGGCGACGCTCGCGTTGGCCAACCTGGTCTACGTGCTGCTGCTCGTCGGCGGCGCCGTCGTCGTGCCGCTGGCACGCCATCCGGACGCGCTGCGACCGCTG
>JBBSNM010000129.1:0-2795 GCA_038232655.1 Propionibacteriales bacterium | reverse complement strand
GTACACCGGTCTGCACACCCTGCTGTTGGACCCCGAGGCCACGGGCACGGCCATCGCGGACCACCCCCGGCTGCTGGTGATGACGTCGGGCAACCTCGGCGGCGAGCCGATCGCCTACACCGACGACGACGCCCGGACGCGACTGGCGCCGCTGGTCGACGCCTTCCTCACCCACGACCGCCCGATCGCGGTGCCCTGCGACGACTCCGTCGTGCGGGTGGTCGACGGCGAAGAGCTGCCGCTGCGCCGCTCGCGCGGCTACGCGCCGCTGCCGGTCGCCCTGCCGCGGCCGGTGCCGCCGACGCTGGCCGTCGGCGCGGACCTCAAGAACACCTGCGCGGTCGCCGACGACCGCTACGCCTGGCTCAGCCAGCACGTCGGTGACATGGACGACCTGGCCACCCTGGAGGCGTTCACCGGCACCGAGGCACACCTGGAGCGGCTCACCTCGGTTGCCCCGCAGCAGCTGGTGGCCGACGCGCATCCCGGCTACCGGTCGGCGCGGTGGGCCACCGAGCACGCGGGCGCCCGCAGCCTGACCCGCGTCCAGCACCACCACGCCCACGTCGCGGCGGTCATGGGCGAGCACGGTCACGACGGCGAGCGGCCGGTGATCGGGTTCGCGTTCGACGGGACCGGCTACGGCACCGACGGCGCCATCTGGGGTGGCGAGGTGTTGGTCGCCGACTACCGCGGGTTCCGGCGGTTCGCCCACCTGGCCTACGTGGGCCTGCCGGGTGGCGACGCGGGCGTCGACCGGCCATACCGGATGGCGCTGTCGCACCTACGCGCCGCCGGGGTGGCCTGGACCGACGACCTTGCCCCGGTGGCTGCCTGCCGCCCCGGCGAGCTCGGCGTGCTCGCTCACCAGATCGAGACCGGCTTCGGGTGCGTTCCGACGTCGAGTATCGGCCGGCTGTTCGACGCGGTCGCGTCGCTGGCCGGGGTGCGGCAGGTCGCCGACTACGAGGCCGAGGCCGCCATCGAGCTCGAGGGGCTGGCGCACCGGGCACTGGGCAGCGGGCGCCACGGCGAGGGGCGCGACCCCGGCGCGGGGGCGTACCGCTTCGCGCTGCAGCCCGGCACGACTGACCGGCCCGCCGTGGCCGACGCGGCGCCGGTGGTCCGGGCCGTGGTCGACGACGTGCGCGGCGGCGTCGACGCCGGAGTTATCGGCGCCCGCTTCCACGCCGCGGTCGCCGACCTGGTGCAGGCCGCGGCGGCGGCGGCGAGGGCCGACACCGGCCTGGAGACGGTGGTCCTCGGCGGCGGCGTGTTCCAGAACGTGCTGCTGCTGAGCGCTGCCCGCAGCCGGTTGGCGGCCGCCGGTTTCACGGTGCTGACACCGCGCCGGCTGCCACCCAACGACGGCGGGATCGCGCTCGGGCAGCTGCTCGTCGCGACGGCTACCTGACAGAGCGAAGAGAAGGAGATCGAGATGTGCTTGGCAGTGCCGGGACAGGTCGTGCGGGTCGACAACCGCGACGACACCTTGATGGCCGAGGTGGACTTCGGCGGTGTTCGAAAGGACGTCTGCTGCGAGTACATCCCGGACGTGGCGAGCGGCGACTACGTGATCGTGCACGTCGGCTTCGCCATCCAGCGCCTCGACGAGGAGTCGGCGTTGAAGACGCTGGCGGAGTTCGAGCAGATGGGCATCCTCGAGGAGGAGTTCGGCGACCAGTTCGCGCTGGCCGCGCGGCAGGCGGGTCTCGACGACCCCGAGAACGGAGGGACAGCGCGATGAAGTACCTGGACGAGTTCAGCAACCCCGACCTGGCGCGGCACCTGCTCGACCAGATCCGGTCCGCGGCCACCAGACCGTGGGCGATCATGGAGGTCTGCGGCGGGCAGACGCACTCGATCATCCGGCACGGCATCGACCAGCTGCTGCCCGACGCTGTCGAGATGATCCACGGCCCCGGCTGCCCGGTGTGCGTCACCCCGCTCGAGATCATCGACAAGGCGCTGGAGGTGGCAGCCCGTCCCGGTGTCATCTTCTGCTCGTTCGGGGACATGTTGCGGGTGCCCGGCAGCAGCTCTGACCTGTTCCGCGTCAAGAGCGCCGGCGGCGATGTCCGCGTCGTCTACTCCCCGCTGGACGCGCTCAACCTGGCGCGCGCCAACCCCGACCGCCAGGTCGTGTTCTTCGGCATCGGCTTCGAGACCACCGCGCCGGCCAACGCGATGACGGTCTATCAGGCGCAGCGGCTGGGCATCGACAACTTCTCGCTGCTCGTGTCGCATGTGCTGGTCCCACCGGCGATCGCGGCGATCATGGAGTCGCCGACCTGCCGGGTGCAGGGGTTCCTCGCTGCCGGGCACGTCTGCAGCGTGATGGGCACCGCGGAGTACCCGCCGCTCGTCGACAAGTACGGGGTGCCGATCGTCGTGACCGGCTTCGAGCCGCTGGACATCCTGGAGGGCATCCGGCGTACCGTGCTGCAGCTCGAGCAGGGGCGCGCAGAGCTCGAGAACGCCTACCCGCGGGTCGTCCCGCCCGACGGCAACCCGGCAGCCAAGGCCATGCTGGCCGACGTCTTCGAGGTGACCGACCGGGCCTGGCGCGGCATCGGCATGATCCCGGCCAGCGGCTGGCGGCTGGCCGACAAGTACCGCGCGTACGACGCGGAGGTGCGCTTTGACGTCGGCGGCATCCGTACCGAGGAGTCGTCGATCTGCCGGTCCGGCGAGGTGCTGCAGGGGCTGATCAAGCCGCACGAGTGCGAGGCGTTCGGCACGCAGTGCACCCCGCGCAACCCGCTCGGGGCCACGATGGTGTCGTCGGAGGGCGC
>JBBSNM010000128.1:0-2911 GCA_038232655.1 Propionibacteriales bacterium | reverse complement strand
CGGGCTGGTGCTCAACATCATCGACACCCCGGGGCACGCCGACTTCGGCGGCGAGGTCGAGCGCGGGCTGGCCATGGTCGACGGCGTCGTGTTGCTGGTGGACGCCTCGGAGGGTCCGCTGCCGCAGACCCGCTTCGTGCTGCGCAAGGCGCTCGAGGCCAAGCTGCCGGTTGTGCTCCTCGTCAACAAGGTCGACCGCCCCGACGCCCGGATCGCCGAGGTCGTCGACGAGGCGTACGAGCTGCTCCTCGACCTCGCCGACGACCACGCGCCCGACCACGTAGACATCCTCGACCTGCCGGTGGTCTACGCGTCCGCGCGGGCGGGCAAGGCGTCAGTCGAGCGGCCGGCCGACGGCACCGTGCCCGACTCCGACGACCTCGAGCCGCTGATCCGTACGATCGTCGAGACCGTCCCGGCCCCCCCGTACGAGCCGGCGGCACCGTTGCAGGCGCAGGTCGCGAACCTCGACGCCTCGCCGTTCCTCGGCCGGCTGGCGCTGGTGCGGGTGTACGCCGGCACGCTGAGCAAGGGCGACACGGTCGCCTGGTGCCGGCGCGACGGTCAGGTCGAACGGGTGCGCATCTCCGAGCTGATGTTGACCGAGGCGCTGGACCGGGTGCCGGTGGCCGCGGCCGGCCCCGGCGACATCGCCGCGATCGCCGGGATCCCTGGCATCACCATCGGCGACAGCCTGTGCGACCCCGACGACACCCGGCCGCTGCCGCCGATCACCATCGACGAGCCGGCGATCTCGATGAGCATCGGCACGAACACCTCCCCGCTCGCCGGTCGCGAGAAGAAGACGCTGATGACCGCCCGGCTGGTGCTGGAGCGGCTGGAGCGTGAGCTGGTCGGCAACGTGTCGCTGCGGGTGCTGCCGACCGCGTCCCCGGACACCTGGGAGGTGCAGGGGCGCGGCGAACTGGCGCTGGCGGTGCTGGTGGAGCAGATGCGCCGCGAGGGCTACGAACTGACCGTCGGCAAGCCGCAGGTCGTGACCCGCGAGGTCGACGGCAAGCTGCACGAGCCGGTCGAGCGGCTGACGATCGACTGCCCCGAGGAGTACCTCGGCACGATCACCCAGCTGCTCGCCGCCCGCAAGGGCCGCATGGAGCAGATGGTCAACCACGGCACCGGCTGGATCCGGCTGGAGTTCGCGGTGCCGGCGCGTGGGTTGATCGGCTTCCGCACCGAGTTCCTCACCGACACCCGCGGCACCGGCATCGCCCACCACGTGTTCGAGGGGTACGAGCCGTGGTTCGGTGAGCTGCGCACCCGCGCGTCCGGGTCGCTGGTGGCCGACCGCACCGGTGCGGCCACGTCGTACGCGATGACCAACCTGCAGGAGCGCGGCACGCTGTTCGTGGAGCCCACGACCGAGGTCTACGAGGGCATGATCGTCGGCGAGAACTCCCGGGCCGACGACATGGACGTGAACATCACCAAGGAGAAGAAGCAGACCAACGTCCGCTCCGCGACCTCTGACAACTTCGAGAAGCTGGTGCCGCCGCGGCGGCTCAGCCTGGAGCAGTCGCTGGAGTTCTGCCGCGACGACGAGTGCGTCGAGGTCACCCCGTCGTCGGTACGGCTGCGCAAGACCGTGCTGGACGCGCACGAGCGGGCCAAGACCGCCGCCCGCGCCCGGCGCGGCTGACCCCCGCCCCCTCCGCCCGCTCAGAGTGCGGCCCGAAGCGCCGCCTCGGCGTCGTCACCGAAGGCGACGAACCGCACCAGCTCCACCGTGCTGTCGACCGAGCGGACGGTGTCGACCGCGATCTTGGCCGCGTCGTCGAGCGGCCACCCGTACACGCCGGCCGACACCAGCGGTGCCGCGAGCGTCCGTACGCCGAGCTCGTCGGCCACCGCCAGCGCGTTGCGGTAGCACGCGGCCAGCAGGCCGGGGTCGGTCTGGCCGGCGTGCCGGTTGGGGCCGACGACGTGGATCACGAAGCGCGCCGCCAGCTCGCCCGCGGCGGTCCAGCCGGCCTGGCCGGTGTCCAAGCCGTCGGGGTAGCGCTCGATGCAGTCCCGCAGCACGGCGGGGCCGCCGGCGCGATGGATGGCTCCGTCGACGCCGCCGCCGCCGCGCATGTGGTGGTTGGCGGCGTTCACGACCGCGTCGACCTGCTGGGTGGTGATGTCGCCGCGAACGACCTCGACCCGCATGGCCATGGCAGGTGGTTCAGCCGTACGGGCCGCGGTTGCCGCGGCCCTGCATGGAGCGCATCGCCGGGCGGGCATCGGCGAGGTAGACGAACGCCGCCACGGTGCCCACCAGGTTGATGATGCCGATCGGCCGCCAGAACAGCATGGCGGCGGCGAGGAACAGCCCGAGCACCAGCACCCAGAAGACCTTGGTCTGCTTGTCGGCCGCGACGAAGGCCGGCGCCGGCCGGCTCACGGCGTCGACGAAGGCGAAGGCCTTCACGCCGAACAGCGCCAGCGCGAGCACCACCTCGAGGTTGCTCTGCACGGCGAAAAGGTCGATACCCACACCGGCAAGACTATCCGGCGCGGGCACCGACCTCACGCGATCAGACCGGGCGCACCCGGCCTGCGGTCAGTCGCCGACCTTGGCGGCAGCGTCGGTGACGGCCTTGGTGGTCGCCTCCGCGGTCTTGCGCGCGCTGGTACGGGTCGCCTTGGCGCGGGGCTTGGTGGCGTTGGTCGCCTTCGTGGTCGTCCGCTTGGCGGTGGTTTTCGTCGCCTTGACGCCCTCGGCCGCCTGCTCGACGGTCTTGTCGGCCTGCTGGGCGGTCCTGTCCGCCTGCCCGGCGGTCTTGTCGGCCTGCCCGGCGGTCTTGTCGGCCTGCCCGGCGGTCTTGTCCGCCTGCCCGGCGGTCTTGTCGGCCTGCCCGGCGGTCTTGTCGGCCTGCCCGGCGGTCTTGTCGGCCTGCTCGGCAACCTT
>JBBSNM010000127.1:0-3298 GCA_038232655.1 Propionibacteriales bacterium | reverse complement strand
GCCGGACAGCCCCGTCCCCGCACCGCGGGCGACGAACGGCACGCCTTGCGCGGCACAGGCCGCGACGACGGCGGCAACCTCTGCGGTCGACTCCGGCAAGGCGACCAGGCTGGGCACCACCCGATAGCCGGTGATGGCGTCACACTCGTAGGTGCGCAGCCGGGTCAGGTCGGTGATGATCTGGTCGGGCGCGAGGCGGTGGCCCAACCGTTCCGCCAGGCTGTCCGTGATGGAACCGAGGTGCTGGTCGGGCCCGGTGTGTGTGACTGCCATGCCACAACCTTCCGCCATGCGAAACTCAGATACCAGTCACCGGAAGACTCCCGCGAGGCTGGCCTGCTGTCAAGAGTGCGCGGGGGAGTTGCCGTGCAGGTCGTCGGCGAGGCCGGCTGCGACTCGCTGCAGGATGGGCGCGATCTGGGCGATTCGACCCACCGTGATGCGGCCGGACGGTCCCGACACCGACAGTGCCGCCTGGGTGGGGGCACCCGTGACCGGTACGGCGACGCATCGGACGCCGACCTCCTGCTCGGCGTCGTCCATCGCCCACCCCTGGTCGCGCACCTCGCTGATCTCGGCGAGCAGCGCCATCGGGTCGGTCAGCGTCCGAGACGTCTGGGCGGGCATGCCGGTCCGGCGCAGCAGGTCCAGCACCTGCTGGTCGGAGAGCTGCGACAGCAACGCCTTGCCGACCCCCGTGCAGTGTGCTTCGACGCGTCGACCGACCTCGGTGAACATCCGCATGGAGTGCGCGGACGGCACCTGGGCGACGTAGACGACCGTGTCACCCTCGAGCAGCGCCATGTTCGCGGTCTCACCGATCTTGGCGACCAGCTCGGCCAGCCGGGGCTTGGCCCACGACCCCAGCTGGCGACCCGCCGTCTCGCCGAGCCGGATCAGGCGGGGCCCGAGGGTGTAGCGCCGCGCCGGGTCCTGCCGGACGTACCCGTTGTGGGCGAGCGAGCGCAGCAGTCGGTGCACGGTGGGGAGCGGCAGGCCGGTGCCCGCCTCGAGCTCGGCCAGCCGCAGCGATCCCCCCGCGTCCGCCAGCTGCTCGAGCAGCTGGAGGGCGCGGTCGATCGACTGCACGCCGCTGCCGTCCGGATCCCTTGTCACCTGCATGGCCTCCAACCACCGCTGATTCCGCGATATGGAATGTACCCGATCTTGCCCTCGGACCTTTGACCGTCGGCCCGAGAGCGAGTAGTTTCCGCAGAGTAGATGTATCCTTCCGCATTACGGAGGTTGCTGGTGGATCACGGTCGCCCCTATCTCGTGAACTGCTCGATCTTGTTCACCGAGCTGGCGCTGCTCGAGCGTCCTGCGGCCGCCAAGGCTGCCGGGTTCGACGCGGTGGAGTTCTGGTGGCCGTTCCCCGACGCGGCGCCCAGCGACGCCGAGGTGGACGCGTTCGTGTCCGCCGTCGACGACGCCGGGGTGCAGCTGGTCGGCCTGAACTTCGCCGCCGGCGACATGCCGGGCGGCGACCGGGGGCTGGTGTCATGGCCCGGTCGGGACGGCGAGTTCCGTGCCAGCGTCGAGGTCGCCGTCGGCATCGCCGACCGGCTGGGAACTCGGGCCTTCAACGCCCTGTACGGCAACCGCCTCGACGAGTCCACCGCGGCCGAGCAGGACGACCTGGCCGCCGCCAACCTCGCCTTCGCGGCCGGTGCGGTGGGCCAGATCGACGCCGTGGTGTTGCTGGAGCCGGTCAGCGGCTCCCCGCGCTATCCGCTGCTCACGGCGGCGGATGCCGTCGCGGCGATGGACCGGGTGCAGCGGGACTCGGGTGCCGACAACGTGCGGCTCCTGGCCGACCTCTACCACCTGTCGGTCAACGGCGACGACCTCGCTGAGGTTGTGGCCCGCTACGCGGACCGGGTCGGGCACGTGCAGATCGCCGACGACCCTGGCCGGCACGAGCCCGGCACCGGTGAGCTCGACCTCGACCGCCATCTGCGTGCCCTGGAGCAGGCCGGCTACGCCGGCTGGGTCGGCTTGGAGTACGCACCCAGCACCACCACCGCTGAGAGCCTCGCCTGGCTGCCGCGAGAGCGGCGGGCGGCGCGACAACCGTGACGTGACCGACCCCACCGGACCCGACACCCCAGGAGGACAGACATGACCACGATCGCATTCATCGGGCTCGGCATCATGGGCGAGCCGATGGCCGCGCACCTCGTCGACGCCGGGCACGACGTCGTCGGTTTCAACCGCAGCCGCCCGCCCGTCGACCGGCTGGTGGAGCGCGGCGGACGGGGTGCCGACTCGGTCGCCGAGGCGGTCACCGAGGCCGAGGTCGTCATCACCATGGTCCCGGACAGTCCCGACGTCGAGGAGGTGTCGTTCGGCGACGACGGGATCTACCGCAACGTCAAGCCCGGCACGCTGCACATCGACTGCTCGACCATCCGCCCCGACGTCACGCGTGGGCTGGCGAAGACCGCGGCCGAGCGTGACCTGCGGGTCATCGACGCGCCGGTCAGCGGCGGCCAGGCCGGTGCGGTCGAGGCCAAGCTGTCGATCATGGTCGGCGGCGCCGATGACGACGTGGCGCAGGCCCGCCCGCTGCTCGAGCTGATGGGCTCCACCGTGGTGCACGTCGGGCCGGCCGGTGCCGGCCAGACGGTCAAGGCCGCCAACCAGCTGATGGTCGCAGGCCACCTCGAGCTGCTGGCCGAGGCGATCGTCTTCCTGGAGGCACACGGCGTCGACACCGAGGCCGCCGTCGAGGTGCTCGGCGGCGGGCTGGCCGGCAGCACGGTCCTCGACCGCAAGGCGGCGGGCATGCTGGAGCGCACCTTCGACCCCGGCTTCCGGGTCGACCTGCACCACAAGGACCTCGGCATCGTCACCGCGGCGGCCCGCGAGGCCGGCGTGTCGATCCCGTTGGGCGCGCACGTCGCCGATCTGGTCAGCGCCCTGTGCGCCCAGGGGCACGGCGACCTCGACCACAGTGCCCTGCTGCTGCTCGTCGAACAGCTGGCCGGCCGCTCCTCGCAGCCCGCCGACGACGACGGGCAGGGCTGAGGCATGCCGCGGATGCGGGCGGTCGACGCCGCCGTCCTGATCCTCGAGCGCGAGGGCATCCGCTGCGCCTTCGGCGTGCCGGGTGCGGCCATCAACCCGATGTACAACGCGATGCTGCGGCGAGAGACCATCACCCACTACCTCGGTCGCCACGTCGAGGCCGCCGCGCACATGGCCGAGGGCTACAGCCGGGCCACCCCGGGCAACATCGGGCTCTGCCTGGCCACCAGCGGCCCGGGGGGCACCGACACGATCACCGGCCTCTACT
>JBBSNM010000126.1:0-3726 GCA_038232655.1 Propionibacteriales bacterium | reverse complement strand
GCCCACTGGGTGGGGGCACGCAGCCGCGGTCAGCCGTGGTGCGGTGGAACGTCACCGCGTAGCTCCTCGTCGCGCGACCC
The DNA here is from genome assembly GCA_038232655.1 of Propionibacteriales bacterium. Classification (GTDB taxonomy): domain Bacteria; phylum Actinomycetota; class Actinomycetes; order Propionibacteriales; family Nocardioidaceae; genus JACCVL01. The sequence goes on along the minus strand of JBBSNM010000126.1, from coordinate 3,646 downwards.
GTCGGTGGCCGGCTCCGACCAGCCCGCTGCCCGCTCGTCGCCTGAGCTCACTGTCAGCATCTCGCCAAGCGCCGCGAGCCGCCGGCGCCGCTTGGCCGTCAGCTCAGCGGGGGTGTCGCCGTCGCTCACCCGGCGTCCGCGAGCAGTCCTTGAACCCAGGCGGGGCCCAGCTCCCGGTGCTCGGGCTTCCAGCCGGTGGCCTGCGCGAAGGCCGTCGAGCTGACGCGCTGCGAGCGGGTCAGCAGCTCGAGCCGCTCGCCACCCAGGCGCACCATCGTCCGCGACATGAACGACGACCGGTCCCGGCCCACCGCGCCGGCAAGGGTCTGGGCGAGCTCGCGCCGGCGTGCCGGCACCGCCCCGGCGTTGTAGATGCCCGACGGCGCCGTCAGGGCAGCCAGCACCGCCGTGCCGACATCGTCGGAGTGGATGACGTGCACCCACGCGTCCGGGGGTCCGACCCCGATGGGCTGGCCGGCGCGAGCACGTGCCAGCCGCCAGCGGGTGTACTCGTCGTCGCCGACGATGCCGCCGAGGCGCAGCACGACGCTGTCGCGGCCGAACCCGGCGAAGTTCTGCGCGTGCGTCTCGGCCAGCACCATGGGCTCGGCGGCACGGTTCGTCACGATGGGGCTGTGCTCGTCGATCCAGTCCTCACCGGCGTCGGCGTACAGCACGCTCACCGACTCCTGCACCAGCCGACGCACCCCGGCAGCCCGCGCCGCCTCGGCAACGAGCCGGGATCCCTCGGCGCGGATCCGGTCGTTGACGCGCCAGGCTCCAGGCCGCAGCGCGGCGTAGCCCACGGGCACGTGCGTGGCCATGTTGCACACCGCCTCGCAGCCGGCAAAGGCGCCCACCAACCCGTCGGGGTCGAACAGGCCGCCCGGGACGGGGGTGGCGCCCATCGACCGCACCTGCTCGGCGGTGCTGGCCGAGCGGGCCAGGCCGGCTACCTCATGCCCTGCAGCGAGGAGGGTCGAGACCGCCGAGCACCCCATCACACCGGTGGCGCCGGTGACGAACACCTTCAACTGCGATCTCCTCCACGTCCCCCGGGGGGCCAACCGGCCGTCTCGGTCACGATCGGGTAACGAACCCGAGGCAGCCTACGCCGAGAGTGCACCCGCGTGAAGTGCAGCGGTCGTCTTGGGGCGGCGAGCTGTTCGGCAACGACGTCGCTGCCGCCGGGTCCGATCCCCCTTTGGCATGATCGCCCCATGAGAAGCGAGCTGTTCGACGCCGACCATCACGAGCGCGAGACCACCGAGCGCTGGATCCGCCAGAGCAAGCGGATGCTGCGGGTTTCGCTGGGCCCCGACGTGCTGGCCTCCAAGGGGGCGATGGTGGCCTACCAGGGGCGGATCGAGTTTCACCACGAGAGCGCCGGCAGCCTGGGCAGGCTCGTACGCAAGGCGCTGACCAGTGACGACAACCCGCTGATGCGGGTCAGCGGTGACGGCGAGGTCTTCTTCGCCCAGGACGCCAGCGAGGTGTTCCTCATCAGGCTCGAAGGGGACGGCATCAGCATCAACGGTCGTAGCCTGCTGGCTTTCGACGCCACCCTCGACCACGACATCCACCGCACCAAGGGGGCCGGCATGATGACCGGCGGCTTCTTCAACACCGAGGTGCACGGTCAGGGCACGGCGTCGCTGGCCTGTGACGGCGAGCCGATGCTGCTGGACTGCTCGCAGCAGCCGACCTTCGTCGATCCGCAGGCGGCGGTGTGCTGGTCGGCGAACCTGCGCCCGGACGTCGTCAGCAGCATGAACATGCGGTCGATGCTGCGCGGCGGCAGCGGGGAGGCGTTCCAGTACTCCTTCCACGGGCCCGGGTTCGTCGTGGTGCAACCCTCCGAGGGTCCGACGGTCCCGCCGCACACCCACTGACCCCACCCTCTACGCGTCTCCCCGCCACACAATCGCGCTCGATCCGCGCATTCTGGACGCGCGGTCAGTCGAGTGCGGCGATGGCGGTCATCAGCCCGCATCCGCGTGACCACTAACACCGCACTCGATCGGGCCCTGCGGACGAGACCGGCGTACGGCGGCAGGGCTAACCTCGGCCGCGATGAACACCAGCACGCACTCGTACGACGACGACCCGCGCAACGCCGACGCGCTCGTGCTTGTCAACGGCGAGCTGGTCCCCCGCGAGCGAGCCGTGGTGTCGGTCTTCGACGCCGGCTTCGTGCTCGGCGACGGCGTCTGGGAGGGGATCCGCATCGCCGGCGGCCACCCGGCCTTCCTCGAACGGCACCTGGACCGGCTGTTCGAGGGAGCGGCGGCCATCGCGCTGGACATCGGTCGTAGCCGTGGGGAACTGACCGCCGACCTCTACCGGCTGCTGGGCGCCAACGCGATGACCGACGGCGTGCACGTACGCCTGATGGTCACCCGCGGGGTCAAGGCCACCCCCTACCAGGACCCTCGGGTCACGATCGGCCCGGCGACGATCGTCATGGTCGCCGAGCACAAGGAGCCGTTGCCGGCCACCGTCGAGCGCGGCATCACCCTGTTCACGACGCACGTCCGCCGCGCCACGCCGGACACCCTCGACCCTAAGCTGAACGCCCACAGCAAGCTGAACGACATCCAGGCGTGCATCCAGGCCTACACCGCCGGCGCCGACGAGGCGCTCATGCTGGACCCGCACGGGTTCGTCGCGACCTGCAACTCCACGCACTTCTTCTGCGTACGCGGGGGTGACGACGGCGAACCGCAGGTGTGGACGTCGGACGGCCGGTTCTGCCTCGGCGGCATCACCCGCTCCAACGTGCTGGCTGTCTGCCGCGCCGCGGGCATCCCCGCCCTCGAGAAGACGTTCAGCCTCACCGACGTGTACGGCGCGCGCGAGGCATTCGTCACCGGCACCTTCGCCGGCGTCGTGCCCGTACGCGAGGTGGACGGCCGGCGTATCGGCGACGGAAGCCGCGGGCCGATCACCGCGCGGCTGCAGGAGCTGTACGCCGAGCTGCTGGCCGCCGACGTGGCCGGTCGGGCCGCGCCGGGGCCCGACCTGCCGGTATGAGTGACGCGCCGGTGCGGCTGGCCGTCTGGTCAGGACCGCGCAACATCTCCACCGCCCTGATGCGCGCGTGGGAGAACCGTCCGGACTGTGTGGTGGTGGACGAGCCCCTGTACGCCGCCTACCTGGCCATGACCGGCGTCGACCATCCCGGCCGTCAGCAGGTGATCGCCGCCGGCCCGACCGACTGGCGCGACGCGGTCGCGTCCCTGCGCGCGCCGCTGCCGGCCGGCGTGCGGGTGCAGTACGCCAAGCACATGAGCCATCACCTGCTGCCGGCGATGGGCTGGGACTGGTTGAGCGGCTGCACCAACGTGCTGCTGGTGCGCGACCCGAGGGAGGTGGTCGCGTCGTACGTACGCTCCCGGGCCACCGTCGAGCCCGCCGACATCGGGCTCGGGCAGCAGGCCGACCTGCTGGACCACCTGCTCAACGTGGGGCAGCAGCCGCCGGTCATCGACGCGGGCGACTTCCTGCGCGACCCGCGCGCCCACCTGCAGTGGTGGTGTGACTGGCTCGGGCTGCCGTTCACCGACGCCATGCTGGGCTGGCCGGCCGGACCCCGCGCCAGCGACGGCGTGTGGGCACATCACTGGTACGACGCCGTCTACGCCAG
>JBBSNM010000125.1:0-4010 GCA_038232655.1 Propionibacteriales bacterium | reverse complement strand
CAGGCGGGCAAGGTCACGCTGCACACCAAGACCTACCCGCTGGACGACGCCGTAGAAGCCCTGCACGACCTCGACGCCGGCCTGGTCCGGGGTCGGGCGATTCTCGTCCCGTAGCTCGCACGAGCTCCAAACCCCCCGTATCCCAGGAGGACCGATGGCCAAGGATCTGCGCTTCAACGCCGACGCGAGGAGCCTGTTGGTGTCCGGCGTCGACCAGCTCGCCGAGGCGGTCAAGTCCACGCTCGGGCCCAAGGGCCGCAACGTCATCCTGGAGAAGATCACCGGGTCGCCGGTGGTGACCAACGACGGGGTGACCATCGCTCGCGAGATCCATCTCAGCGATCAGTTCGAGAACATGGGTGCCCAGCTGGTCAAGGAAGCCGCGATCAAGACCAACGACATCGTCGGCGACGGGACGACCACGGCGACCGTGATCGCGCAGGCGATCGTCCGCGAGGGCATGCGAGCGATCGGCGAAGGTGGCAACCCGGTGCTGGTCAAGCGTGGCGTCGACCTCGCCGTCGGGGCGCTGGTGGACCGGTTGCGCAAGGTCGCGCACCCCGTGGTCAGCCGCGACGACTATGCCCGCGTCGCCGCCATCTCGGCCAACAACGACGAGGTGGTCGGTGCGGTGCTGGCCGAGGCCCTGCACACCGTCGGCGACGCGGGGATCGTGACCGTGGAGGAGTCGGCTGCGCACGGCATCAGCGTCGACTTCATCGAGGGCTTCGAGTGGGACAACGGCTACCTGTCGCCGTACCTGGTCACGCACCCGGCGAGCCTCGAGGCGATCATCGACGACCCGTACATCTTGCTGTGCAGCGAGAAGATCACCAAGGTGCAGCAGCTGATGCCGCTGCTGGACAAGATCATGCGGGCTCCGCGGCCGCTGGTGGTGGTCGCCGAGAACGTCGAGGGTTCGGCGCTCAGCATGCTGGTGCACAACCACGTCAACGGCGTCTTCCAGTGCACCGCAACTCGTGCCCCCGGCTTCGGTGATCGCCGCCTGCACAAGCTCGAAGACATCGCCGCGGTCACCGGTGGGCAGGTCGTCAGCAAGCACTCCGGCTTCAGCCTGGAGACGATGCCCGTCGAGCACCTCGGTCGGGCCCGGCAGGTGCGGGTCACCGCCGACAGCACCGCGATCGTCGGCGGCGCGGGGTCGGCCGAGCAGGTCGGCTTCCGGGTCGCGCAGCTGCGCGCCGAGCTGGAGCGGGCGACGTACGGCATCGACGACGAGGTGCTCAGCGAGCGGATCGGCTCGCTGTCGGGGAAGGTGGCCGTGATCAAGGTGGGCGCCCCGACCAACGCCGAGCTCGCCGAGCTGCAGCACCGCGTCGAGGACGCCCTGTCGGCGACCCGGGCGGCGATGGCCGAGGGCATCGTCGCCGGTGGCGGCGTTGCCCTGATGCACGCGGCACCCGCGCTGGACGAGCTGCAGGTGAAGGAGGACTACGCGATCGGCGTCGAGATCGTGCGCAAGGCGCTGTCCGAGCCGGTCTACCTCATCGCCAGCAACGCCGGCCATCCCGGCCACGAGGTGGTGGCCGAGGTCGCGAAGCTGGGCGACGACGACGGCTTCGACGCGCTCGAGGGCCGCTACGGCAACATGGTCGAGCTGGGGATCATCGACCCGCTGCGGGTCTGCCGCTCCGCACTGCAGAACGGCGCCTCGGTCGCCGGCCTGCTGCTCACGACGAACACGCTGATCGCCGAGGAACAGACCGCGTGGGGTGGCAGCCGGGCGCTGATGACCGAGTTCGGTCAGCTGGACGAGGGGCTGCACCAGCCCTCGCCGGATGCGAGCACGCCGCAGTCGCTGGGTCTCGGGCCGTCGGTCGGGTGAGGGGTCCGGTGGCGACGGACGGCGCCCCGACCGGCCAGCCGTCGGCGGTCCGGCGGCTCGACACGGCCGGCGCGGCAACCCTTGCGGACCTCAGCGCCCGGTTCGAGGACCTGCAGACGGTGCTGCGGTGCTGTGAGCAGCTGGTGGCCGCGCTGGCCGCCGACGGCGATCCCGACGAGGTGGTGGTCGAGGCGGTCTGGACGACCGCCCTGCTGTCGTACGCGCGCTGCTTCGCCGTCGGGGGGGCGGGCGCCGTCCTGTCCGAGGACGACCTCACCGCGACGCTCGAGAACGACGAGGTGCTGGACTGGCACCGGGTCCTGCTGCAGCTGCGGGACCACTACGCCGACCCGTCCGCCAATCCTCGCGAGCGGTTCTCGGTGGGGGTGGCCCAACGCGACGAGGACGGCACGGCCGGCGGGGTGGCGATCACCTCGGCTCGGCAGCCGCTGGTGGACGACCTCACCGTGCGCCAGACCGGCGCGATCGCGTTCGCACTGAGCGGGCTGGTCAACGACCGGATCGGCGCCCAGCAGCAAACGGTCTTCGGTGAGGTGAGCCAGCTGTCCAAGGCGGACCTGGACCGCCTGGAACGGGTCGACCTGGCCCATCCGCCGCCGGCCGGGTAGCGTCCCGCAGACCCACACCCGAGCCAGGTCAGGAGGCCCGCAGCGTGCTCGAGAAGCGGGTGTCCCGGCTGGGCGGGGTCGCCCTGGTCGGCGGGCCGCTGCCCCTGCTGGGCCCGGCCTTCGTCGCCGCCGTCGCCTACGTCGACCCCGGCAACTTCGCCACCAACATCACCGCCGGCTCCACCTACGGCTACCTGCTGGTGTGGGTGCTGGTCGTCAGCAACCTGATGGCCATGCTGATCCAGTACCTGTGTGCGAAGGCGGGGATCGCCACCGGCAAGAGCCTGCCCGAGCTGTGCCGCGACAACTACCCGACCGGTGTCACGCGGGGGCTGTGGGTGCAGGCGGAGATCATCGCCATCGCCACCGACCTCGCCGAGGTGCTGGGCGGCGCGATCGCACTGAAGCTGCTGTTCGACATCCCGCTGCTCGCCGGCGGTCTGATCACCGCGGCTGTCGCCTTTGCCCTGCTGAGTGTGCAGACTCGCGGTGCCCGCCCGTTCGAGGTCGCGATCACGGGCTTGCTGGCGGTGGTGCTCGTCGGCTTCCTCTACAGCCTCGTCCTCGGTGGTGTCGACCCCGGCGGCATGGCAGCCGGCGTCCTCCCGCGTTTCGACGGCGCGGACAGCCTGCTGCTGGCCACCGGCATGCTGGGCGCCACCGTGATGCCGCACGTGATCTACCTGCACGGGGCGCTCACGCAGGGCCGGTACCAGCGGGGCACGGAGGCCGAGCGGCTGGTGCTGCTGCGCAGCCAGCGGGTCGACGTCGTCACCGCGATGAGCGTTGCCGGGTTGGTCAACCTGGCGATGCTGGTGATCGCCGCACAGGTGCTGTCCGGCTCGTCGACCCCGATCGACACGATCGAGGGTGCGCATGCCGGTCTCGGCGCCGCGCTCGGGCCGACGTCGGCACTGCTGTTCGCGCTGGCCTTGCTCGCGTCCGGCTTCGCCGCCTCGGGCGTCGGGACCCTGTCCGGGCAGGTGGTGATGCAGGGTTTCCTGCGGCGGCGGATACCGCTGGTTTTGCGCCGGTTGGTGACCCTGGCACCGGCGGTCGTGGTCATCGCGGTCGGGGTGGACCCGACGCAGGCACTGGTGATCTCGCAGGTGGTGCTGTCGTTCGGGATCCCGTTCGCGCTGATCCCGCTGGTGCTGCTCACCCGCCGGCGCGACGTGATGGGTGCACTGGTCAACAACGCGGCCACGACCATGGTCGCGGCAGCCGTCGCGGCCGTGATCAGTGCGCTGAACGTGACGCTGATCGTGCTGACGCTCGCCGGTTGATCCACGCCGAGCCGCGTGCGCCCTGGCTCCTGGCGAGCAGTCGTGGGTGCGTACCCGGACAACCGGCCCAAAGACGCCGCCGAACGTATGAGTGGCGTCACACGGGCAATCATCGTGCCGTTCCGAGTTCGAAGCACTGATGACAGACAGTCAACTACGCAAAGGAAATGGTCACAGGATGCGTCTCCACTCCAAGAACTCCAAGATGGCTGCCGGCCTCGCGGCGGCGGTGCTGCTCGGGCTGCCGCT
>JBBSNM010000124.1:0-4080 GCA_038232655.1 Propionibacteriales bacterium | reverse complement strand
TCGCCTACCAGTACCCCGAACGCACCGACCGGTTGGTGCTGGTCGCCACGGGCGGCTTCGGGCCAGAGGTCTCCTGGGCGGTGCGTGGGCTCACCGTGCCGGGCGCGGGAGCGGTCCTCGGTGCCGCCTCGTTGTGGCCCTGGCGACCGGCCGTCGCCGAGGGACTGCGGCTGCTGTCACGGACCGGGCTGCGGTACACCCGCGATCTCGGTGAGATGGCCGGCGTCTACGAGGCCTTGGCGCTCCCCGAGGTGCGAGCCGCGGTGCACCACGTCGTTCGGTCGGCCGTCGACTGGCGCGGGCAGATCGTGACGATGACCGATCGGGCCGATCTCAGCCGGCTGATGCCGATGTGCATCATCTGGGGGGCCGACGACCTCGTGTTCCCGGTCAAGCATGCGCGTGCGGCCGACGAGCTTGCGCCCGGGGCCGAGGTGCACGTGCTGCCGGACAGCTCGCACTTCCCGCACAAGGACCACCCGGACGAGGTTGCCCGGCTGATCGTCGACTTCGTCCAGCGCACCGAGCCCGGTACGCCGCACCGTGAGCAGTTCCGCGAGTTGCTGCGCAGCGGTGACATCGCCGAGGTGGACGACGTCCCTGACACCGACGTGTGATCCGGGCGATGTAGCCGGGGGATCTGCGCGTCCGCCGTCAGTGTGCGCGGATGCACCACAAGGTGTCGTCCCCGTCGTGCGTCTGCGCACACCCGGGCTTGCGAACTATGCGGGCGAGCGTACGAGGTAGCCACCCAGGGCGAGCAAGGCGAGGCAGAACCACGCGACCGGCATGCTCGGCAGGTTCCTAAACCCAAGAATGTCCAGCAGCACCATCCCAGGGATCGCGAGCAACACCAGCCAGGCGCCGAGCCGAGGCGCCCCCGGTGAACGGAGCCAGGCAATCCCGGCGAGGATGGAGCCGACGGTGAGCAGCAACAGGCCGAGCAGGGTTCCGACGAGGAAGCCACCATCCTCAACTAGCGTGCCCTCGAAGACGGTGTAGTCCGTCACGATTGCCGCAAGATTGAGCAGCAGCCCGGTCAAGGACAATCGCAGACCCCAGCGCTCGGCCCGCGATGCCCGGGCGTAGCGCATGCGGACAAGGCTCACCAAGCCGACGAGCAACCCCAGAAGGACAAGGAAGTACACCTTGCCGTACGCCGAGTAGACCGTGTCGGGCTCCGCGAACGAGACGAAGGGATGCAGCACGCCGCCCGCGGCGTCCGCCCAGGGCGGGCTGGTGCCGGCGCCAGCGGTCGACCGGGAATAGGCCAGCGTGATTGGCGGGAGAATGAGCAGCCCAACCACGCTTGCCACGATGGCGACGAGCCCGCCTCGGCGGCCAGCTAGCGACGCTTCCACGGGTGCACGGTAGTCGTCCCCGCCCCGGCGATCCAGGATCTGGTCGCCACGGGCTGGGCAGCCGGTACCGGCTGGTTGCGGCAGCATGGGCCGCGTGGACCCCGTCGTCGCGCTGCGCCGCATCGCCTTCCTGCTGGAGCGACAGCAGGAGGCGACCTACCGCATCCAGGCCTACCGCAAGGCGGCGAATGCGCTGTCCGCGCTCGACCCCGACGACGTACGTCGCAGAGCCATGGCCGGCACGCTCGCCAGCCTGCCGGACGTCGGCCCGAAGACGGCGGCGGTCGCCACCGAGGCGTTGGACGAGGGGGTGCCGGGCTACCTCGAGCGGCTCGAGGCCGAGGCCGCCCCGCTCGCCACCGGGGGCGAGGTGCTGCGGGCGGCGCTGCGCGGCGACCTGCACACCCACTCGGACTGGACCGACGGCGGCAGCCCGCCGGCCGAGATGGCAGCAACCATGCGGGCCGTGGGTCACCAGTACGCCGCCCTCACCGACCACTCGCCGCGGCTGACCGTTGCCCGCGGGCTGAGCGCCGAGCGGTTGCGCGAGCAGGTGGCGCTCGTGGGCCGCCTCAACGCCGACCTGGCGCCGTTCCGGCTGTTGACGGGCATCGAGGTCGACATCCTCGACGACGGATCGCTGGACCAAGAGGACGACCTGCTGGCCAGCCTCGACGTGGTGGTGGCCAGCGTGCACAGCAAGCTGGCGATGGACCGCGCTGCCATGACGCGTCGGATGCTCGCCGCCGTACGCAACCCGCTGGTCGACGTGCTGGGTCACTGCACCGGGCGGCTGGTCGGTGGCTCCCGCGGTGGCCGCAAGCAGTCGCAGTTCGACGCCGAGCGGGTGTTCGACGCCTGCCGCGAGCACGGCACCGCGGTCGAGATCAACAGCCGCCCCGAGCGCGCCGACCCGCCCGACGAGCTGCTGGCCCTCGCCGTGCGCCTCGGCTGCCTGGTCAGCATCGACAGCGACGCGCACGCGCCGGGTCAGCTCGACTTCCTCGACCACGGCTGCGCCCGGGCGGCCGCCCTCGAGGTGCCGCTGGAGCGGATCGTCAACGGCTGGCCGCTGGCGCAGCTGCAGGGCTGGCGGCGGGCACGCATCGGCTAGCCCGATGACCGGCCGCGCACCCGCTCAGGCGTCGCCGCCCTCCTGCTTGACCCCGCGGACGGCGGTCGGGTCGTCGATGCGGTACTCGGTGAACGCCTCGGTGACCACGTCGGGCTTGACCTCGCCGCGCTGGGCGAGCGCCTGCAGCGTCGCGACCACCACCGACGGCGCGTCGACCTGGAAGAAGCGGCGCGCCGCCGCCCGGGTGTCGGCGAAGCCGAAGCCGTCGGTGCCGAGCGACTGCCACTGACCCGGCACCCAGCGGGCGATCTGGTCCGGCACTGCGCGCATGTAGTCGCTGACGGCGACCACCGGCCCCGGCGCTCCGTCGAGGGCCTGGGTCACGAACGGCGTGCGGGGGGACTCACCGGGGTGGTTGAGATTCCAGCGCTCGACATCGACCGCGTCGCGGTGCAGCTCGTTCCACGACGTCACGGACCACACGTCGGCGGCCACGCCGTGGTCGTCGGCCAGCATGCGTTGCGCGTCCAGCGCCCAGGGCAGGCCGACACCCGAGGCCAGCAGCTGCACCTGCGGCCGCTCGCCGCCGTTCTCGCCGGCGGCCTGCTTGTCGGCCTCGGGGGCGGTGCGGAAACGGTAGATGCCCTTGAGCAGCGCCTGCACATCGAGGTCATCCGGTTGCGCCGGCTGCACGAACGGCTCGTTGTAGACGGTGATGTAGAACGTGACGTCCTCGCCGTGCGGATGGTCGTCGGTGCCGGCGTACATCCGGTGCAGCCCAGAGCGCACGATGTGGCCGACCTCGTAGGCGAAGGCCGGGTCGTAGTGCACGATCGCCGGGTTGGTCAGGGCCAGCAGCGGGGAGTGCCCGTCGGCATGCTGCAGCCCCTCGCCGGTCAGCGTTGTCCGCCCGGCCGTGGCCCCGATCAAGAAGCCGCGGCAGAGCTGGTCGGCCAGCGCCCAGATGGCGTCTCCGGTGCGCTGAAACCCGAACATCGAGTAGAAGAGGTAGAACGGGATCATCGGCTCGCCGTGGGTGGCGTACGAGCTGCCGGCGGCGGTGAACGACCCGATCGAGCCTGCCTCGCTGATGCCTTCGTGCAGCAGCTGCCCCTCAGTGGACTCCTTGTAGGTGAGCAACAGCTTGCGGTCGACCGACTCGTAGCGTTGCCCGTGCGGGCTGTAGACCTTGGCGGTAGGGAACATCGAGTCCATCCCGAACGTGCGGTACTCGTCCGGCGCGATCGGCACGATCCGGTTGCCGATCTCGGGGTCCTTGACCAGGTCACGCAGCAGCCGTACGAGCGCCATGGTGGTGGCCACCGGCTGCTTGCCCGACCCACGCTGCAGCTCGTCGTACAGGGCGTCGCCGGGCAGCTGCAGGGGCTTGGGCACAACCCGACGATGCGGCAGCGGTCCACCGAGGGCGCGGCGGCGCTCGCGCATGTAGCGGATCTCGTCGGAGTCCTCGCCGGGGTGGAAGAACGGCGCCACCTCGGACTCGTCGATCGCCTCGTCGCTGATCGGCAGGTACAGCCGGTCACGGAAGGTCTTGAGGTCGGCTTTGGTGAGCTTCTTCATCTGGTGGCCGGCGTTACGGCCCTCCAGGGCGTCGATCGTCCAGCCCTTGACGGTCTTGGCGAG
>JBBSNM010000123.1:0-4496 GCA_038232655.1 Propionibacteriales bacterium | reverse complement strand
TTGGCGGTGGTTTTCGTCGCCTTGACGCCCTCGGCCGCCTGCCCGGCGGTCTTGTCGGCCTGCCCGGCGGTCTTGTCGGCCTGCCCGGCGGTCTTGTCGGCCTGCCCGGCGGTCTTGTCGGCCTGCTCGGCAACCTTGTCGGCCTGCTTCTTGGCCGTGGTGCTGGTCGCCTTGGCCGCCTCGGCAGCCTCCTTGCGCGCGGTCGTCACGGTGGCCTTGGCCTGCGCCTTGGTGGTCTTGGCGGCCGCGGCGGCGTCCTTCGTCGACTGCTGGTTGCGCACCCGGGTGACGAGCGTCTCGCCCCGCTCGGCGAGCTGGCCGTAGACGGTTACGGCCTGGCCCAGCGCGTCGGACGCGGCGGACTGGGCGCGCTCGGGAAGGGTGCGCAGCTCGGACACGAAGCTGCCGACCTGGTGCTGCGCGGCGTGCTGCACCGAGTGCACCTGTTCCTGGACCTGGTCCTGCAGGTGCTTGGGGTCGGTGTCGAGGTGGGCCGCCTTGCTGCGCAGGCGCTCGGCGACGAGGTCGCCGGCGCCGAGCACGGCGTACAGCGGGGTGGGGGTCTTGGTGCGTGCCATCAGAGGTCCTCCTCGGGACGACGTGGGGTGGGGTCGGGGTCAGGGTGGGCGCTCGGGGACTCGGCCCGGAACGCCGCGTAGATGCCGAGCAGCGCCTGCTTCTGCCGCTCGTTGAGACCGGTGTCGGCGAGGACAGCGAGCTCGACCGAGCGTGCGCCGCCCTCGTCGGGATCGAGGATCCCGGCTCGGACGTACAGCGTCTCGGCCGAGATCCGCAGCGCCTTGGCCAGGCCCTGGAGCACCTCGGCCGAGGGCTTGCGCAGCCCGCGCTCGACCTGGCTGAGGTACGGGTTGGACACGCCCGCCAGGTCCGCGACCTGGCGCAGCGACAGCTCGGCGGAGTTGCGCTGCTCGCGCAGGTACTCGCCGACGGTGCCGACCGTCTTGGTCATGTCCAACCGGGCCATGACCCCATAGTGCTAGCAGAGTGCTTGCTCGTGCAAGCGTGGCGGACGTGAGCCGGCTCACGTCGGGGCGAACGCCAGCCAACGTGCCCGCCCCGACCGGAGCCGGCGCGGGTCAGCCGACGACCGCGCGCACCTCACCGACGGGTCGTCCCCCGCCCAGCACCGGTGCGCGCACCTGCTGGTCGAGCACCGGGTGGGACAGCCCCAGCTGCTGCAGCATCGCCGCCATGGCGACCGGACGCGCCCGCTGTGCCCCGTCGTCGATCTTGAGTGCGACCGATCGACCGTCGCCAAGAGCGACGACGTAGCAGGCCTCCGCGCCGGCCTTGCCGATCGAGTCGGGCAGCGCGGCGAGCAGCACAGCCTCGTCACGGGTGGACCCGCTCACGAGCTGGGGGTGCGCGCGGATCGCCGCCGCGACCTGGCCCTCGGGGCTCGCGGCGTCGGCTAGGGCCAGCCGGCCGAGCGCGCGCGCGAGCCCGGTGAGGCTGGTCGAGAGCAGTGGCGTCCCGCAGCCGTCCACCCCGACGGACGTGACCGGTTCGCCGGTCAGCTCGGCGTAGTGGGCGGCGATCCCCCGCTGCAGCGGGTGGTCAACCTCGAGGTAGTCGCCGGTCGGCCACCCGTTGGTCACGCAGGTCGCCAGCATGCCCGCGTGCTTGCCCGAGCAGTTCATCAGCATCGACGACTGGCTGCCCCACTCACGGACCACGGCCTCGCGTGCGTCGTCGTCGAGCGGCCAGTCCGGAGGGGTCTGCAGCGCGGCCTCGTCCAACCCGCAGGCGCGCAGGATCTGGCGTACGCCGTCGAGATGCATCGTCTCGCCCGAGTGCGACGAACAGACGAGCGCGAGCAACGGCGGTGGCAGCTGCAGGCCCAGGCGCACCATGGCGGCCGCTTGCATCGGCTTGTTGCACGACCGCGGGAAGATCGGGGACCGCACGTCGCCGTACGAGAGCAGCGCCTCACCGCCGGCAGCGAGCGCGACCGCGGAGCCTCGGTGCCGGCACTCGACGAAGCCGGAACGTACGACCTCGGCCAGCTCCACCGACACTCCCGGTGACTGCAGAGCGGAGTTGCTCGCGGCGCCGATCACAAAGCGTGACATTAGCGACCGCGCCACCGGTGCCAGACGAGGGTCCCCGACTGGCATGATCGGCGGGGTGCTGCAGTGGACGCCGACCCAACGCGAGCTCGACGACCTCGAGCTGCTGACCAGCGGCGCGGTGGACGCCGCTGGCGCCGCCGAGTTCACCCGGCCCGATGCCGGACCGGGGCGTCCCGGGCTCACGCTGGGGCTGAGCGCCGAGGCGGCCGAGCAGGCGGCCGGTGACGGCGAGGTCGAGCTGCTCGACCCGGAGGGGGTGCCGCTCGCCCGGGTGCGGGTCGAGCAGACCTACGACCTGGCCGACGGGCGTACGGGGGTGGTCGGTGCGGTCCGGTCGCTCGGGCATCACGAGTTCGGACCGTTCCGGCGCTACTACCGCCGGCCGGACGGGGTCGGCGACGACACCCTCGCGGTCGCCGTGACCGCGCCCCTGAGCACGGCTGCCATCGACGACATCGTGCGGCTGGCCACCGAGATCGGCCGGCGTCCCGTGCTGGTCGCCTGCGTCGGCAGCGGCACCCCCGAGGGCGTCTCCGGGCCGGGCCTGATCCGCGCGACGCTGGCCGCCGCCACGTCGATCCCTGGCGCCGAGGTGGTCGCGGCACCGGTCGCCAGGCGTGACCCCGCCGGCCCCGACACCGATGCCGACCGTGCCCTGCGCGAGCACGTGGTGGGCCGCTGGTCGACGGCCGACGTGCACCATCCGCGTACGGGCGGGCAGCTGCCGCCGGCCGTCCAGGCCGTCGTCGACCAGGACCGGCCGCCACGGCACCAGCGCGGCGTCGTGGTGTTCTTCACCGGGCTGTCCGGCTCGGGCAAGTCGACGATCGCGCGGGCGCTGGTCGACCGGCTGCTCGAGCGCGGCGACCGCACCGTGACCAGCCTGGACGGCGACGTCGTGCGCCACCACCTGTCCAAGGGGCTCGGTTTCGGCCGTGCCGACCGGGAGACCAACATCGCCCGCATCGGCTGGGTCGCAGCCGAGATCAGCAGGCACCACGGGGTGGCGGTCTGCTCACCCATCGCGCCGTTCGACCTGACCCGGCAGCAGGTGCGCCGGATGGCGGCCGACGCCGGCGGTGGGTTCGTCCTCGTGCACGTGGCGACGCCACTGGCCGAGTGTGAGCGCCGGGACCGCAAGGGGTTGTACGCCCGGGCCCGGCGCGGCGAGATCCCCGACTTCACCGGCATCTCGTCGCCGTACGAGGAGCCCACCGACGCCACGGTGCGCATCGACACCACCGGGCGCGAGCTGGACGAGTGTGTCGACGAGGTGCTCGCGGCGCTGCGCGCCGAGGGCTGGTTGGGCTGACGCCTGACTGACTTGCTGGGCTGACGCCCGACCGGCCGGCACGGGTGTGCGCGTTCGACTCTTCCGCTCTTAGTTGGCATGGTTTACTGATTCAGTTGTATTACTCGGCGACCGGACCCGGCGCCACCCGTCCCCGGGAGACCCATGATCCTCAGCAGCGTGCTGGCGGCCACCGACGTCTTGGTCGTCGGCGGCATCGACCTCAAGGTGGTCACCGCCGCCTTCCTGGTGGGCGTCGTCGTCGGCATCACCGGCATGGGCGGCGGTGCGCTGATGACTCCGGCGCTGATCTTCCTCGGCGTCGGCGACGCGGCGACCGTGGTCACCGCCGACCTGACCGCGGCGGCGGTCTACAAGAGCGGCGGGGCCGCGGTGCACTGGCGCGAGGGCTCCCCCGACATCAAGCTCGCCGGCTGGCTGATCCTCGGCTCGGTGCCGTTCGCGTTCCTCGGCCCGTTCCTGTTGAGCTGGTTCGTCGACCCCGCCGCCCTCGACGACACCCTGAAGAAGGCGATCGGCTTCGCGCTGCTGCTGGCGGCGTCGACGTACGCGGTGCGGCTGTACATCCAGCTGATCCGGGTCCGTTCGGGCGTGCCCGGCGGCGGCGAACCCGTCGTCCGCCCGGTGCCGACCGTCGTCGTGGGCGCGATCGGCGGCGCGCTGGTGGGCGTCACGTCGGTCGGATCGGGGTCGGTCATCATGATCTCGCTGCTGATGCTCTACCCGACCCTGTCGGCGGTGAAGCTCGTCGGCACTGACCTGGTGCAAGCGGTGCCGCTGGTGCTGGCGGCGGCGCTGGCCAACATCGCCGCGCACGGTCTCGACTGGGGCCTGCTGCTGCCGCTGATCATCGGCTCGGTGCCGGGCACGATCATCGGCTCCAAGATCGCGCCGCGGGTGCCGGCGTCGGTGATCCGACGCGGCATCGTGATCGTGCTGACGATATCGGGGCTGGCGCTGCTCGACAAGGCCGGATGGGCGCCGCTCGGCGCAGGCGAGGACGAGACGTACCCGCTGCTGATCGCCGGCGTCGGCGTCGCGATGCTGGTGGTGCTGCCGGTCGTGTGGGGGCTGCTGCGGCGTACGCAGGG
>JBBSNM010000122.1:0-4614 GCA_038232655.1 Propionibacteriales bacterium | reverse complement strand
GCTTTGCATCCGACCCAGCAGTTCGTGCTTGTCACCGGTGAGGTGGACGAAGCGGGTGCCGGGCGCCCCGTCGCGCAGCACGTCGCGATAGCCGCGGCGCAACGCCGAGCAGGCCATCAGCGTCGACTCACCCGCCGCATGACGCTCCCCCGCCCACGCCGCCAGTTCCAGCAACCACGGCAGCCGGTCCTCGTCGGTGAGCGGATGCCCGGCTGCCATCTTCTCCCGGTTGGCCTGCGGGTGGAAGTCGTCGCCCTCGGCGAACGGCCAGCCGAGACGGGCCTCCAGCTCGCGGGCGATCGTCGTCTTGCCCGTCCCGCTGACGCCCATCACGACCAGGTGGACGGGTTCGGGCGGGTCGTCGGTCACGGGACCACGTACCAGAGCACGAGGCTGATGAAGAACGCGGTCAGGCCGAGGGTGGTCTCCATCACCGTCCACGTCTTCAGCGTGGTCTTCTCGTCCATGCCGAAGAAGCGGCTGACCAGCCAGAAGCCAGAGTCGTTGACGTGGGACAGGATCGTCGCCCCCGAGGCGATCGCCAGCACGACCAGCACCCGGTGGAACTCACCGGTGCCGTCGGCTTCGACGGCTGGGGCGATGAGCACCGCGGCGGTGGTCAGCGACACGGTGGCCGATCCCTGGGCCACCCGCAGCCCGGTCGCGATGATGAACGCCGCGATGATGACGGGCAGCCCGAGGTCGTCCAGCGACTGCGACAGCGCGTCGCCGATGCCGCTTTGTCGCAGGACACCGCCGAACATGCCGCCCGCACCGGTGATCAAGATGATGGCGCAGATCGGGCCTAGGGCCGAGTTGAGGATGCCCTCGACGTCGCTCGCCGAGCGACCCTTCAGGCCGAGCACCGGGATCGCGACCAGGATCGTCACCAGCAGGGCAACCGGCGTCTGCCCGATCAGGACCAGTGCCTTGGCGGCGAAGGACTCGCCCCCGATCGTCCCCACCGTCGTCAAGGTGGTCGTCAGCGTGTTGAGCCCGATCAGCACCAGCGGCAGCAGCAGCAGGCCCAGGACGGTGCCGAAGGACGGCAGCTCACCGGCCGAGGGACGCTCGCGCACGTCCTGCTGGGTCTGGGACGACTGCGCCCCCGCCTTCGTGGACCCGTCGCCGGGACCGGCCCCGCCGCTGGGGGACCCGTGGCCGCCAACCGCCGGTCCACCCGACCCGAACACCGACGGCACCGCGACGTCGACCCGGGCGGCGACGACCCTGGAGAACAGGTAGACCCCGACGTACCACGACGGCAGCGCCACCAGCAGCCCGACCAGCAGGGTCAGGCCAACATTGGCGCCGACGAAGTCCGACGCCGCCACCGGGCCGGGGTGCGGGGGCACGAAGGCGTGCATGGCGGCGAAGGCGCCGGCGGCGGGCAACGCGTAGTACAGCAGCGACCCGCCGAACTGGCGGGCGACGGTCAAGATGATCGGCAAGAACACGACCAGGCCGGCGTCGAAGAAGATCGGGAAGCCGAAGATCAGGCTGGCCACCCCGAGGGCCAGGGGCGCGCGCTTCTCACCGAAGCGGGCGATCAACGTGTCGGCCAGCACCTGCGCGCCGCCGGTTACCTCGAGCAGCCGGCCCAGCATGGCGCCGATGCCGACGAGCAGGGCCACCGAGCCGAGCGTGGAACCGAAGTAGAACGTCAGCACCGCCGGCACGTCGGCCAGCGGGATCCGGGTGGCGAGCGCTGTCAGCAGGCTGACCAAGACCAGCGCGAGAAAGGCGTGCAGCTTCACCTTCATGATCAAGAACAGCAGCACCGCGACCGCTACCGCGGAGATGAGCAGCAGAACCCCGGCGCCGAAGGCCGGCTCCATGATCTCCATTTCGAGAAGGTATCCAACGGGTCACGGGGTGCAAACGCGGCGCGCCCGGTGGCGAGCAATGTCGGCGGCGGCTCCTAGCCTGTGATCGACAGCGACCGGCAGGCACGACAGGCAGGAGCGATCGGTGACCGCAGCGCCCGAACGCCACCTGCCCAGCAGCGCCGATCTGCGCGCCCGGGCCGAGCAGCATCTGCGCGCCCTCGTCGGCGCCCCGGACGCCTCCCTGCGGGGCGACCAGTGGACCGCGATCGAGGCGATCGTGGCGGACCGGCGCAGGGCGCTGGTGGTGCAGCGCACCGGGTGGGGCAAGTCGGCGGTCTACTTCGTGGCCACGGCACTGCTGCGCACCGCGGGCACTGGGCCGACGGTGATCGTGTCACCGCTGCTCGCGCTGATGCGCAACCAGATCGCCGCGGCCGAGCGGGCCGGCATCCGTGCAGTGACGATCAACTCGACCAACCCCGAGGCCTGGCACGAGACGTACGCGGCGATCGGTCGCGGCGAGGTGGACGTCTTGCTGGTCAGCCCCGAGCGGCTCAACAACCCCGAGTTCCGCGACCAGGTGTTGCCCGACCTGGCCGGCTCGGCGGGGTTGGTGGTGGTCGACGAGGCGCACTGCATCAGCGACTGGGGACACGACTTCCGGCCGGACTACCGACGCATCCGTACGCTGCTGGCCGCGCTGCCCGAGGGTATCCCGGTGCTCGCCACCACGGCGACCGCCAACGCGCGGGTCAGCGCCGACGTCGCCGAGCAGCTGTCGGTGCGCGGTGACCGCACGCTCGACGACGTGCTGGTGCTGCGCGGCAGCCTCGACCGGTCGTCCCTGCACCTCGGCGTCGTGGCCCTGCCGTCACACGCGGCCCGGCTGACCTGGCTCACCGAGCACCTCGGCGGACTTGCGGGGTCGGGCATCATCTACTGCCTCACCGTCGCCGCCACCCACGACGTGGCCGAGCACCTGCGCGAGCACGGCCACGACGTGCGCGCCTACTCCGGCCAGACCGAGCAGGCCGAGCGGCTGGCCGCCGAGGACGATCTCGTCAACAACCGGGTCAAGGCGCTGGTGGCCACGTCTGCGCTCGGCATGGGGTTCGACAAGCCCGACCTCGGGTTCGTCGCGCACCTCGGCGCGCCACCCAGCCCGATCGCCTACTACCAGCAGGTCGGCCGGGCGGGGCGTGGTGTCGCCGCCGCGACCGTCGTGCTGCTGCCCGGACGTGAGGATCGCGACGTGTGGGCCTACTTCGCGTCGCTGGCGTTCCCGCCCGAGCACGACGTGCGCCAGGCCCTGCGTGCGTTGGCCGCCCACGAGGACGCCGCCGGTGGCCCGATGTCGACCGCGGAGCTCGAGACGCGCGTCGAGCTGCGGCGCAGCCGGCTGGAGGCGATGCTCAAGGTGCTCGACGTCGACGGTGTGGTGCGGCGGGTGCGCGGCGGGGGGCGCGCCACCGGCGCCGACTGGGTGTACGACCAGCAGCGCTACGCGCGGGTGGCCGCCACCCGCGCGGCCGAGGCGGATGCGATGGTGGCCTACGCGTCGACCGACGGCTGCCGGCTGGCCTACCTGCGACGTGCGCTCGACGACCCCCAGCTGGACGGGCGGTCCGAGCTCGACGCCCGGTGCGGGCGCTGCGACCGCTGCGGTGGGCTTCAGCTGAGCGCCCAGGTCGACGAGGGCGAGCTCGCCGCCGCCAGTCGGCGACTCGAGCGACCCGGGGTGGGCGTCGACCCGCGGCGGCTGTGGCCGCCGGCGATGACCGGGCTCGGCGTCGACCTCCGCGGGCGCATCCCGCCCGGCGAGCAGGCAGCCAGCGGTCGGGCGGTGGGTCGGCTGACCGACCTGGGTTGGGGGCAGGCGTTGCGCGCGCTGTTCGCCACCGGCGCCGGCGACCAGGAGGTGCCGATCCCGCTGCGGCACGCGCTGGCGGCCGTGCTGGCCGGCTGGCAGCATGACGAGCAGCCGCGAGGCGTGGTGGCGGTGGAGTCCATGAGCCGGCCGACGCTGACCAGCCACCTGGCGCATGGGGTCGCTCGCATCACCGGCCTGCCGCTGCTGACTCGCTTCGAGCTGACGGCGGACGCCGCGCCGACCGGTCGTGGTGCCGTCAACTCCGCGCAGCGGCTGGCGGTGGTGTCGGCTCGCTACCGGTTGGCCGACCCTGAGGCCGTGGACGAGATGCCGGTGCTGCTCGTGGACGACCGGATCGTCACGGGGTGGACGGTGGCAGTGTGCGCGCGAGCGCTGCGCCGGGCAGGGGCCACCGCCGTGCTGCCCCTGGTGCTGGCCACCGACAGCTGACCCGGGCTGTCTGCAGCCGCCTGCTAGGCCAGGTCGATAGCGACGACTTCGAGAACCTCGCCCGAGCCGTCGGTGGCCAACACGGCGGTCACAGCGACCGGCGGCTCGGTCCCGCTCTTGGCGAGCGAGACCAGCTCGTTGGCGATCCGCTCCGCGTGACCGTTACCGTCCAGGTCGACCGAGAGCGGCAGATCCGCGAGGTTGGGCAGCAGCAGCGTCTCCCCCTGCTCGGTGACGATGCACCACGTTCCGCTGCCGGGTTCGCACTCGATGAGCGTGCCCGAGAGCGGCTCTGGCTCGGGCTCCTCGGTGGGCTCCTCGCCGCCACCGTCTCCGTCGTCGGTGTTTCCGTCGTCGGTGTTTCCGTCGTCGGTGTTTCCGTCGTCGGTGTTTCCGTCGTCGGTGTTTCCGTCGTCGGTGTTTCCGTCGTCGGTGTTTCCGTCGTCGGTGTTTCCGTCGTCGGTG
>JBBSNM010000121.1:0-4677 GCA_038232655.1 Propionibacteriales bacterium | reverse complement strand
TGTTGCTGAGCATCCTCGGCGCCGCGCTGCTCGCCGCCGCCCTGATCGCCCGCGGCTTCGCGGCCGAGCGGGTCCCCTGGGGAAACATGTACGAGTTCGCCGTCACCGGCGCGCTGGTCGCGCTGCTGGTCTATCTGGGGTTGGTTGCGCGCGCCGGGATCGAGTGGCTGGCGCCGATCGTCACCGGCTTCACCGTCGTCGTCCTCGGCCTCGCCATCCTCGCCTACGTGCCGGCCGGACCGCTGGTGCCGGCGCTGGACTCCTACTGGCTGGTCGTGCACGTCGCGGCCGCCGCCATCGCCGGCGGAGCCTTCGTCATCGGTGCCGGCGCGTCGGCGCTGTTCCTGGTCAAACAGCGTGCCGAGCAGCGAGCCGGCGCGCCCATCACCACCGGGGTGCTGGGCCGGCTGCCCACGACCGTGCAGATGGACCGCCTCGCCTTCCAGGTGCACGCCTTCGCGTTCCCGGTGTGGACCTTCGCCGCCCTGATCGCCGGGCCGATCTGGGCGCAGTACGCCTGGGGCCGGTACTGGGGCTGGGACCCCAAAGAGGTGTGGGCGTTCATCACCTGGGTCGTCTACGCCGGCTACCTGCACGCCCGCGCCACCGCGGGCTGGCGCGGTAAGGGCGCAGCCGTGCTCGCCCTCATCGGCTTCGCGACGTTCCTGTTCAACTTCGTGGGCATCAACCTGCTCGTGTCCGGCCTGCACTCCTACGCGTTCTGAGGAGGCGACGGCGGGTCGTCGCCCGGACGCTTGGTGCGGCGCTCGCGCTGCTCGATGCGCCACAAGAAGTCAGGGTCGTCGTCTGGTCCGACCACTCGGGGACGCGGCTTCGGCGGCGGGCCGGCCCGCGGCGCCTGCCGTCCACCGAGGAACCACGCCAGCGGCCCGGCTAGCGGCACCAGCACCACCAAGATCCACAGCGGTTTAGGCAACGTCCGCACCGACCGGGCGGGCGTGGCCACGATGTCGTACAGGCAGTAGACGCTGAGTCCGACCGCCACGAGTACCACGAGCGCCTTCAACACACCCCCAGCGTAGGTCGAGATCGGCAGGCGTGCGGACCGAGATGCCGACAACGCAATGTTGGGCGATCCCGCCGACCGAGATATGCCGGCTCTCGACGCCGTGCCCCGCCTCCCGGCACCCGCGTGCCAGGCTGGGAAGGTGCCGCCCGCCGACCCCGCCGATCGCGTCAGCGAGCCGTTGGTGGGTCTCGGCGACGTCCGCGCCGCGGCCGAGCGCATCCACGGCAGCTGCCTGCGGACTCCGCTGCTGCCCGCACTGTGGGCGCCGGGCGGCTCGACGTGGGTCAAGGCCGAGTCGTTGCAGCCGACCGGCGCGTTCAAGCTGCGCGGCGCGACCAACGCCGTCGCCCGGCTGACCGCCGAGCAGCGTGCCCGCGGGGTGGTCACGCACTCGTCGGGCAACCACGGCGGCGCGCTGGCCCACGCGGCGCGGCGGGCAGGTGTCCGCGCGACCGTGGTGGTGCCGCACGGTGCACCGCAGGTGAAGGTCGACCTGGTCGTGGCCGCGGGCGCCGAGATCGTCCGCGTCGATGCGGCCGACCGGGCGAGCACGTGCGCGGACATCGCCGCCCGTACCGGTGCGGTCGAGATCCCGCCGTACGACCACCTGGACGTGATCGCCGGCCAGGGCACCGTCGGGCTCGAGATCGCCGCGGACCGGCCCGACGTGGAGACCGTGCTGGTGCCGGTCGGTGGCGGTGGTCTCATCTCCGGTGTGGCGGTGGCGCTACGGGCGACCGTGCCCGGCGTGCGCATCATCGGCTGCGAGCCGGCGCTGGCCGGTGACGCCGCCGCGAGCCTCAGCGCTGGCGAGCGGCAGCAGTGGGCGGTGGCCGACACCGCGCGCACGGTCGCCGACGGCCTGCGCGCGACCACGCTCGGCGAGCTGACCTGGCCGCACGTCCGCGCGCTTGTCGATGACGTTGTGACCGTCGACGAGGAAGCGATCGCCGCGGCGGTGCGGGCGCTGGCAGCCGGTTCACGGCTGGTGGCCGAGCCCAGCGGAGCTGTCGCCACGGCCGCGTTGCTGTCCCGGTCCGACCGGCTGCCGGGCGGGCGTACGGTCGTGGTCATGAGCGGGGGCAACGTCGACACTCGCTGGCTGGCGGGCGTGCTGGCCGATGCGGGGCCGGCAACTGCACGCCGGGCCGATGCGGGGGTGGGAGAGCGCACGTGCGGGCACTGATCATGTACACGATCGCGAGGGTGTGGCTGTTTCTCATCACCTTCGGGCTGCTGTGGCTTGTCGGTGCCCGCTGGCTGACGTGGGACGAGACCACGGTGCTGGCCCTCGCACTGGCGGCGCTGGTGCTGTCGGCGGTGGCGTCGGTGTGGCTGCTGCGCGGGATGCGCGCCGAGCTGTCGGCGAACGTGGCGGCCCGGGCCAGGCGCATGAGCCAGACGTTGGACGCCTCCCGGCGCGCGGAGGACGACGACTGACCTCGGGCCCTTGGCCGTGCCGGAGCCGCACCCGCGCCGCGTCTGCCCACCCGCGGTCGCCGTGCGCCTGTCCGGCCACGCTTTACGTGGCGTGCCGGTGCTTTACGGGGCGCGCACACCACGTAAAGCGGTGGTCGGCCACGTTTACGTGGCGCGCCGTGAGGTCGCTCGGGCCGGCCCATCGGTCAGCCGACCCGCCTGTCCCGAGCTCAGGCCAGCCACAACCCCAGCGCCAGCCCGCCGGACCAGGCCAGCACGGCCAGCCCCGTGTCGCGCAGCGCCGGCACCAGCGCCATCCCGCGCCCGCCGGTCAGCACGACCGTGGAGGCCCGCACCTGCAGGGGGAGGGCGAGCAGCCCCAGCAGCACCAGCACGGTCTGCGTCGCCAAGACCCCGAGCACCAGCAGCGCCAGTAGGTGCAGGCCGACGAACAACGACCGCGTACGCGCCTCGCCGAGCCGCACCGCGAGCGTCCGCTTGCCGGCGACCCGGTCGGTCGGGACGTCGCGCAGGTTGTTGGCGACGAGGATCGCGCACGCTAGCGCTCCGACGCCGACAGCGGCCAGCACGCTGACGCCGGTGACCCGGCCGACCTGCACGTAGGTCGTGCCGCACACCGCGACCAGCCCGAAGAAGCAGAACACGAACACCTCGCCGAGCCCGAGGTAGCCGTACGGGTGCGCGGTGCCGGTGTAGGCCCAGGCGGCGGCGATGGCCGCGGCACCGACGAGCAGCAGCCACCAGCTGGTCATCGCCGCCAACGCCGCCCCCGCGACCGCCGCCACGCCTAGGGCGCCGAGGGCGGCGTTTCGGACCGTGAGCGGTGATGCCGCTCCCGAGCCGACCAGCCGCATCGGCCCGACGCGGTCGGCGTCGGTGCCGCGGACCCCGTCGGAGTAGTCGTTGGCGTAGTTGACGCCCACCTGCAGGGCTACCGACACCACCAGCGCCAGCAGGGCCGGGCCGGGTCGGAAGCCGTCGGCGTACGCGGCGGCGCCGCTGCCGGCGGCGACCGGCGCGAGGGCGGCGGGCAGCGTGCGGGGACGGGCACCCTCGATCCACTGCGCGAGGTCGGCCACGACCAGCATCCAATCAGCCGCTGCGTAGCCTGGTTGGTCGTGACCCTGCGACCCGTCGGTGGCCCACCCGCCGAGCTGCTCGCCGAGCTGCGCCACTGGTGGCAGCGTCCCGATGCCCCGCTGGTCGTGCGCACCTCCGGCAGCACCGGGGCCCCCCGTGCCGTGCAGCTGTCGCACCGTGCCCTGCGGGCGTCGGCCACCGCATCGCAGCGGCGGCTCGGTGGCCCGGCGGTGTGGGTGCTGGCCCTGCCGGTCGACTTCGTGGCCGGTCTTGCGGTGCTGGTGCGGTCGGTGCTGGCGGGGACCGAGCCGGTGCTGCTCGCTGACCATGACGGTGACTGGGACGCTGCGCTATCGGCCGCGCGCCGGCCGGCGGCTGCGGAGGGTGTGGCGCGGTGCCACACCGCGCTCGTGCCCACCCAGCTGCACCGGCTGGCAGCTGCCGGGCGGCTGGGTGAGCTGGCCGGTCTCGACACGGTGCTGCTCGGCGGCGCGGGTGCCGACCCCGACCTGGTAGGTGCCGCGCACGACCACGGGGTCCGGGTGGTGACGACGTACGGCATGGCCGAGACCTGCGGGGGGTGCGTCTACGACGGCCACCCGCTCGACGGCGTGGACGTGCGGGTCGACGGCGAGGGACGGGTGCACGTGGCCGGGCCGATGCTGTTCGACGGCTACCTCGACGACCCGGCTGCGACCGCCCGGGTGCTGGACGGCGGCTGGCTGCGGACCGATGACCTCGGCCGCATCGACGAAGGGTCGCGCCTGCACATCCTCGGCCGCACCGACGAGGTGGTGGTGAGCGGGGGCGTCAACGTCTGGCTGCCCGCCGTCGAGCAGGCGCTGCGCACGCATCGCGGGGTGGGCGATGCGGTGGTGGTTGGGGTCGGTGACGCCGAGTGGGGCAGCCGGGTGGTGGCCGTCGTACGCCCGGTCGACGCCAAGGTGCCACCGACGCTGGCCGACCTGCGGGCACACGTGGCAGCGGCGCACCCACGGTCATGGGCGCCGCGGGCGCTGGTGTGCGTGGATCGGCTGCCGATGCTGCGCAGCGGCAAGGTCGACCGGGTCATCGCACTGGAGCTTGCCCGGCGAACTGTCGCGCGCCCGGCTTAGATGCGGGCCTAG
>JBBSNM010000120.1:0-4858 GCA_038232655.1 Propionibacteriales bacterium | reverse complement strand
GGGTGATCTCATCCGACGCGGCCAAGCGCATGAGGTACTCGACGCCATCGCGAGCGAGCGGGTGGGCAGCTTCGCGTGAGACTGTGGCGGGTCCTGCCGTGGGACCCGCTGGCGTCGGCCGGCGAGCCGGGCGACGCGCTGTGGGTGCCGCGGGCGTTCCAGGGCACTGGGCGGCACGACGCTCCAGACCGTTACGGCTGCCTGTACCTGGCCGAGACTGCCGTGTCGGCGGTCGCGGAAATGCTCGCACCCTTCCGCGGCACCGGAGACCTGCGCCCCGAGCTGCTCGTCCGATCCGGTCGACAACTCGCACTCGCCGAGCTGGAGCTCGACGCCCACGACCGGTCACCGCGGTACCACCCGGGCCTACGCCGTGCGGCAGTTCGAGCGTCATCCCGGCGCGGCCGGGCTGCGCTGGTGGTCGACGCTGGAGGCAAGCTGGATCCACGTCACGCTGTTCGACCGGGCCCTCAGCTCAGTGAACGTGCAGGGCGTGCACCCGCACAGCGTCGATGACGAGCCCGTGGCCACCGCCGCGGCATACCTTGGCTTGGCGTAGCGGAACTCGAGCAACTCAAAGAAGATCGTCGAAGGGCAACCGTCCACCGATCACGCCCGCGACCCATCGCCATGCGGGACCGTTGTCAACCGCCAGCGTGGTGTGTGGGCAGCCGGTTGCCCACGGGGTTCGTTACATGTAACATGGTTGGGCATGGCGAGCACACGAGAGCGGGTACGCGAGCATCGGCAGCGGTTGCGCGAACAGGGCCTGCGGCCTATTCAGATCTGGGTGCCCGACGTACGGGCTCCAGAGTTCATCGCGGAGGCCCATCGCCAGTCTGCTCTCATCGCTGCCAGTGAACATGAAGCCGATGACCAGGCGTTCGTGGACGCCGTCTCCGTCGATTGGGACGATGAGGCGGAGCCCGCCGGGTGAGGCGAGGCGATATCTGCATCGCGGCTGCACGAGGTGTCTACACCGGTAAGCCACGGCCTGTTGTCGTCGTCCAGGACGATCGGTTCGACGCCACTGCCTCGCTGACGGTCTGTCCGCTGACGACCAACGACGTCGAGGCGCCGTTGACTCGGATCGCCGTCGAGCCGGCGGCCACCACCGGGATCGAGCAACCGAGCCAGATCATGGTTGACAAGATCACGACCGTGCCGCGGACCAGTGTGCGCGATCATCTCGGGCGACTCGAGGACTCAGATCTTGTTCGGCTCGACCGCGCACTCCTGGTCTTTCTCGGTCTCGCTGACTGACCATCGTCATCGCTGTCGTTGGGGCGATCGTGGGTGAGCGGCCGCGGCCGTCGCCGGTAGCCGAAGACTCCTTCGAGACCGCAACGCAGCCGACCTGGAACGGCTGGCGGCGGTGGCCCATCTCGTCGGCGAGGGCGACGCCGCCACGGCACGGGATCTGGCCGTTCGGGCATCGGACATGACCGGTCGTTGCTACCGGCTCCGCTGCTGTTGGACTGCGGCATCGACTGGCCGCCGCTCACGCGGCGGTGCACCCCGGCGGACCGGCGTCGGCCGACGCGGCAAGCAACTGGGCGAGGTGGATGCTTCTCCGCCCCTCGAGGTCACTGAGCTGAGTGCGGCACGAGAATCCGTCGGCGAGCACGACGGCATCCGGCTCGGCTCGCACGGCGGGCAGCAGGGAGTGCTCGGCGATCGCCACCGACACCTCATGGTGGCCGCGCTCGACTCCCCAGTTGCCGGCCAGCCCACAGCACCCGCCCAGCCGGGTCACCTCGGCACCGGTGCCGGCGAGCAGCTGCGCGTCGGCGCCCCAGCCGAGCACGGCGTGGTGGTGGCAATGCGGTTGGGCCACCACCGAGGTTCCCTGCAGGGCAGGTGGTGTCCACCCGGGCGTGTCGGCGAGCAGCTCGGCGAGGGTGCTGCTGGCTGCTGCGACCGCCGCGGCCGCCGCATGGTCTTCACCCAGCAGGTCGACGCTGTCCGAGCGCAGCACCGCCGTGCAGGACGGTTCCAGCCCGAGGATGGGCGTGCCGTCCGCCGCGTATGGCGCGAGGGTGTCGACGGTGCGCCGCAGGATGCGCCGGGCGGCGTCCAGCTGGCCGGTGGAGATCCACGTCAGCCCGCAGCACAGTCGCTGGTCCGGCAGCTCGACGCGGTAGCCGGCGGCCCCGAGTACGCGCGCGGCCGCCATCGCGACGTCCGGCGAGAAGTGCTCGGTGAAGGTGTCCACCCACAACAGCACCGGCCGGCCGGTGGGGTTTCCCGGCCGGTCGCGCGTGGCCCACCTCTGCGAGAAGGTGCGGTCGGCGAAGCGCGGCAGTCCGCGGCGGCGGTCGACGCCGGCGCCGAGCCGCGCGAGCGCACCCAGGCCGGGGGCGGCCAGCGCCGCGTTGGCCAGCCGCGGGACCCGAGCGGCCAGCCCGGCCCAGCGCGGCAGCATGCCCAACGCGTAGTGCGAGCGCGGTCGCAGCCGCCGGCGATAGCTGTGGTGCAGCACCTCGGCCTTGTAGGTCGCCATGTCCACTCCGGCCGGGCAGTCGTGCGCGCAGCCCTTACAGGACAGGCACAGGTCGAGCGCGTCGTGCACCTCCGGCGACCGCCATCCAGACACGCCGCTGCGAGTGTTGACCATCTCCTGCAGCACCCGGGCCCGGCCCCGCGTGCTGTCCTTCTCCTCCCGGGTGGCCAGGTAGGACGGGCACATCACACCCCCGGTGGCGGTGATGTCGGCGCGGCACTTGGCCACGCCGGTGCACCGGTGCACGGCGGCGCTGAAGTCACCGCCGTCGTGCGGGTAGGAAAGCCCCAGCCGGGTACGCAGCGGCGGCGCGGTCGGGTTGCGCAGGTCGGCGTCGACGGGCCGCGGCCGCACCAGCACGCCGGGGTTGAGTACGTCGTCGGGGTCGAAGAAGGCCTTCACGCGGGCGAACAGGTCCAGCGTGGCGGCGGAGTACATGTACGGCAGCAGCTCGCTGCGGGCGCGGCCGTCGCCGTGCTCCCCCGACAGTGAGCCGCCGTACTCGGCGACGAGCGCGGCCGCGTCGAGCAGGAAGGACCGGAAGCGAGCCGTGGCCTCGGGGCGGGGGAAGGGGAAATCGATACGCACGTGCACGCAGCCGTCGCCGAAGTGCCCATATGGCAACCCGGCCAGACCGTGCGCGGACAACAGCCCGTCGAAGCGGCGCAGGTAGTGACCGAGGCTGTCCGGTGGGACCGCGGCGTCCTCCCACCCGGCGTGGGCGGGCTGGCCGTCCGGGCCGCGCGCGGCCAGCCCCGCGCCGTCCTCACGGATCCGCCACAGCTGGCTCGCCTCCCGCGGGTCGGCCACCGCGTGGTGGTCCAGGGCACCGGCGTCGGCAACCACGCGCCGGATGCGTTCGTCGACCTCGGCCGGGGTGTCGCCGACCAGCTCGACGAACAGCCAGCCGCCGCCTCGCGGCAGCGTCGGGACGGTGCTCGTGGGCAGCCGGCGCGCCCGGTCGACGATCCGCGAGTCGAGCCCCTCGCACGCGGTCGGCCCGTGCGGCAGCACGGCGGGCACCGCGTCGGCCGCCTCCGCCATGTCGGCGTACCCGAGGACCAGCAGGCCGCGATGCGGCGGGTCGCGCACCAGTCGGACCGTGGCACCGAGCAGCAGGGCCAACGTCCCCTCGCTGCCCGCCAGCGCTCGCGCCACGTCAAACCCCCGCTCGGGCAGCAGGTGCTCCAGCGCGTACCCCGAGCCCTGCCGGGAGAACCTGCCGAGCTCGGTCCGGACGGTGGCGAGCTCGGCGCCGACCAGGTCGCGCAACCCGTCGAGCACCGCCGGGGGGGTGCCGTCGCCGAGGCGCACCCGGTCGCCGGCGCCGGTCACCGCGTCCAGGCCCGCCACGTTGTCGGACGTGCGGCCGTAGCCCAGCGCGCGCGAGCCGCAGGCGTTGTTGGCGATCATGCCGCCGACCGTGCAGCGGCTGTGCGAGCTCGGGTCCGGGCCGAACCGCAGCCCGTGCGGTGCCGCCGCCCGCTGCAGTCGCGCGTGTACGACGCCGGGCTGCACCACCGCCGTGCGCGCCTCGGCGTCGATGGCGACCACGCCGTCCAGGTGGCGGCTGAAGTCGACGACCGCTCCGGTGCCCACGGCGTTGCCGGCGATCGAGGTGCCCGCGCCGCGCGCGGTCAGCGGCACGCCGAGCCGGCGGCAGACGTCCAGGGTGGCCAGCACCTCGTCGGTGTGGCGCGGGCGCACCACTGCGGTCGGTGCCACCCGGTAGAGCGAGGCGTCGCTGGAGTAGAGCGCCCGGCTCAGCGAGCCGGCGTCCACCTCGGCGACGCCGGCCCGCCGGAGAGCGGCCAGCAGCTCGGCCGGATCGTCGGGTCCGGGTCCGGCGGCGCGCTGCCGTGCACCGGTGGAGCGGTCGATGGCGCGGCTGCTTCCCGGCCCAGATGTCACCCGCCGCATGCTACGGCGTGATCTGCGCCGAGCCTGGTGATCTTGACCCTTGGCGCCATCACCAACGCCAACGCCCGTGACGAGCTTGACGTAGGTGTCCGCGACGAGCAGCCGGTTGGGGGCGGGCACCGTGAACTGGCGGTCGACCAGGTCCGGCGCACGCTCCGCAGCCGGGTCGGGGATCGTGGTGCGGACCTTCTGCTGCCGCCGCACCCCCTGCCAGCCGCCTGCTCGCATCAGGCGCTCCACGGTGGACTTCGCGACCGGGATGCCCTCGCGTTGCAGGTGGGCCCACATCTTCAGCGACCCGTACAGCGACTCCGGCTTCTTGCGGCCGTGCTCGTCGGGCTCGTAGTAGCCGGCCAGGACCTCGGTGATCGTGGCGTCCCACCGGGACCGCTTCGACGGCGCCCTCGTTACCCACGCGTGGAACGTGCGCGGGGC
>JBBSNM010000119.1:0-4891 GCA_038232655.1 Propionibacteriales bacterium | reverse complement strand
GGCCGGCACGGTGCTGGTCGGCTTCGACGAGAACGACATGTGCGCCCTCGACGAGCTGCACCGCTTCCAGCGCGAGCTCGGTCTCGACGCCGAGCGGCTGACCGCGCGGGAGGTACGACGGCGCGAGCCGTCCCTGACACCGCGGCTGCGCGGCGGTCTGCACGTGGTCGGCGACCACTCGGTCGACCCGCGCCAGCTGCACGCCGCCCTCCTGCGCGCCGCCGAGTCCGTCGGCGTTCAGGTCGTGCGCGCGCGGATCGTTGCCGTGTGCATCGACCAGGGACGCGCCACAGGGCTGCGGCTGGCCGACGGTCGCCGCCTGAGCGCGAGAGCCGTCGTTCTCGCGCTCGGCGCGCGGAGCGCGTCGTTGCCGGGGGTGCCGGCGCTGCCGGTGCGCCCGGTCAAGGGCCAGATCCTGCGGTTGCGCGACGCGCACGGACTGCTCGACGGCACCGTACGGGCGCTGGTCCGCGGCCGGCAGGTCTACCTCGTCCCGTACGCCGAGGGCGGCCTCGTGCTCGGCGCCACTGTGGAGGAGAAGGGCTTCGACGCCACCGTCACCGCGGGCGCGGTGCACGGGCTGCTGCGTGACGCGATCGAGGTCGTGCCCGGGGTGAGCGAGCTCGAGCTCGTCGAGACGCTCGCCCGCTGGAGGCCCGGCACGCCGGACAACGCCCCTCTCCTCGGCCGCTCGGCGCTGCCCTCGCTTGTCCTGGCCGTCGGGCACTACCGCAACGGCGTGCTTCTCGCACCGGTGACCGGGGATGCCGTGGCGACGTTGCTGACCGACGGGTTGCTGCCCGAGGAGGCAGCCCCCTTCACCGTCGACCGATTTTCCGCCGACCGATTCTCCGCCGACCGATTCGAGAGGTCAGACAGGTGCAGCTGATCGTGAACGGCGCCCAGATGGACGCCGACGAGGGAACGAGCGTCGCCGAACTCGTCGATGCGCGCGCTGAGGGGCGCCGGTGGGTGGCGGTGGCCCGCAACGGCGATGTCGTCCCCCGCGACCTGTGGGCGTCGACCGTGGTCCGCGACGGTGACAGCGTCGAGATCCTCGTTCCCACTGCGGGAGGCTGATCGGTAATGCCGACCGGAGACGTCGTGCCCGCGCTCGAGCGGGAGGAGTCGGACGACCCGTTCGTGCTCGGCGGTGAGACGTTCACCTCACGGCTGGTGCTCGGCACCGGAGGTGTCGCGAGCCTCGACGCGCTGAAGCGGGCGATCTCTGCATCCGGGACACAGCTGGTCACGGTGGCGCTGCGCCGGGTGGAGGCGTCAGCTAGCGGCTCGTTGCTCGACGTGCTGGAGCAGTCCGGGGTGCGGCTGCTGCCCAACACCGCCGGGTGCATGACCGCACGCGAGGCGGTCGTCACGGCAGGCCTGGCGCGCGAGGCGTTTGAGACCGACTGGGTCAAGCTCGAGGTGATCGGCGACGAGGACACCCTGTTGCCCGACCCGGTCGAGCTGGTCGACGCCGCCGAGCAGCTCGTCGCCGACGGCTTCTCGGTTCTCGCCTACACCAATGACGACCCCATTACCGCCCGTCGGCTCGCCGACATCGGCTGTGCGGCCGTGATGCCGTTGGGCTCTCCGATCGGCAGCGGCCTCGGCATCCGCAACCCGCACAACATCGCGCTGATCCGCAAGCTGGTGCAAGTGCCGGTCGTCCTCGACGCCGGCATCGGCACGGCCTCCGACGCGGCTCTGGCCATGGAGCTCGGCTGTGACGCCGTTCTGCTCGCCTCGGCCGTGACCCGGGCCCGTCACCCCGAACGGATGGCACTGGCCATGCGGCACGCCGTCGAGGGTGGCCGCCTGGCGCTGGGTGCCGGCCGCATCCCGCGCCGGTGGCACGCCCAAGGCTCCACGCAGGTCGCTGGGACGCCACAGCTGTGAGGCTGCCCCGGCTGCTGGTGCTGACCGACCGCACCGTGTGCGAGGGGCCGCTGGTCGACGTCGTCGCGGCCGCGGTCACTTCCGGCGCCCGCGCCATCGTGCTGCGGGAGAAAGACCTGCCGCACGCCGAGCGTGCCCGCATCGCCGGGCAGCTGCGCAGCGTCCTGGACCTCGTCGAGGGGGTTCTCGTCCTTGCCGGCCCGCGCGGCGACGCCGTGCACCTGTCGTCGCGCGACCCGCTGCCGTCGCCGCGTCCGCCGCTTGTCGGCCGCTCCTGCCACGACGCTGACGAGGTGGCGCGTGCCGGTGCGGAGGGCTGCGACTACGTCACCGTCTCGCCGGTGTTCCCGACCGCTTCCAAACCGGGTTACGGCCCTGCCCTCGGCCCTGGTGGGCTGGCCGCCTTGCTGAGCGGCCGATCCCCCGCGTACGCGCTCGGCGGGGTCCTGCCCGAGCACGTCGCGCCATGTCGAGCCGCAGGCGCGCACGGCGTGGCTGTGATGGGACCGGTGATGCGGGAACCGCAGATCGTGTCCCGCTACCTCGACGCCCTCGCGAAAGTGCCCTCGTGACCCCGCCCGTCGCGCTCACGATCGCCGGCTCCGACTCCAGCGGCGGGGCCGGCATCCAGGCCGACCTCAAGAGCTTCGCCGCCCTCGGCGTCTTCGGCGCCTCGGCGATCACGGCCCTGACCGCACAGAACACCCGAGGCGTGCGGGCGGTGCACCCCGTGCCAGCCGACGCCGTAGTCGCGCAGGTCGAGGCGGTGCTCGACGACCTGGACGTGCGGGCGGTCAAGACCGGGATGCTGGCGACCGTCGACGTGGTGCGCGCGGTCGCCGCG
This sequence comes from Propionibacteriales bacterium, assembly GCA_038232655.1. Lineage (GTDB taxonomy): Bacteria > Actinomycetota > Actinomycetes > Propionibacteriales > Nocardioidaceae > JACCVL01. Next base: position 2,148 of record JBBSNM010000119.1, on the reverse strand, counting down.
CTCGCCGCAGAGGGTCGGCTGCCGCGGCTCGTCGTCGACCCCGTCATGGTGTCCTCCAGCGGCGACCGCCTGCTCGAGGAGACCGCTGAGCGCGCGTACGTCGACGCCTTGCTCCCGCACGCCGCGGTGCTGACGCCCAACCTGCGCGAGACCGAGGTGCTGCTTGGCGGCTCGGCCGACACGTTGGCCGACCAGCGCGAGGCCGCGCGGGCGTTGGGTGCGCTCGGCCCGCGCGTCGTCGTCGTGAAGGGCGGCCATGTGGTGCGCGGCGCCGACGGTGTGGCGGTCGACGTGGTGTGGGACGGTGCAACCGTGCGCGAGTTGCGCGCGCCGCGCGTCGAGACCGACAACAACCACGGCACCGGTTGCTCGTTTGCGTCGGCCATCGCAGCGGGACTCGCCTCCGGGCTGGCCACTTGGCCGGCACTGGAACGGGCCAAGTGCTTCGTGTGGGCCGGCATCAGCGGTGGCGCGAGGTGGCAGCTCGGTGGCGGGCACGGGCCCCTCGACCACTTCGGCTGGGAAGCTGCCGACTGATCCCGGCCGTCGCCACGCCGAGTCCGCGGTGGTCCATCCCTCGGCGCTATGTCGTCGCGGCTCGATCCTTGATCATGCTTACGAGGCGGCCTTGCCGGTGGGCTGAATGCCGTCGTCGAGGACGTTCACCACGCGGACGGCGAGGGTGACCGGTGGGTCCCAGGCCTCGTCGACGACACGCCCTATGAACGCACCGGCGTGTCCGGTGCGGTTCACTCGTCGGCTTCGACCTGGCCGAGGATGGGCGCTGTCCGACCGTCCCGTCTGGGCGGAGCTCGAGCCCGGGCCGGACGGAATCTGCACGGATGCTGACGGTGCCGTGTGGGTCGCCAGCGTCCTCGGTCAGCACTGTGTGCGCGTGCGGGAGGGTGGTGAGGTGCTCGATACCATCGTCGTCGATGGCGGCTGCTTCGCACGCAATGCTGGGAGGCGAGGACGGTCGGACGCTCTTCATAGCTGCCGCCGTGTGGCGCGGGATGGAGGCGCCACACACCCGGTAGGGGCCTGGCCGTGGCCCGGCCGGGCGAGCCCGGTGGCGGCAAGCCGAAGTTCATCTCACGGTCATCACCAGCGACGTCATCGAGACCGCCTCCAGCACCCTGGTCATCGGCGACACATGGCGCCCTCAGGAGTACGCCATCTACTGCTGAAGGGTCGCTCGCGGGTAGTTCACGCGCTTGTGTGGAGCAGCTCGACTGCTCGCTGGATGACGCTGAGCCGCGTGACGGGTTGTCTCTCCGCCGTCAGCTGTTGTCGTGCTTGTCGCTGGAGGGCGAGGCGTTGTCCGTCGACGGCGTCGAGTTCGACCTCGAGTGCGGTCAGGTCGACGTCGGCAGCGGGTTGGGCTTCGGTCGGGTCGGGTTGGTCCCACCAGGGTCCGGCTTCGGCGAGGCGTGCTGGGCTGCGGGTGGCCGGGTCGGACGCCACCTGCAGCAGCGCTCTCGTGGCTTGGTCGGGCGGCCATCCGCGGCCGCGGACCGCGAGGTCTAGGGCGGCGAGCAGGTGCGCGGGCGACCACCGCGTCAGCGGCTGGCCGGCGTTACGCCGCGCTTGGCGAACCTGGTCGGCGTAGTCGTGCCAGCTGCCCTGGTCGTCGATGCCGCACGCGGCGAGCAGGTCGGATTGCCGTGCCCGCCACTGCCGGTTGCAGTCTTCGCGCCGTGAGGCCCTGACACCGCGGCTGGCTTTCTGCGGGGGAGGAGGGGGTGGTGGTGTATCGGTAGAAGACTCTCGGTCATCCCCGATTGGTGCGGCCACCCTGCCCCGATTGGTGCGGCCACCCCTGGCCGCATCCGTAGGGGTAGCCGCATTCGTGCGGCCACCCCCCTCACCGGGAGCCGTAGCGATGGCCGTAACCGGTCCCGGGCGGTGATCACCGGGCCGGGAGGTGCGGATCCGGTAGCGGTTGGTGAGCCGCTGGCCGCCGGCGAATCGGTTCTCGACCTGGACGGCGCCGAGTCGGACCAGCTCGGCCAGTGCCCGGTCCACGGTGTCGACCGACTTCTTGTGGAGCCTGGCGGCCAGCGTGGTCCGGGCGGGCATGCGGGCGCCGGTGGTGTTGCCGTAGCGCAGCAGCACCGCATAGAGCCGGACGGCGCAGTCGCCGACGTC
>JBBSNM010000118.1:0-4982 GCA_038232655.1 Propionibacteriales bacterium | reverse complement strand
ATGGAGTCGAAATCCTCGGCACTGAGCAGCACCGCAGCACGACGGCCCTTGCGAGTGACCTCGACCCGCTGGTGAGTGCGCACCGCCTCGTCCACCAAGCGGGACAGGTTGGCCCTGACCTCAGCCAGCGGGATCGTCGTCATGTACAGAAGTCTAGCGCTCACTGCGGGGGCCGGGGCGTTCCGCCGTCCACTCCCGCCTCGCGGCGCTGGGCGGGCGTGATCGGGCTCGGCGCACCGGTCAGCGGGTCGCCGCCGGAGGCGGTCTTGGGGAACGCGATGACGTCGCGGATGGACTCCACCCCCGCCATCAGCGCGCACAGCCGGTCGAGCCCGAGGGCGATGCCCCCGTGCGGGGGCGGCCCGTAAGCGAACGCGTCCAGCAGGAAGCCGAACTGGCTGCGCGCCTCGTCGGCGGACAGCCCGATCACGTCGAACACCCGCTGCTGCATCTGGCTGCGGTGGATCCGGATGCTGCCGCCGCCGATCTCCGAACCGTTCAACACGATGTCGTACGCCTGCGACAGCGCTTCGCCGGGACGCTCGTCGAAGTCAGCGGCATGTTCGGGCAGCGGCGCGGTGAACGGGTGGTGGACCGCGGTCCACCCGACGCCGCCGTCGGGCAGGTCGACGGGCTCGAACATGGGGGCGTCCACCACCCAGACGAACTCCCAGCGGTCGTGGTCGACCAGCCCGCACCGCTCCCCCACCTCGAGCCGGGTCGCGGCCAGCAGGCCGAGCGCCTCGCTGCGCGGCCCGGCGGCGAAGAAGACGCAGTCGCCGGGCTCGGCGCCGACGTGGGCGGCCAGCCCCTTGCGCTCGCCGTCGGACAGGTTCTTGGCGATCGGGCCACCCAGCGTGCCGTCGTCGGCGACCAGCACGTACGCCAGGCCCTTGGCGCCGCGCGAGCGGGCCCACTCCTGCCAGCCGTCCAGCTGCTTGCGGGGCTGCGACGCGCCATCGGGCATCACCACGGCACCCACGTACCAGTCGTCGCCCTTCGGGGCGAAGACGCGGAACGGTGTCTCGGCGAAGTAGACGGTGCAGTCGACCAGCTCGCAGCCGAAACGCAGGTCGGGCCGGTCGATGCCGAAGCGGCGCATCGCCTCGGCGTAGGTGAGTCGCTGGATCGGGGTGGGAATCTCGTGGCCGAGCACCTCGCGCCACAGCCGCACCAGCACGTCCTCGGTGAGCGCGATCACGTCGTCGGTGTCGGCGAAGCTGAGCTCGACGTCGAGCTGGGTGAACTCCGGCTGCCGGTCGGCGCGGAAGTCCTCGTCGCGGAAACACCGCGCGATCTGGAAGTAGCGCTCGACGCCGGCGACCATCAGCAGCTGCTTGAACAGCTGCGGCGACTGCGGCAGCGCGTACCAGTGCCCGGGCTGCAGCCGCACCGGCACCAGGAAGTCGCGGGCACCCTCGGGGGTGGAGCGGGTCAGGTACGGCGTCTCGACGTCGAGGAAGTCGAGGGCCGCCATCCGCCCACGGATGATGCGGGTGACCTGCGCCCGCAGCCGGATCGCCCGGGCCAGCTCGGGTCGGCGCAGGTCGAGGTAGCGGTGCCGCAGCCGCACCTCCTCGCCGACCGGGGTGGTGTGATGCTCCTCGACCGGGAACGGCAGCGGCGCGGACTCGCTGAGCACCTCCACCTCGTCGGCGATCACCTCGATGTCGCCGGTCGGCAGCGCCTCGTTGGCGTTTCCCTCGGGGCGTGCGGACACCGTGCCGACGACGCGCAGGCAGTACTCCGAGCGCAGCGGGCGGGCCACCTCCTCGTCGCGGATGACCACCTGCACGACCCCGCTGGCGTCGCGCAGGTCGACGAAGGCGACGCCGCCGTGGTCGCGCCGGCGGGCCACCCAGCCGGCGAGCGTGACCTGCTCTCCGACGTGTTCGGTGCGCAGGCTGCCGCCGTCGTGGCTGCGGATCACGGTGCTGGCTCCTCTGGGTCGGTCGTGGCGATGATCTGCGGGCGCAGGTCGACCGCCGGCGGCAGCCAGCTGTCGGCGTCGGCGTCCACCTGCTCGCCGCTGCGGATGTCCTTGACCTGGTCGGGGCCACCGTCGGGGTTGGGGAACCACACGTACGGGATGCCGCGCCGCTCGGCGTGCCGGATCTGCTTTCCGTACCTGGCGGCGCTCGGGGCCAGCTCGGTGGCGATGCCGCGGGCACGCAGGGCGCGGGCGATGGCCCGGACGCGTGGCCGGTCGTCGTCGGACGGCAGGGCGACGAGCACCACCGAGGGCACCGAGCGGCTGCCGTCGACCAGGCCGCGCGCGATGAGCGGGGCGACGACGCGGGTCACCCCGAACGAGATCCCCACGCCGGGATAGGTCGCCTTGCCGTCGCTGGCGAGGGCGTCGTAGCGTCCGCCGGCCAAGACGGTCAGGTCCCCGTGGGTTGCCATCCGGCCCTCGAAGACGGTGCCGGTGTAGTAGTCGAGGCCGCGGGCGATCTTGAGGTCGGCGACCACGGCGAACCGGTCGGTCGCGGTGTGCGCCGCGGCCTCGAGCACCTGGACCAGGTCGGCCAGGCCCTCGTCGAGCAGCGGGTGCTCAACGCCGAGCGCCCGGACCTGCGCGGCGAACGTCGCGTCGGTGCCGCCGATGCGCGACAGCGCCAGGCACTGCTCGACCTGAGCGTCGTCAAGCCCGGCCTGCTCGCGCAGCAGCCGGCGCGCATCGTCCTCGCCGACCTTGTCCAGCTTGTCGACCGTCTGGATCACCGCGGCCGGGTCGTCGGCGCCGATGCCGCGGTAGAACCCCTCGATCAGCTTGCGGTTGTTGACGTGCAGGGTGACGGCGGGCAGCGGCAGCCGGCTCAGCGCCTCCGCCAGCACCTCGGTCACCTCGACGTCGGCGTCGAACGGCAGCGCGTCGCGGCCGATCACGTCGATGTCGGCCTGGGTGAACTCGCGGTAGCGGCCCTCCTGCGGCCGCTCGCCCCGCCAGCAGCGCTGGATCTGGTAGCGGCGGAACGGGAACTCCAGCCGTCCAGCGTTCTCGAGCACGTAGCGAGCCAGCGGCACGGTGAGGTCGAAATGCAGTCCCAGCCCGGCCGCCGACGACGTGTCCTCGTCGCCGGCCTCGGCCCGCAGCCGGCGCAGCACATACACCTCCTTGGAGGTCTCGCCCTTGCGCAGCAGCTGGTCGAGCGGCTCCACTGCCCGGGTCTCGAGGCTGGCGAACCCGTGCAGTTCGAAGGTCGCGCGCAGCGAGTCGAGCACCACCAGCTCGGCGGCGCGCTGGCGCGGCAGCAGCTCGGGGAACCCCGACAGGGGGGTTGGACGGGCCACCGGTCACAGCCCTCGGGTGGGCGCGGGCTGCTCGGCGAGGTGCGGCAGGTCCTGCAGGTAGGGGTTCGCGACCCGCTCCCGGCCGATGCTGGTCTGGGCGCCGTGCCCGGGCAGCACGACGACGCGGTCGTCGAGCGGCAGCACCGTGCGCGCGAGGCTGCGCAGCATCTGGGCGTGGTCGCCGCCGGGCAGGTCGGTGCGGCCGATCGAGCCGGCGAACAGCAGGTCGCCGGAGAGCATCAGCTCCGGCACGTCCTCGGCGCCGTCGTACGGGGTGCGAAACGTGACCGAGCCGGGGGTGTGGCCGGGGGCGTGCTCGACGTCGAGCCGCAGGCCGGCGAGCTCGAGGCGCTGGCCGTCGCCGAGCTCGCGCACGTCGTCGGGCTCGGCGAAGCTGTACGAGCCGCCGAGCAGCATCGACGCCATGTCGGGTGAGATGCCGGCCATCGGTTCGGTGAGCAGGTGCCGGTCGGCGGGGTGTATCCAGGCCGCCGCTTCGTGGGTGCCGGCGACCGGGGCGACCGACCACATGTGGTCGATGTGGCCGTGGGTGACCAGCACCGCGACCGGCTTGAGGCGGTGCTCCCGTACCACCTCGGCCACGCCCGGTGCGGCGTCCTTGCCGGGGTCGATGACGACGCACTCGGTGCCGGCACCCGATGCCACCACCCAGCAGTTCGTCCCCCAGGGGCCGGCGGGGAATCCGGCTACGAGCATGGCGGCAACCCTAACGGCTGCCGCGGGACAGACGATCATGCATCCGCGGGGCCCCGACCCGCGCAATGTCGCATCGTCCGTCCAGGCGAAGCCTCGGCGCCCGTGCCGGTGCCGTCCAAGCATCTCGCCCGCGTGCGCCGGGCATGGCGTGCATGGCGCCACCTACACTGCTGCGGATCGTCTACGTCCGGCAACGAGGAAGTGACTCCCGATGGCGCAGCAGCCGCCGGAAGCGCCGGATTCCCGAGCGCCGGACTCCCCGGCCCCGGACTCCCCGGCGCCGGACTCGGCCACACCCACGCCTCCCGCGCCGCGACCCGGGCCACCTGCAGGCGCGCCACGTCCGGCCCCGCCGCCGGCAGCCACCGTCGGTGCAGCGCCGGCGGACGGTGTCGCGGCCGAGGCATCCGATGCCAGCAGCTGGGGTCGGGTCGACGTCGACGGCACCGTCTTCGTGCGTGATCGAGACGGCGCCGAGCGGGAGGTCGGTCAGTGGCCAGAAGGTGCGGCCGCCGAGGCCCTGACGCTGTACGTGCACCGGTTCGAGGGGCTGGCCGTCGAGGTCGACCTGCTCGAGCGACGCGTACGGCAGGGCGCGCTGGCGCCGGACGAGGCACGCCGCACGATCGCGCAGGTGCGCGAGAGCATTGTGGGCGCTCAGGCAGTGGGTGATCTCGAGCGGCTGGTCGAGCGCCTCGACTCGCTGGCGCCGGTGCTCGCCGAGCAGCAGGAGCAGCGTCGCGTCGCCCGCCAGGCCAAGCAGGAACGCGCCCGGCAGGCGAAGGAGTCCATCGTCGCCGAGGCCGAGCAGCTGGCGGTCTCTGCCGACTGGCGTGGCGGCGCCGACCGGCTCCGCGAGCTGATGGACAGCTGGAAGGCGCAGGCCCGCATCGACAAGGCGAGCGACGAGGCGCTGTGGCGTCGCTTCTCGTCGGCGCGCTCGGCGTACAGCCGCCGCCGCAAGCAGCACT
>JBBSNM010000117.1:0-5248 GCA_038232655.1 Propionibacteriales bacterium | reverse complement strand
GGAGCGGGTGACGAGAATCGAACTCGCACTGTCAGCTTGGGAAGCTGATGTTCTGCCATTGAACTACACCCGCGGGGCGCCCGGGACCGGCCGGGCGAGCAGCACGATACTACCGAGCCGCCTGCGCTAGGTTGCCGACGTGCTGCTCTCCGACCGCGACATCAGGGCCGAGGTGGACGCCGGGCGGGTAAGCCTCGAACCGTACGCCGCAGACCTGGTGCAGCCGTCCAGCGTCGACGTGCGGCTGGACCGGCTGTTCCGGGTGTTCGAGAACCACCGCTACCCCCACATCGACCCGGCCGAGGAGCAGCCCGAGCTGACCCGGATGGTGCAGCCCACCGGTGGCGAGCCGTTCATCCTGCACCCTGGCGAGTTCGTGCTCGGCTCGACGTACGAGATCGTCACCCTGCCCGACGACATCGCCGCCCGGCTCGAGGGCAAAAGCTCCTTGGGCCGGCTCGGGTTGCTGACCCACTCGACCGCGGGCTTCATCGACCCCGGCTTCACCGGTCACGTGACACTCGAGCTGAGCAACGCGGCGACGCTGCCGATCAAGTTGTGGCCGGGCATGAAGATCGGCCAGCTGTGCTTCTTCCGCCTCAGCTCGGCGAGCGAGCATCCGTACGGGTCGGCCGTCTACGGGTCGCGCTACCAGGGCCAACGAGGTCCCACGCCGTCACGCTCGTTCGCGAACTTCCAGCGCTTTCGCTCCTGAACGACCCCGGGGGTCGGAGGCGTTGTCGTGCCGGTCAGGTGGGGTCGTCCGGGATCGGCCGCTCGCGTCGTAACCAGCCACTCGCACGCCGGTTGGCCGGGGGAGGCACCCCGCCGAGACGCTCGTGGTGACGCCGGGCATCACGGGTGCGGTCGGCGACTTGCTGCAGCGCCAGGTGGTAGCTCATCTCGTCCATCGGGGGCTCCTGTCGGGTCGACGGGGCGCGCGATAACTCTCGGATGATCGGGTGGGGTGGGGTCAGGCGTGTGAGAGGGAGATGTCGCCGGAGACAGTGTTGACGTGCAGCGCGACGGCGTCCTCGCCGTCGGCCGGCGGGCCGCTGCCCTCGAGCGCCGAGTGCACGCTGCCGCTCAGGCTGGTGACGTCCAGCCAGACCGGGATGCCCTCGACCACGGTGATGTCGACGTCGCCGGAGGCGGAGTCGACCTTGACCGTCCCGCGTCGCACCCGCCCGACATGGTGGTCGCCGGAGGCGGTGTTGATCGCCACGGCGGCGCCGGCGTCGGCGACCTGCACGTCGCCCCCGAGCCGGTGTTCACCTGCAGCACGCGGCGACCTGCTGCACGCGTACGTCCCCAGACCCGGTGTTCACCGCGCAGCCGTCCCCGATGGCCCGGTCGTCGCCGGGCCGGGCCGGGCGCAGCCTTACGACGCAGCGATCGGCGTCGACGGCATCGACGCGGACGTCGCCGCTGGTCGTCTCGATCCGCAGCAGCACCGGGCCCCGGTGTCTCGAACTCACGGGTCAGGCCGTCGGACTCAGACATGGGGATTCCTTTCGGTCGGCCGACGTCGGCCGTTGTCATCGGACCCAGCCCTGGACCCGGCGGGTGTGGCGCGGACCGAACCCGAGACCGGCGCCGAGCGGCAGCGAGGACAGGTCGATGTCGACGTCGATCGCCCGCTCGCGGCTGGCGAACCGCAGCGCCTGCACGATCCAGCTGTTCAGCGACTGACCCCGGCTCGAGGCCAGCTCCTCGGCCCGGGCCTTGAGCGACTCAGGGATGCGGACGGTGACCCGGGCCACCGCGCCGTCGTCATCGGGCTCGTCCGGACCGGGCTCGGTGCCGGCGCTGTCGGGCTGGTCGGGCTGGAGTTCGACCGGCTCGGCGGCGACCACGAACTGGGGCTCGCGGCCCTTCAGCCGTACCTCGACCGCGCCTCCGGGCAGCTCGGTGGTGATCTCGGCCGCCGCATCCGACAGCGCCTCCAGCATCGCCATTCGCACGGCGGAGTCGAGGGAGACCACCAGCCGGTCAGCCGTCGCCCGGGCGTCGGGGCCGGCCGCGTCGGCGGCGGCGGCGAGGTCGGTGCGCAGCCGTTCCACGTACGGGGCTAGATCCATGACGTCACTATGACATCAAGCTGACGGCACAACAACCCTCGGAGAATCACAAGTGGTGTGAGTTGACGTCACCAGGCGTCATCGAGCTGCGCAAATGGCGTCACATTGCGATGCCGTACGGGCGTGCGAGGCTGACCGGTATGGCACCGGACCCGACATCGGCCGCGACCAAGCCCGCGGCTGGACAACGCGGCGCGTTCGCGATGATCCCGTCGCCCCCGGTCGCCGACGCCCTCGCTGCCGGCCGGCCGGTGGTGGCACTGGAGTCGACGATCATCTCCCACGGCCTGCCCCGGCCCGTGAACCTGTCGGCCGCGCAGGGCTTCGAACAGCTGCTGCGTGACCAGGGCGTCACCCCGGCCACCATCGCCGTGCTCGACGGCCAGCTCCGCATCGGCCTGGACGACGACGGTCTCAACCGGATCGCGTCGGACGAGATGGCCAAGGCCAGCGTGCGCGACCTGCCGGTGCTGCTTGCCGCCGGCGGCAGCGGCGCCACCACGGTGGCGGCGACGGCGTTCCTCGCCCGCCTGGCCGGTGTCCGGGTGTTCGCCACCGGCGGCCTCGGCGGCGTGCACCGGCTGGCGGCGCACACCTACGACGAGTCGGCCGACCTGATGACACTCGGGCAGACCCCCGTCACCGTGGTGTCGGCCGGGGTCAAGTCCATCCTCGACATCGCCGGCACGCTGGAGCGGCTGGAGACCCTGGGGGTGACCGTGCTCGGCTACCGCACGTCGCGCTTCCCGGCGTTCTGGCTCAGCGACTCCGGGCACGACCTCGACTGGCGGGTCGACTCGGCGCAGCAGGTCGTCGACGTGATGGCGGCCGGGGACGCGCTCGGTCGTTCTCAAGCGGTCCTGGTCGCGAACCCGTTGCCGGTCGACGACCAGCTCGACGCCGAGGTTCACGACGCGGCCCTCGACGCGGCGCTGACGGCCGCCGAAGAGCGGGGCGTGCGGGGCAAGCAGGTCACCCCGTTCCTGCTGTCGCACATGATGCAGGCGACCGGTGGGCACAGCCTCGAGGTCAACCTGCGGATCGTGCGCGGCAACGTCGCCCTGGCCGGCGAGATCGCCCGGGCTTGGGCCGAGCGTGCCCCGAGCGGTGCCGGCCAGTGAGCGGCTCGCGGGTGCTCGTCATCGGCGACATCGTGGACGACCTGCTGGTGCGGCCGCTGACGGCCGTGACACCCGCCAGCGACACCACCGCGGAGATCCGGCACCGGCCAGGCGGATCGGCTGCCAACGTCGCCGGCTGGCTGGGCGCGTTGGGCGTCGACGTCAGCTTCGTCGGCCGGGCCGGCCACAACAGCGCCGGTGAGCACGTCAGCGTCCTGCACCGCCAGGGCGTCGACGCGCGCATCGCGGTGGACCGCGAGCGTACGACCGGCTCGATCGTGCTGGTGCTCGACGAGCACGGCGAGCGCACGATGTACGTCGACCGCTCCGCCAACACCGGGCTCACTCTCCGCGACATCCCCGACGACGTCTGGCACGACGTGGCGGTCCTGCATCTGACCGGCTACACCTTCTTCGACCCGGCGACCAGGCCGGTCGCTCTCGGCGCGATCGCCACCGCCCGCCGCCGCCATGTCGCGGTCTCGGTGGACCCCAGTTCGGCGGCCTACCTGCGCGCGGCCGGTGCCGGCAACTTCCTGGAGTGGACGGCCGGCGTGGACGCGCTGCTGCCCAACGCGGTCGAGGCCGAGCTGCTCACCGGGTTGACCGACGCCGGCGCAGCCGCCGCGCAGCTGGCGTCCACCTGCTCGACGGCGGCGGTGAAGCTCGGGTGGGGCGGCGCGGTCGTACGCACCGCCGAGGGTGACGAGCTGCGGGCCGACGCCGTGCCGGCAGATGTCAGGGACTCGACCGGTGCCGGCGACGGGTTCGCCGCCGGCTGGATCGCCGCCTGGGTGCGGGGCGAGGACCTGGCGGGTCGGCTCGCCTCCGGGCTGGAGGTCTCGGCCCGCGCGGTGACCGTGCTCGGCGGCAGACCGCACTAGCCGTCATACTCTCAGTGATCCGCAACTGAGGACCCGTGACGGTTGAGAGGGGAGATCTTATGGAGACGAGCACCATCTTGTGGATCGTCGTCGCAGTGGTCGTGGCCATCGTCGTGGTGGCGCTGATCGTGGCGGCGATGCGCAAGGGTAAGGAGCGCGACCAGGGAAAGCGCCGCGATCAGGCGGGCGAGCTGCGCGAGCGGGCGGCGCAGGACGAGTCGACAGTGCGCAAGCACGAGTCGGCCGCCGCCGAGACCGACGCCGAGGCCCGCCGTGCCCGGGCCGAGGCCGATGCCAAGCGGGCCGAGGCCGAGCGGCTGGAAGCCGAGGCGCGGGAGCGCGGGCACGAGGCCGCCGCTTCGCGAGACGATCAGCACGATCGACTGCGGCAGGCCGACGAGATCGACCCGGGAGCCGACCACGAAGACCGGGGGCGCTGAATCGCCCTCGCGGGCCGCTGGTCGCGGTGGCGGGCCGCTGGTCGCGGTGGCGGGGGGCGGGTCGCGGTGGCCGGGGGGCTGCTCGCCGTCGCGATCTTCCGACAGGTCGAGCGGGGCGAGTGGCCGTAGCGTCGGAAGATCGGCCGACCAACGGGGCTTCAGGTGCGCGCTGCCGGGTGGTCGCCTGCATCGGGGTCGCTTGCCTCGGGGCTGCCGGCGGGGGACCCGACCCCGTTGCGGTTGACCGCCGCGAGCAGCAGCTGGGCCACGTCGAGCACCTCGACCTCCTCGCGCGCCTGTCCGGCGGCCTGCTGGGCGGTGAGCCCGTCGGACAGCATCACCCGGCAGAACGGGCAGGCGACGGCGATCTGATCGGCGCCGGTCGCGACCGCCTCGGCGGTGCGGTTGGCGTTGATGCGCTCGCCGATGCGCTCCTCCATCCACATCTGCGCACCGCCCGCACCGCAGCAGAACGACCGCTCGGAGTTGCGCGGCATCTCGGCGAAGCTGGCGTCCGGGATGACGTCCAGCAGCTCGCGGGGCGGGGAGTAGACTTGGTTGTGCCGGCCGAGGAAGCACGGGTCGTGGTAGGTGATGGTCCTCCCGGCGCCGGCCCCGTTGCCCTTTACCGGCGCGACCGGCGCGACCGGCGTCAGCCGCCGGTCGCGGACCAGCCGGTTGAGCAGCTGGGTGTGGTGCACGACCTCGAGCTCGACGCCGAG
>JBBSNM010000116.1:0-5251 GCA_038232655.1 Propionibacteriales bacterium | reverse complement strand
GGGGGTGCGCCCAGAGAAGATGTTCCTCGCCCAGCCCGACGCCGCCGCGGGTGAGCGGGCCACCGCCGACCGGGACACCAACAGCCTCGGCATCGCGCAGGTGGTCGACGTCAGCTTCGTGGGCGTCAGCACGCAGTACCTCGTCCGGGCCGCCTGGGGCCAGGAGCTGATGGCCTTCGAGCAGAACACCGGCGCCCGTGCGCTGCTGCGCACCGGTGACCGCGTCGACATCGGCTTCGCCGGCCCGCACGCCTTCCTGCTCGACCATGACCAGGACGCCCGTGCCGGGGTCGACGAGGGCCTGACGGCGTGAGCAGCAGCGCCGGCGCCCCCGCGGTGGCACCCGAGCTCACCCCCGGTGGGGGCTCGGACCCGTCCCCGCGCAGCCGTGGGATCAACCCCGCCTGGCTGCTGCTGGCCCCCGGCGCGCTGTGGCTGACCGCGTTCTTCCTCGTCCCGCTGGTGCAGCTGGTTGCCACCAGCCTGTACGACCCGGCCGGATCGGAGGAGGCCGGCTACGCGATGACCTGGGAGTTCGCCAACTACGTCGACGCGCTGGCGTTCTACGCCGAGCCGTTCCTGCGCGGCTTCTCCTACGCTGCGATCGCCACCGTGCTCTGCCTGCTGCTGGGCTACCCGCTGGCGTACGCGATCGCGTTCAAGGCCGGCCGGTGGAAGAACCTGATGCTGATCCTGGTCATCGCGCCGTTCTTCACCAGCTTCCTGGTCCGGACGCTCGCGTGGAAGCTGATCCTCGCCGACAACGGCTTCGTGGTCGGGGTCGGCGAGGCTCTCGGCCTGGTCACCGACGGCCGGCTGCTGGCCACCGGCGTCGCGGTGGTCGCGGGCCTGACCTACAACTTCTTGCCGTTCATGGTGCTGCCGCTCTACGTCAGCCTCGAGAAGATCGACCACCGGCTGATCGAGGCGGCCGGCGACCTGTACGCCTCGCCGGTGCAGGGCTTCCGCCAGGTGACGCTGCCGCTGTCGATGCCCGGCGTGGTGGCCGGCACGTTGCTGACGTTCATCCCCTCGGCCGGCGACTTCATCAACTCCCGACTGCTGGGCGACACCACCACGCAGATGATCGGCAACGTCATCGAGGCCCGCTTCAAGGTCGGCGACTACCCCGCCGCGGCCGCGCTGTCGGTCACGTTGATGGTGGTCATCGTGGCGATGGTCGCGGTCTACATCCGCCGTGCCGGCACCGAGGAGCTGCTGTGATGACCCGCCTGGGCCGCTGGGTCGGCGAGCACCTGGTGCTGGCCGCCGGACTGGTGGTGCTCGCGTACATGTTCGTACCGATCGCCATCGTCGTGTTGATGTCTTTCAACAAGCCGCCGAGCAAGGCGCTGTACGTGTTCGGCGAGCCGACGCTGGCCAACTGGCTGCACCCCTGCGAGCCCGAAGGGTTGTGCTCCTCGCTGGTCACGAGCCTGCAGGTCGGCCTGCTGGCCACCGTCGTTGCCACCGCGCTGGGCACGCTGATGGCCTTCGGTTTGGTGCGGCACCGCTTCCGTGGCCGGCCGGCGGCCAACGTGGTGATCTTCTTGCCGATGGCCTCGCCCGAGGTGGTGATGGGCGCCTCGCTGCTGGCGCTGTTCGTGGCGGTCGGCTTCGGCGGCGTGCTCGGCTTCTGGACGATCCTGGTCGCCCACATCATGTTCTGCCTGTCGTTCGTGGTCGTGACCGTGCGGGCCCGGCTGCAGGGCATGGACTCGCGGCTTGAGCAGGCCGCGATGGACCTGTACGCCACCGAGTCGCAGGCGTTCTGGAAGGTGACCTTCCCGCTGGTGTTCCCCGGCATCTTGTCGGCGGCGCTGCTGGCCTTCGCGCTGAGCTTCGACGACTTCATCATCACCAACTTCAACTCCGGTCAGACCACGACGTTCCCCATGTACGTCTGGGGTGCCGCGCAGCGCGACATCCCGATGCAGATCAACGTGGTCGGCACCGCGATGTTCGCGCTCGCGGTCGCCGTGGTGCTCGGCGGCGAGATGCTGCGCCGTCGACGCGAGCGCGTGCGGTGAGCCTCCACCCGCCGCCGGTGCCGCTCGTCGACGGCACCGGACGTGCCAACCTGTGGGTGACGGCGACGGACAAGCCGGGATAGGGGTTCGGCTGATGAGCGACGACCTGCTGCTGCGACACCGGGCGGTGCTGCCGTCCTGGCTGGCGCTGTACTACGACCAGCCGATGGAGATCGTGTCCGGCGACGGCTGCCGGGTGACCGCCTCCGACGGCCGCACCTACCTCGACTTCTTCGCCGGGATCCTCACCAACATGATCGGCTACAACGTGCCCGAGGTGCGCGCGGCGATCACGGAGCAGGTCGACCGCGGCGTGGTGCACACCTCGACGCTGTACCTGCTGAGTGGCCAGGTCCGGCTCGCGGAGCGGATCGCCGCGCTGTCGGGCATCACCGACGCCAAGGTGTTCTTCACCACCTCGGGCACCGAGGCCAACGAGGCCGCGCTGCTGCTGGCCACCCAGGCGCGGCGAAGCAACCAGGTCATCGCGCTGCGCAACAGCTATCACGGCCGGGCGTTCGCGACGGTCGGTGTGACCGGCAACCGCGGTTGGTCGGCGTCCAGCCTCTCTCCGCTGCAGGTGACCTACGCCCAGAGCGGCTACCGGCTGCGCAGCTCGTTCCGCGACCTGCCCGACGAGGCGTACGTCGCCGCCTGCGTCCAGGACCTGCGTGAGCTGCTGGCGACCACGACCGCCGGCGACGTCGCGTGCATGATCGCCGAGCCGGTGCAGGGTGTCGGCGGGTTCGCGGTCCCGCCGGACGGCCTGCTCGGGGCCTACCAGCAGGTGCTCGACGAGCACGGCATCTTGTTCGTCTCCGACGAGGTGCAGACCGGGTGGGGACGCACCGGCGACCACTTCTGGGGTTACGAGGGGCAGGCGGTGCGGCCGCACGCGCTGACGTTCGCCAAGGGGATCGCCGGCGGGGTTGCCCTCGGCGGGGTGGTCGCCGAGCCAGAGCTGATGGACTGTCTCGGCGCCAACTCGATCTCCACGTTCGGCGGTAACCCACTGGCCACCGCGGCCGCCAACGCGACCTTGGACTACGTGCTCGAGCACGACCTGCAGAAGCAGGCCGCGGTGGTGGGGCGGCTGCTGATCGACGGGCTGCACGACGCGCTGGGTGAGCTGCCGGCGGTCGCCGAGGTGCGTGGTCGCGGGCTGATGATCGGCATCGAGTTGGTGCAGCCCGGCGGCCTCGAGCCCGACCCGGCGGCGGCCGCGGCCCTGATGGAGGCCACTCGTGAGCGCGGGCTGCTCGTCGGCAAGGGCGGGCTGCACGGCAACTGCCTGCGGGTGGCGCCGCCGCTGACGCTGGACGAGGCCGACGCCCGCGAGGGGTTGGCGATCCTGGTGGACGCCGTGCGCTCGGTCGCTGACTGAGAGCGCCCTGCAGCAGACCGCAACTGTGCGCTAACGCACCACGGGGAGGTGGCCGCGTGGTGCGTCTGCGCACAACGCCCACGACCTCGGGCCAGCCGTCTGGCTCGTGCGGCGGGCGGCCGACCGCTTCTCGAAGAGCGCGACCCACTCAGGACCGAACACCGGCGGCGGCCCGCTGTAGCCTCCCGCCACGAGCTTGCTGTAAACCCGCCAGACCACTGCACGCGGGCGTCGGAGGCGCTGCTTGGTGACGCGCACGAAGCGCCAGCGGGCCGCTTCGAAGTCGTCCAACCGGTCGAGGTCGTGCTCCCACTGGGCGGACTGCTCCGCGTGCTGCCTGCCGTCGTACTCAACAATCACGCCGTACTCCAGGTACGCCAGGTCGGCGCGGCCGATGAAGCCCGCATCCCCACCGAGGTTCGGATTGCAGGCGGGCTCAGGCAGCCCGGCCAGCACGAGCAGCAGCCGGACGTAGGTCTCGCGCTGGGACTCAACGCGCTCACGGACCAGATAGCTGACCCTGCGCGCCTGCCTTGACCCCGCGCCGCGACCGGCGCTCAGGCATGCCCTCAGGCTGGCGAGGTCGCAGTGGCCGCGGCACACCAGGGCGTCGCCCGCGGCCACCGCGTCGACCAGGTCGAGACCGTCCCGGCAGGCCGCAAGCAGGCAGTGCGCCGGGTCCGCCAGCCGAACGTCGTGGGGTGGCAGCACGCGGACGCGGGTGACGGCGAGCCCGGGTCGTCGCACCACATACGGGTGGGTGCTGACCAGGCGCAGCGGCCAGGGGGAGCCGGCATAGACGCCCCGCGCCTGCAGCCCGGTGACTCCGGTGACGACGGCGTCGGGGGCTGTCACCAACAGAGCGGCCTGCGCCCACACCCGCACGGTGAGCTCCACGTCGGCGTGCACATAGACCCCGGTGACGAGGCGGTGGAAGCGCTTGCCGGCCAGCGCCCGGCGGGATACACCGTGCCGACGCGCCGCCGCGATCGTGAACGGTCCTCCCAGCAGGGTGTCGGGCAACACTGTTGGCGCCACCATGCCAACAGACTGGGTCACAGCAGAACGGCGTCGGCGGTTGTCCACAGACCTCAGGACGGTTGATTCCACCCACCCGGCACGACTGTGCGCAAACGCACCAGATCGCACCGGTCGCGTGGTGCGTCTGCGCACACCAACGGCGCCCAGCCTGCCGCCGGCCGCCGGGCTACAGGTGCGACCAGGCCTCGGTGAGCACCGAGCGCAGCACCTGCTCGATCTCGTCGAAGTGCGACTGGTCGCAGATCAGCGGTGGCGCCAGCTGGATCACCGGGTCGCCGCGATCGTCCGCACGGCAGTAGAGCCCGCCGTCGAACAGTGCCTTGGACAAGAAGCCACGCAGCAGTCGCTCGGACTCGGCGTCGTCGAAGGTCTGCTTGGTCGCCTTGTCCTTGACCAGCTCGATGCCGTAGAAGTACCCGTCGCCGCGAACGTCACCGACGATCGGCAGGTCACCCAGCCGTTCCAGCGTCGAACGGAACGCGCCCTCGGTGTCGCGCACGTGGTCGTTCAGCTGTTCGCGCTCGAAGATGTCGAGGTTGGCCATCGCCACCGCAGTCGACACCGGGTGGCCGCCGAAGGTATATCCGTGCGCGAACATCTCGGACCCACTGGCGAACGGCTCGAACAGCCGGTCGGTCGCCACCATCGCGCCCAGCGGTGAGTAGCCCGAGGTCAGACCTTTGGCGCAGGTGATGATGTCCGGCTGATAGCCGTACCGCTCGCAGGCGAACATGTGGCCGAGCCGGCCGAAGGCGCAGATCACCTCGTCGGAGACCAGCAACACGTCGTGGCGGTC
>JBBSNM010000115.1:0-5329 GCA_038232655.1 Propionibacteriales bacterium | reverse complement strand
TCGGTGGAGCTGAGGGGACTCGAACCCCTGACCCCCTGCATGCCATGCAGGTGCGCTACCAGCTGCGCCACAGCCCCATCGTCCGACCGTGGGTCCCGGTCGGACGAACCGCGCCAGCATAGCCGGTGGGCTGCGTGCCGATGACCCGGCTCCGGAGCCATCGGTCAGCGGCAGACCCGGACCGGCTCAGCGGTCGTCGCCGACGACCGGCTCGGGCAGCGAGCCGGCGTTCCACTCCTCGATCCGCCAGCCGCGGCCACTGTCGGCCAGCACCGCCCAGCAGCAGTTGGCGAAGGCGCCGAAGCGGGTGCGGTGCTCGGTCGGGAACCCGACGAACGCGCAGGCACCGACCCGCATCGCACTACCGTGGCCGACAACGACCACCGTCTCGCCGTACGACATCGCCCGGCTCACCTCGCTCAGCACCGCGGCGAACCGGTCAGCGGTCTCGGCCAGCGTCTCCGCGCCGGGGAAGCGGACGTCCTCGCCGGCGTCGCGGCGGGCCATCTCTTCGGGCCAGCGCTGCCAGGCGTCCTCGGCGGTCAGGCCCTCGCGCGCGCCGAAGTCCACCTCGCGCAGCCGCCGGTCGTAGGTGGGGACCAGGTCGGTGAGCTTGGCCAGCGGGGCCGCGGTGTCGACCGCGCGCCGCAGGTCGCTCGAGACGATCGCTGACGGCGCCAGCGCCGCGAGCCGGCTCGCCCCCTCGGCGGCCTGGGCGACGCCCACCTCGTCGAGGTCGGTGTCGGACTGGCCCTGGGTGCGCCCCTCGACGTTCCACGCCGTCCGCCCGTGCCGCCACAGCACGAGCTGTCTGGTCACCGCTGCTCCCGCACTGACCGGTCCCGCGGCGTGGTCGGCAGCGGCAGCACCGGGCAGTCGCTCCAGATGCGCTCCAGGGCGTAGAAGACACGCTCCTCCTCGTGCTGCACGTGCACCACGATGTCGGCGAAGTCCAACAGCACCCAGCGTGCCTGCTGCTCCCCCTCACGACGCACCGGCTTGGCGCCGAGCAGCAGCAGCCGCTCCTGCACCGCGTCGACCACCGCGCGGACCTGTCGGTCGTTGGCGGCCGAGCAGATCAAGAAGACGTCGGTGAGCACCAGTTGCTCGGACACGTCGAACGCCACGATGTCGCGGGCCAGCTTGTCGGCCGCTGCCTCGGCGGCGGCGGCGGAGAGGTCCATCGCGTGCTTGGTCGCTGTCACGTGCTCCCTCGAGATGGTGCGGCGTCGGGACCGCCCTCGTCGGCCGGCCGACCGACCGGCTCGGGGCCGCTCACCGCGGGGTCGGCGCCACCGTACAGACCGTGCTTGGCGATGTACTGGACCACCCCGTCGGGCACCAGGTACCAGACCGGCTCGCCTTGAGCGACGCGGGCGCGGCAGTCGGTGGAGCTGATCGCCAGCGCCGGGATCTCGACCAACGTCAACCGGTCGGACGGCAGCCCGGCGAGCGTCGAGGCGTCGAGGCGGTGACCGGGGCGGGTGCAACCGACGAAGTGCGCCAGGTCGAAGATCTCGTCGTGGTCGCGCCAGGTGAGGATCTGGGCCAGCGCGTCGGCGCCGGTGATGAAGAACAACTCCACGTCGTCGGTCTGCGCGCGCAGGTCGCGGAGGGTGTCGATGGTGTAGGTCGGACCCGCGCGGTCGATGTCGACCCTGCTGACCGAGAACCGCGGGTTCGAGGCGGTGGCGATCACGGTCATCAGGTAGCGGTGCTCGGCCGCCGCAACCTTGCGCGACTGCTTCTGCCACGGGGTGCCGGTGGGGGTGAACACGACCTCGTCGAGCCCGAACCAGGCCTGCACCTCGCTGGCCGCCACCAGGTGGCCGTGATGGATCGGATCGAACGTGCCGCCCATGACACCGACCCGGCGCGGGCGTAACGGACCCCCCTCGGGAAGGCGCACGACCGGGTGCGCGCCGCTGCACCTGAGCGGAAACCGCTCAGGTGTGCGGCCGGCCCTTCCCGAAGACCAACAGGGCGACCAGCATCGCGATCAGCAGCACGAGCACGATGACGCCGATCCAGAGCGGCTCGATCGGCAGCTCGCGCAGCTCTCCCTCGGCGCGTACGACGGCACTCAGCATGGTGGCAATCTAGCCGGTACGGGCCGGCTCACCGCAGGTGGCCGTCACCGGTGACCACGGTGGTGGTCGTGGTGAGCTCGGCGAGGCCCATCGGGCCGCGGGCATGCAGCTTCTGGGTGGAGATGCCGATCTCGGCGCCGAGACCGAACTCCTCACCGTCGGTGAAGCGGGTCGAGGCGTTGACCATGACCGCGGCGGCATCGACCCCCTCGGCGAAGCGCCGGGCCGCGGTCAGCGAGCCCGTGACGATGGCCTCGGTGTGGCCGCTGCCGAAGCGGGCCACGTGGTCGAGCGCGTCGTCGAGGTCGTCGACCACGCGGGCCGACATCTCCAGCGCGCAGAACTCGCGGGCATGGTCGTCGGCGGTCACCGCGAGCACGTCGGGCGATGCAGCCTGGAACGCCTCGTCGCCGTGCACGGTGACACCGTGGTCGATCAGCAGGGCGACCACGTCCGGCACAAACTTGTCGGCGACGGCCCGGTGCACCAGCAGCGACTCCGCGGCGTTGCACACGCTGGGGCGTTGGGTCTTGGCGTTCAGCACGATCGCGCGGGCCATGTGGAGGTCGGCGTCGGCGTCGACGTAGACGTGGCAGTTGCCGACCCCGGTCTCGACCACCGGCACCGTCGACTGCTCGACAACGGTGCGGATCAACCCCGCCCCGCCCCGCGGCACGATTAGGTCGACCAGCCCGCGGGCCCGCATCAGCTCGATGGCGGTGGCGCGGCTGCTGGCATCGAGCATGGTAACCGCGTCGGCGGGCAGGCCGGCATCGGCGAGCGTCGAGCGCAGCACCGCAACGATGGCGGCGTTGGTACGCGCCGCCGAGCCCGAGCCGCGCAGCAGCACCGCGTTGCCAGCCTTGAGGCACAGCCCGGCCGCGTCGGCGGTCACGTTGGGCCGCGCCTCGTAGATGATGCCGACCACACCCAGCGGCACCCGGCGCTGGCGCAGCTCAAGACCGCCCGGCAGCCGCACCCCGCGGACCACCTCGCCCACCGGGTCGGGCAGGTCGGCGACCTTGCGCAGCCCGGCCGCCATCGCGGCCAGCCGGTCGGCGTCCAGTCTGAGCCGGTCCACCAGGTGCGCGGCGGTGCCGTCGGCCTCAGCGGCGGCGACGTCCTCGGCGTTGGCTGCCAGCACCGGGGTCGAGGCGTCGAGCAACGCCTGCGCCATCGCCTGCAGGGCCTGGTCCTTGTCGGCGCGCGGCAGCCGAGCGAGCAGCCGGGCGGCAACCCGGGCCGCCCGGGCGGCCGCGGCCACATCGGCGCCGGTGGTGCTGTCAACGGTGCTAGCGTCCAACCTGTTCACCCGCACCACTGTAGGCGCCTCAGAACGGCTGCGGGGTGGGCTGGTGCAGCCCGATGGCCGGCGCCCGGTCACCACCGCGACGGTGGAACGCGTCCCGCTCGAGCACCTCGAGACCGACGACCTCCCAGCGCGGCAGGCCGGCGCTCGCGCGATGCTCGTTCCATACCCGCAGCGCCAGCGAGGCGGCGTCGAGCATGTCCACCGCCTCCTCCCAGTAACGGATCTCGGCGCGGTCGGGTGCGTACCGCAACGCGTGCAGGAAGGGTCGTTCGTGGGCCAGGCGCGCCATCGCGTCTCGCACGACGTTGGCCTCGTGCTCCGCTCCGGCCACCGTCACGCTGACGTGCCACAGCCGCGCCGTGTTCTCCACCGCCGCCCTCGTCTGGTCGAATCCGGCCCCGTCGCCCTCAGTCTGGGCCACGCGGGTACTCGACGAGGGCGATTTGCCCGGACCCGTCGGACAGAGCGGCGCGGTCAGGTGTCGAGCAGCACGAGGTCATCACGGTGCACGACCTCGCGCTCGTACGCGGGGCCGAGCGAGCGAGCCAGCTCGCGGGTCGAGCGGCCGAGCAGCGCCGGCAGCTCGTCACTGTCGTAGTTCACCAGGCCCCGCGCGATCGCGGTGCGATCCGGGCCCAGCAGGTCGACCGGGTCGCCGGCACCGAACGAACCCTCGACGCCGACCACCCCGGCAGGCAGCAAGGACGCCCGCCGCTCCGTGAGCGCGCGGACCGCCCCGTCGTCCAGCAGCAGCCGGCCGCGCCCCTCGGTGGCGTGCGCCAGCCAGAGCAACCGGGTCGGTCGGCGCCGTCCGGTGGGGTGGAAGCGGGTGCCAACAGCGGCGCCGGCTAGCGCCTCGGCGGCATGGGCGGGGTCTGTGAGAACCACCGGGATGCCGGCACCGGTGGCGATCCGCGCGGCCTGCACCTTGGTCACCATGCCGCCGGTGCCGACACCGCTCGCGCGGGGGCGCCCGAGCCGGACGCCCCCGAGGTCGGCATCACCGTGCACGTCGGCCACCAGCTCGGCGGTGCCCGAGCGGGGGTCGCCGTCGTGCAGGCCGTCGACGTCGGACAGCAGCACCAGCAGGTCGGCGTGCACCAGGTGCGCCACCAGCGCGGCCAGCCGGTCGTTGTCGCCGAAGCGGATCTCGGTGGTGGCAACCGTGTCGTTCTCGTTGACGACGGGCACCGCGCCCAGGGCAAGCAACGTGGCGAAGGTGCGGTACGCGTTGCGGTAGTGACCGCGCCGGGTGACGTCGTCGAGGGTGAGCAGCACCTGCCCGGTGACCAGCCCGTGCCGGGCGAACCGGTCGGCGTAGCGGTGCACGAGCAGCCCTTGGCCGACGCTCGCGGCGGCCTGCTGGGAGGCCAGGTCGCGGGGGCGGCGGGCCAGTCCCAGCGGGGTCATCCCGGCCGCGATGGCCCCCGAGCTGACCAGCACGACCTCGTCGCCGCTGGTGCGGGCGGCTGCGAGCACGTCGACCAGCGCGTCCAGGCGAGGGGGATCGAGGCCGCCGGCCGTGGTCGTCAGCGACGACGACCCGACCTTGACCACCACCCGGCGGGCTCCGGCGCCCGTTGCCGGGCTCACCCCGCGTGCTCCACGGTGACCCGCACCCTGAGGCCGTCGCCGACGACCGCGTCGACGTAGGTCTCCGCCGGGACGGTGCCCAGCTCGAGCGAGGTGGCCAGCGTCTCGTTGCAGATCAGGTCGCGGTGGGTCTCGACGGCGTCGGTGACATCGTCGCCGCCGTCGATTCCCAGCCGGATCCGGTCGGTCACCGCCAACCCGGCGTCCCGGCGGGCCTGCTGCACCGCCCGGACCAGGTCGCGGGCGACGCCCTCGGCGGCCAGCTCGGCGGTCACGGCGGTGTCGAGGACGACGAAACCACCGGAGCCCAAGCCACCAGAGGCCAGCGTGCCGG
>JBBSNM010000114.1:0-5411 GCA_038232655.1 Propionibacteriales bacterium | reverse complement strand
TTCCGCTTCGACCTGGCGGCGAGCCTGGCCCGCCAGTTCCACGAGGTGGACCGGCTGAGCGCGTTCTTCGACCTGGTGCAGCAGGATCCCGTCGTCAGCCAGGTCAAGCTGATCGCCGAGCCGTGGGACATCGGCCCCGGCGGCTACCAGGTGGGCAACTTCCCGCCGCGGTGGACGGAGTGGAACGGCAAGTACCGCGACATCATGCGCGACTTCTGGCGCGGCGAGCCGGCCACCGTCGGCGAGTTCGCCGCCCGGCTGTCGGGCTCATCGGACCTGTACGAGGCCGACGGCCGCGCTCCGCACGCATCGATCAACTTCGTCATCGCCCACGACGGGTTCACCCTGCGGGACCTGGTCTCCTACAACCACAAGCACAACGACGCCAACGGCGAGGACGGCAACGACGGCGAGGACCACAACAGGTCCTGGAACTGCGGTGTCGAGGGGGAGACCGACGACCCCGAGATCCTGGCGCTGCGGCGCCGCCAGCAGCGCAACCTGCTCACCACGCTGCTGCTCAGCCAGGGGGTGCCGATGCTGGCCCACGGTGACGAGCTCGGCCGCACCCAGCACGGCAACAACAACGCCTACTGCCAGGACAGCGAGCTGGCCTGGATCGACTGGTCGGACGTCGACGAGGAGCTGCTCGAATTCACCAGCCGGGTGATCGCGCTGCGTGCCGCCCACCCGGTGTTCCGACGGCGGCTGTTCTTCACCGGGGCCACCGACGACTTCGGCGTCCCAGATATCGCCTGGCTGCGACCCGACGGCGAGTCGATGGGCGACGACGACTGGGGCCAGACGACGGTGCGCGCCATGGCGGTCTTCCTCAACGGGCAGGCCATCGCCGGGCCGGGCCCACGCGGTGAGCAGATCGAGGACGAGTCGTTCCTGCTGTTGCTGAACCCGGGCGCGGAGTCGGTCGACTTCACCCTTCCTGACGAACCGCTGGGGGCGGGGTGGATGCCCGTGCTCGACACCGCCGAGTGCCCGGCGACCGAGGACATCTCACCGGCAGTGGCTGTCACCGGTGGCGCGGCCGCCGCGGCGACCGATCCCGACTCCGAGCGCCTCCCGGCCAAGACGGTGCGCCCGGTGATGGCCCGGTCCACCGTGGTCCTGCGGCGTGGCTGATCGGGTCGGGCACGGGAGCGTGGCCGGGCGGATGCCGCCGAAGGGGACCTACCGGCTGCAGCTGCACGCCGGCTTCGGCTTCGACGACGCCAGGGCGCTGGTGCCGTACCTGCATCGCCTGGGGGTCTCCCACCTCTACCTGTCGCCGGTGCTGCAGGCGGTGGCTGGCTCACAGCATGGCTACGACGTGGTCGACCACGACCAGATCAACGAGGAGCTGGGCGGCGAGGGCGGGCTCGTGCGGCTGGCGGACGCGGCCCACGAGCACGGCCTGGGTGTGCTCGCCGACGTGGTCCCCAACCACATGGCGCTGGTGGCCCCCCTGCACCTCAACCGGCCACTGTGGCAGGTGCTGCGGCTCGGCCGCTCGGCACCGACGGCGCACTGGTTCGACGTCGACTGGGAGCATGTCGGCGGCCGGTTCCCGCTGCCGCTGCTCGGTGAGACGCCCGCAGCAGCGATCGCGGCCGGGGATCTGCAACTGGAGCGCACCGGCGGCCCTGGCGGGGAGCCGGTGCTGCGCTACCACGAGCACGTGTTCCCGCTGGCCGACGGAACCGACACCGCGGCCGACATCACCGAGGTGCTCGACCAGCAGCACTACCTGCTGGCCTGCTGGCGCGACAAGGACGAGGTGCTCGCCTATCGCCGCTTCTTCGACGTCGACGGTCTGATCGGGGTGCGGGTCGAGGAGCCGGACGTCTTCGACGCCACCCACGCGCTGCTGCTGGACCTGCACCACCGGGGTGTCATCGACGGTTTCCGCATCGACCACCCGGACGGCCTGTTCGACCCGGAGGGATACCTCGACCGGCTGCGCGCGGCCACCGATGGCGCCTGGGTGGTAGTCGAGAAGATCCTCGAGGGCGACGAGCAGTTGCCGACGACGTGGGCGACGGCCGGCACCACCGGCTACGACGCGCTGCAGGCGGTGCAGCAGGCGCTGGTGCCGCCCACCAGCGGGGCGCTCGAGGAGGTGTGGGCCGACGCCCGGCGAGATGCCGGCACCGACCTGATGCACGTCGAGCTGCGCGCCAAGCGTGAGGTGCTGGGCGGGCTGCTCCAGCCGGAGCTGCGCCGCCTGACCCGGGTGGCAGTACAGGCCGCCCGCGACAGCGGTGACCAGAGCGGGGCCGCCGAGATGTCGGCGGCGCTGACCGAGCTGCTGGTGGCGATGGACGTCTACCGTGCCTACGTACGCCTCGACCGGCCGGTCCCCAACGGGTCGGCCGACAGGCTGCGGGCCGCCGTCGAGCGGGCGCACCTGACCCGACCCGAGCTGACCAGCGAGCTGGTGAGGCTCGAGCGGCTGCTGCTCGACGCGTCGACGACCAGCGCCGCGGGCCGCGATCTCATCATGCGCTTCCAGCAGACCTGCGGGCCGGTGATGGCCAAGGGCGTCGAGGACACGACGTTCTACCGCTGGTTCGAGCTGGTCGCCCTCGGTGAGGTCGGGGGCGATCCCGGCGTGGTCGAGGAGCCGAGCGTCGCCCCCTTGCACGGGTGGGCCGCCCGGCAGGCTGCCCAGCACCCCGCCGGCATGACGACGCTGTCGACGCACGACACCAAGCGCAGCGAGGACGTGCGTGCCCGGCTGCTGGCGGCGGCCGGTGACGCGGCGGCCTGGCGGGCGGCCTGGGTGCCGGTCCGCGCGGCGGCCGACCGGGTCGGCGTCGACCGCCCGACCGCGTACCTGGTGCTGCAGACGCTGATCGGGGCCTGGCCGATAGGGCGGGAGCGGCTCGAGGGCTACCTGGTCAAGGCGACCCGGGAGGCGAAGCGCCGGACCACCTGGGTGGATCCCGATGAGGCCTACGAGGCACGCGTGCTCGACCTGGCTCGCGCCGTCAGCGAGGATCCGGACCTGCGCACCGCCGTCACCGGGCTGGTCGCCGCCACCGCCGACGCGAACCGCGCCACGGTGCTGGCCGCCAAGCTGCTGCAGCTGACGATGCCTGGTGTGCCCGACGTCTACCAGGGGTGCGAGATCGTCGACCTGTCGCTGGTGGACCCCGACAACCGCCGACCGGTGGACTACGCCGAGCTGGACCGTCGGCTGGCAAGGCTCGACACCGGCGGCCCGCCCGCCGACCTGCACGACGAGAAGCTGCTGGTCAGCTCGCGTGCGTTGCGGCTACGGCGGGAACGCCGCGATCTGTACGGCCCCGACGGTGGCTACGAGCCGTTGAGTGGCACCGGCCCACACCTGGTCGGGTTCGTGCGGGGCGGCGGCGCCATCACGCTGGTCACCCGGTGGCCGACACGGCTGGCCGCATCCGGCGGCTGGGGCGACTTCACCGTCATGCTGCCACCCGGCGACTGGACCGACGCCCTCGGCGGACGGGAGTTCGCCGGCGGACAAGCCCTGGTGGGCGACGTCCTGGCGGACCGGCCGGTGGCTTTGCTCACCCTCGAGAGCGGCTGAAGCTGCGCATGCCGGCCGTCGGCCCCGCGCAGGGGATCGCCAGCCGGGCCCCCTAGGGTTCCGGCGTGCCGAGACCTGAGGTGTGGGCCCCGGTCGCCGAGCGGGTGGACCTCGTCCTGGACACCGGTCCGGAGGCGATGCGCCGAACGTCTGGTGGCTGGTGGCAGGCCGAGCGCGAGCTGCCGGCGGGGGCCCGCTATCGGTTTGCGCTCGACCGCGGCGAACCGCTGGCGGACCCGCGGGCGCTGCGGCTGCCCAACGGGCCGGCCGGTCCCGCAGAGGTCGTCGACCTGGCCGCCCTGCCGTGGAACGACCACGACTGGCGTGGCGTGCGGCTGCACGGGTCGATCATCTACGAGCTGCACGTGGGAACGTTCACGGCCGAGGGCACCCTCGACTCCGCGATCGAGCGGCTCGACCACCTGGTCGACCTGGGCGTCAGTCTGGTCGAGCTGATGCCGCTGGCCAGCTTCCCCGGCCGCGACGGCTGGGGCTACGACGGCGTCGGGCTTTGGGCGGTGCACGAGCCGTACGGCGGCCCGGCAGCGCTCGCGCGCTTCGTCGACGGCTGTCACGCCCGTGGGCTGGGCGTCTGTCTGGACGTGGTCTACAACCACCTGGGGCCGAGCGGCAACCGGCTGCCGGACTTCGGGCCGTACTTCACCGACCAGTACCAGACGCCGTGGGGTCAGGCAGTCAACCTGGACGGACCGGGCAGTGACGAGGTCCGTCGCTTCATCATCGACAACGCGCTGTTGTGGCTGCGCGACCTGCACGTCGATGCACTGCGGCTGGACGCGGTGCACGCGCTGCACGACGAACGTGCCCTCCCGCTGCTCGAGCAGCTGAGCACCGAGGTCGACGCGCTGGCCGAGCAACTGAGGCGCCCACTGTGGCTGATCGCCGAGTCCGACCGCAACGACCCCCGCACCGTGACGCCGCGGGACCAGGGTGGTCTGGGGATCCATGCGCAGTGGGCCGACGACGTGCACCACGGCCTGCACGCGGCGCTGACCGGTGAGACGCAGGGCTACTACGCGGAGTTCGCAGAGCCGGGCGCGCTGGCCAAGGTGCTGGGCGGCGTGTTCTGGCACGACGGCACCTGGTCGGCGTTCCGCGGCCGCACGCACGGGCGACCCATCGACCGCAGCCGGGTGCCCGGGTGGCGCTTCGTGGTGTCCCTGCAGACCCACGACCAGGTGGGCAACCGGGCCACCGGCGACCGGCTGTCAGCGACCCTCGACGCGGGCACGCTCGCCTGCGGCGCCGCACTGCTGCTGACCGGACCCGGCACGCCGATGCTGTTCATGGGCGAGGAGTGGGGCGCTTACACCCCCTGGCAGTACTTCACCGACCACCCCGACCCCGAGCTGGCCGAGGCCGTGCGGCAGGGACGTCGGCGCGAGTTCGGCAGCCACGGCTGGGCGGCCGCGGAGATCCCGGACCCGCAGGACCCCGCCACCGTCGCCCGTTCCCGGCTGGACTGGGCTGAGCCCGGCGGGCAGCCGCACGCCCGGCTGCTGGACTGGTACCGGGAGCTGATCACGCTGCGCCGAGAGCGCGCCGACCTGGCCGACCCTCACCTCGACATGGTCGCCATCCAGCACGACCCGGTCGCGCGCACCGTCGTGCTGCACCGTGGCGCGCACCGGGTCGCCGTCAACGTTTCGGACGAAACGGTCGAGCTGGATGTCGGACTCACCGGGCTGGCGGCCGTCGCCGCCTTCGATCGCGAAGCGACCGATGTCAACGGCCAACTGGTGCGACTACCGTGCAGGTCAGCCGCCGTATTGGGTCCTCGCTGAGGGACCCGGAGCACGTGCGTGGTGCGACGTCGGCAACGCGCACA
>JBBSNM010000113.1:0-5876 GCA_038232655.1 Propionibacteriales bacterium | reverse complement strand
CTGGTCGAGGAGGCCGGCGCCGACCCCACCTCGGGTGCCGTGCTCTACCGCACGAGCGACTACTTCCTGGAGCGGATCGGGCTGGGCGATCTCGGCGAGCTGCCGGCCCTCGCCCCGTTCCTGCCCGCCGACGACGAGACCGCGGACCTGGTGGCCGACTTCGGTGCCAGCTTGGCGGCGGTGCCCGCCAGCCAGCCCGCTCCCCCCGGGACCGCCGCCGAGCCCGAGGCGTGAGCGAGGTTCCGCCGCCGGGCGGCGAGCCCGACGCCGACGGGCTGGTACGTCTGCACAAGCTGATCGCGCAGTCGGGCATCGCCAGCCGCCGCAGGTGCGAGGAGCTGATGCTTGCCGGTCGGGTCGAGGTCGACGGCGAGGTCGTGACGCGACTCGGCGTCAAGGTGGACCCGACCCGTGCGGCGGTGCGCGTCGACGGGGTCCGCCTGCCACCGCGCACGCCGCACGTCTACCTGGTGTTGAACAAGCCCCGCGGGACGGTCAGCACGATGAGCGACCCCGAGGGCCGGCCCAGCCTCGGCGACCTCGTCGCCGGCCGGCCCGAGCGACTTTTCCACGTCGGGCGCCTCGACACCGACACCGACGGGCTGCTGCTGCTCACCAACGACGGCGAGCTGGCGCACCGGCTGGCCCACCCGTCGTACGAGGTGGCCAAGACGTACGTGGCGGAGGTCGACGGAGTCCTGCGACCAGCGACCCGCCGACGCCTGCTGGCCGGCGTCGAGCTCGACGACGGCCAGCTGGCCTGCGACGCGGTGACCGTGCGGGCGTCGCACGGTCAGCGCACGATCATCGAGGTGGTGCTGCACGAGGGTCGCAACCGCGTCGTGCGGCGGATGCTGGACCGGGTGGGTCACCCGGTGAGACGGCTGACCCGCACCGCCCTGGGTGGAGTCACGCTGGGGTCGCTGCCCACCGGGGAGATGCGCGAACTGACCGGTGCCGAGCTGGGCCCGTTGCTCGACTCGGCCCAGCTGTAGTCCACTGTGCGCCCAGGAGGGGAGTGAGCCGTGGCCGTGCGAGCCATCAGGGGTGCCACCCAGCTCGACGTGGACGAGCGGGACCACCTGCTCGACCGCACCACCGAGCTGGTGCGTGCCGTGCTGAGCGAGAACGCGCTGTCCAGTGACGACCTGATCAGCATCGTGTTCACCGCGACGCCGGACATCTGCTCGGAGTTCCCCGCGTATGCCGCCCGGACGCTGGGCATGGTGGACGTGCCGCTGCTATGCACCGTCGAGCTGGACATCACCGGCGCCATGCAGCGGGTCGTGCGGGTGCTGATGCACGTGGACACGACGCTGACGAGAGCCGAGATCACCCACGTCTACCTGCACGGCGCGCGGCACCTGCGCCGCGACCTCACCCACGTGCGCACCGACGAGGAGCCCGGGTGAGCCAGCCGCCGATCGGGCCGGTGCTGGTGATCGGCGCCGGCCTGGTGGGCACGTCGATCGGGCTGGCGCTGAGCGCGGGCGGTGCCGAAGTACGGTTGCGTGACCGTGACAGCGCCGCCTTACGGGTGGCCGCCGAGCGCGGCGCCGGCCGCACCGATGCCCCCGACACACCGGCCTGCATCGTGGTGGCGGTGCCACCGGCGCAGGTCGCCGCGGTGGTCGCCGCGGCACTCGCGGAGTTCCCCGCCGCCGTCGTCACCGACGTCGGCAGCGTCAAGGGTGACCCGCTGGCCGCCTTGGTGGCCACCGTCGACGCCGACCGGTTGGGCCGCTACGTGGGTGGACACCCGATGGCCGGCAGCGAGCTGTCCGGCCCCTGGGCCGCGACGGCCGAGCTGTTCCAGGGCCGGGCCTGGGCGGTGACGCCGCACCCGGGCAGCCGGCCGGACGCGGTTGACGTCGTGACCGGGGTCGCCCGGGCCACCGGGGCCTCCGTGGTGACGATGACCCCGGCCGAGCACGACGTCGCGGTGGCACGCGTTTCGCACCTGCCGCACCTGCTGTCGGTGCTGGCGGCCGCCCAGCTGGGCACCGCGCCCGCCGAGCATCTCGCGCTGTCGGGTCAGGGCCTGCGCGACGTGACCCGGGTGGCCGCCGGCGACCCGCAGCTGTGGGGACAGATCCTCACCGCCAACGCGGCCGCGCTGCGCGAGCTGCTGCACGGGGTCCGGGCCGACGTCGACCTGCTGCTCGCCGGGCTCGGCACGGCGCCCGACCGGGTGGACGAGGTGCTGCGCCGGGCCGTCGACGGCACCCGGCGGATCCCCGCCAAGCACGGCGGGCCGGCGCGCGCCGAAGCTGTCGTGGTGGTCGCGGTGCCCGACCGGCCGGGGGAGCTGGCCCGGCTGTTCGGCGATGCGGGACAATCGGGCGTCAACGTCGAGGATGTGCGCATCGACCACGACCCCGGACGCCCCGTCGGCCTGGTCGAGCTCGTCGTGCAGGTCTCGTCGGCCGACACGCTCGTCGACGGCCTCGTCGCGCGTGGCTGGTCTGCACACCGCTGACACCGCCGTCGGGGCCGCAGAGGCCACCGACCCGTACGAGGAGCGTGACTGTGCCGAGCCCCGACGCCGAGTCCGCTGGTCTCGAGGCCGCGGTGGTGGCCGTCGACGGGCCGTCCGGGTCGGGCAAGTCGAGCACCGCCCGCGGGGTGGCCATCGCCCTGGGGCTGCGCTACCTCGACACCGGCGCGATGTACCGCGCGATCACCTGGGCGGTGCTCGAGACCGGCGTCGACCCGGCTGACCCGGTGGCCGTAGCGGAGCTGGCCAGCCGGCTGCGGCTGCAGTCGGGGACCGACCCGCAGGCACCGACGATCGCGGTCGACGGTGTCGACGTGTCCGGCGCCATCCGCGGCCGGGCGGTGACCGGCGCGGTGAGCGCCGTCAGCGCGGTGCCGGCGGTCCGCGAGCAGATGGTGGCCCGCCAGCGCGAGCTGATCGGCGACGGCGGCATCGTGGTCGAAGGCCGCGACATCGGCACCGCCGTAGCCCCCGACGCCACCTTGAAGGTCTTCCTCACCGCACACGTCCACGCCCGCGCGCAGCGGCGTACCGCTCAGGCGGGTGGCCCGGTGTCGGCGCACCAGACCACCCGCGAAGACCTGGACCGCCGCGACCGGCTCGACTCGTCGCGGCAGGTGTCCCCCCTGGCGCGCGCCGAGGATGCCGTCGACGTGGACACCACCGACCTGACCTTGCGCGAGGTCGTCGAGCGCATCGTGCGCCTGGTGGGCCGAAGGGTGCAGCCACGCGACGGGCAGGTGTGGCGATGACCGAGGCGCCGGGACCGGCTGCTCCCGCGCCGGTGCTGGCCGTGGTCGGGCGCCCCAACGTCGGCAAGTCGACGCTGGTCAACCGCCTGCTCGGCCGCCGCGAGGCTGTCGTCGAAGACATCCCCGGGGTCACCCGCGACCGGGTCGCCTACGACGCGTTGTGGAACGGCCGGGCCTTCACCGTCGTCGACACCGGCGGGTGGGATCCCGACGCACAAGGGATGGCCGAGCGGATCACCCGCCAGGCCGAGCTGGCAGTCACCGCTGCCGATGCGGTGCTGTTCGTCGTCGACGCGACCGTGGGGACTACCGACACCGACGACGCCGTGGTACGGGTGTTGCGGCGCTCGGCCAAGCCGGTGGTGCTGGCCGCCAACAAGGTCGACGACCTGCGCGGCGAGACCGAGGCGGCCGCGCTGTGGAACCTCGGGCTGGGGGAGCCCCATCCGGTGTCGGCGTTGCACGGCCGGGGGAGCGGGGACCTGCTCGACGCCGTGCTGGACGCGCTGCCCGCCGCGCCGGGCGAGGCGGACGGGGAGGTCGGTGGCCCGCGGCGGGTCGCGATCGTCGGCAAGCCCAACGTCGGCAAGTCGAGCCTGCTGAACGTGCTCGCCGGCTCCGAGCGGGTCGTCGTCGACGACGTCGCCGGCACCACCGTCGACCCGGTCGACGAGCTGGTCGAGCTCGGCGGCCGGGAGTGGCGCTTCGTGGACACCGCCGGCGTACGGCGCCGGGTCAAGGAGGCGTCCGGGCACGAGTACTACGCCAGCCTGCGCACCCGATCCGCGCTGGAGCGCGCCGAGGTCGCGGTGGTCGTGATCGACGCCAGCCAGACCCTGGCCGAGCAGGACCAGCGACTCATCGCGATGGTCGCCGAGGCCGGGCGGGCGGTGGTGGTGGCCTTCAACAAGTGGGACCTGGTCGACGACGACCGCCGCTACTACCTCGATCGCGAGATCGAACGTGACCTGCAGCGGGTGCGGTGGGCGCCGCGGGTCAACATCTCCGCCCGGACCCGCTGGCACGTCGACAAGCTGGTGCCGGCACTCGACCGGGCGCTGGCCGGCTGGGCGACCCGGGTGCCGACCGGCGCGCTGAACGCGTTCCTCGGCCGTCTGGTCGCCGAGCACCCGCACCCGGTGCGATCGGGCAAGCAGCCCAGGGTGCTGTTCGCCACCCAGGCCAGCACGGCACCACCGACGTTCGTGCTGTTCACCTCCGGCAAGCTCGAACCGGCGTACCTGCGCTTCATCGAGCGGCGACTGCGCGAGGACTTCGGCTTCGAGGGGACTCCGATCCACCTGCAGCAGCGTCCGCGGGAGCGGCGCAAGCGCCGGGGCTGACCGCACCCTTGCGGTCCACGATGGCGCCGAGTGCGGCGTTCTCGTTCACCGCGAGCGCCCGCCGTGACCGCAAACGACGCACTCGACCCGCAAGGGCCCCGCCCCAGAGGGGCCACCCGGGGTTCGCGCTCGCCTCGGGTAGGGTTCCCGATGCTCCGGCGGACGTACGACGCTGGGGCGGCGGGCTGTAGCGCAGCTTGGTAGCGCACTTGACTGGGGGTCAAGGGGTCGCAGGTTCAAATCCTGTCAGCCCGACCGATATCACCGCAGGTCAGCGGCCTAATACTCATCCGTACCGCTGGCCCGGCGAGGCGGAATGTAGCCAACCGTGTAGCCACGGGGGCGCCGCCGTGCAGATCACCACTGCAACGCACCCTGCATCCGCTCGGCCGCCTCGCGCTGCTGCTGGGGCATCACGTGGCTGTAGACGTCCATCGTGATCGCGATCCCCGAGTGGCCGAGCGTCTCCATGACGACCCGCGGGTGCACCCCCTGGGCGAGCAGCAGGCTGGCACACGTGTGCCGGAGCGTGTGCAGCCCGACCCCGGCCAAGCCGACGCTCGCTGCCGTGGCCGTGAAGGCCCGCAGCGCGTTGCGCGGGTCCAGCGGTGTCCCGGTCAGGTTGGGAAACACAAGGTGAGCGTGGTGGGGCATGAGGAGTGGGTTGTCGATGACGTCTCGTGCCGAGGTCACCAGCAGGTACGCCAAGGCGCATGTGAAGGCTTCGAAGACGGACAAGGGCCGGGTCCTGGACCAGGTCGTGGAGGTGACCGGGTGGTCGCGTGACAACGCACGGCGGCGGCTCACCGCGGCTGCGTCGCGGTCACCGGGGTCGGGCAGGCAGGTTCCGAAGCGGCCGCGGAAGCCACGGACGCCGAAGTACTCCCATGACACCTTGAAGGTGTTGCAGTTGGTGTGGGCGGCCTCGGGTGGGCAGTGTGGAAAGTACCTCGCCGCCTCGATGCGTACCCAGCTCGACGGGCTGGAGCGCCACGGCGAACTCGTGCCTGGTCGGGACCGGTACGGCCCGGCGGTGCGCGAGGAGCTGTTGGCGATGTCGGCTGCCTCGATCGACCGGTACCTCAAGGGCGCGAAGGCGGCCGATCAGATCAAGGGCGCCTCGACGACCAAGCCCTCACCGTTGGAAGCGACCAGCGCGGCGCCGACCCGATGCAACTCATCGACGGCACGAGCGGGCTCCGGCACGTGGCTCAGGCTGAAGCCGGCGACGACGAGGTCGAAAACCCCGTCGCGGAACGGCAGCCGCGCGAGGTCAGCGCAGGT
>JBBSNM010000112.1:0-6109 GCA_038232655.1 Propionibacteriales bacterium | reverse complement strand
CTGGCCATGGCCTCCAGGATCGACAGCGGCATCGCCTCCCACCACGACGGCAGGCAGAAGATGTCCGCCTCGGCGTACGCGGCGGGCATCTGTTCGGGCGGCCGCCGACCCAGCAGTCTCGCCCGGCCGTCGGCAGCCGCGCGCACGGGTAGCTCTGCGTCGGGGCCCTCGTCCGGGGTGCCGCCAAGCAGCAGCAGCTCGTGCTCGATCCCCTCGTCGCGCAGCTGCCGGGAGGCGTCGATGAGGTCGACGACCCCCTTGCGCGCAGTGAGCAGTCCGACGTAGAGGATTCGCGCGGGCCCGGAATGGTCAGCAGGCGAGCCGAACTCGTTGAGTGCGACCCCGTTGTCGATCAGGCACACGCGGGTGCGGCCGAGTGCGGCGGCCAGGGCCTGCTCGCCGACTGTCCAGACGGCGACGACTCGGGCGGCCGGGAACATGGCTGCCCTCATCAGCAGTCGGCGGAGCCGGCCCTGCAGCCAGAACTCCACGTCGCCCCCGTGGGCGTGGACGATCACCGCACAGCCGCGGAGCCGTGCGGCCAGGGCCAGCAGGCCCGCTCGGACGACCGTCACGCCCGGCGCCAGGGCGGAATGGACGTGCACGACCTGGCGCCCGCGCGCGGCCTGCCACACCCGTGCCGCGTCCCGCAGCGTGCGCCCGACATTGGCCAGGGTCGCCTGACCTCCCTGCGGCGTGCCGCTGTGCGCCACGTTCAGGAAGGTCAGCTCGTGCTCTGCCGCCAGCGGACCGTCGCGCAGCATCTGCAGGAAGGTGGGGATGCCTCCCCGATCCGGTGCTCCCTTACCCACCAAGAGGACTCGCGCCACCTGTGTCTCGCCCCGTCTCGTGACCGGCGCCCCGGTGGCGCCTGCCGGACGCACAGGTTAGCGATGCCGAGCCAACCCGGACTGCCAAACGGGCAGGCCGGTCGCATGAAGTGTCCCAACCGCCGGCTACTGCCAACCCTTCGGCAGCACGACGAAGTCGTCCCAGGTGATGCCGGCCAGCGAGTCCCTGCGCAGGAGTCCCTGCCACGGGTCGCGCTGCCGGGTGGCCTGCTGCGCCTTGAGTGCCGAGGAGCTGCCTGAGTTGTCCCCGATGTAGCAGCCGTACTGCTGCAACGTGCGGGCGATGACCAAACCCCCGGGGGACAGGCCCCGCCGGGTCAGGTCGACGCTGGGGGCGATCGCTATCCGCTGCCCCTCGGCGCCCCACCCGTTCTTGTCGCCTTCCGCCCCCACCATCGGGTGGCAGAAGCCTGCGGCGGAGTTGGTCTCGCACAGGAACAGGTGCAGCACGTGCCCCAGGCTGGCGCCGGTGGAGACGCCGCGCCGGACGAGTCCGCGCCTGATCGCCATGGCGTCGGGGATGGCTCCGCGCGACCGGAAGTTGAAGCTCGACGTTGAGCGCGGGTTGCGCTTGTCCAGCCCGTTCGAGTCGTGCGAGAAGGCTCCCGCGGCCCCAACGCTGATCGTGCGCTCACCGACCAGCTTCGCATCATTGGCCCAGAGAGACCGGCGGTTCGGTCGGTCGAGGACGACGAAGGGGGAGTCTGAGGTCCCGGTCAGCAGGTCGCCGAACCACTCGGGTGCGCGGAAGCCCTCGGTCCGCAGCACCGCGACCTCTGACGGCACGTTGCCGGTGAGCCGCCACACCGGGTGCCGCCAGAGGCCGAGCGCCCACGCGGTGCCCCACTCGTTGCCGTCGAGCCCGTTGATGCGCGGGTGCGGCCACGCCCGCTGATCGGGATGGCTGTGCATGAATCTGCGGAAGGCCGTGGTGGCCGTCTGGTCCACCGGCGCCCCGGCGACGCGGGACCGGAAGAACGAGTTGCTGCTGTAGGGGATGTACGGTCCCCGAGACCCGGCGGCCGCGCTCGGCGCCCACGCTTGGGCGGCCCCCATCGCGGCCACGGTGAGCCCGCCCTTCAGGACTGACCGACGAGATGGACCATGTGACTCTACGTGCATGAGATCATCACTCTCCGTAGTTTCGACGTGCCATGAGAGTGCTCGCGCCGGGCGGCCATGACCAGCCCTGCAGCGGCCAGTCGCCTGCCTGCGGATTATTCGGCCCGACCGGGTGCTAGCCGCTCGTCCTTTCGGACCAGCCGTCGCCGACGTCGTCGCTTCTGGCGAACCACCACTTGTGGCGCGCCGCAAGGCCTGGTTCAATCTGCGCGCGTTCTGCCGATTGGGTCGAGATGGGGAAGTGGCGCGGATGGCCGAGGAGGAGCTGGTCACGGTCGTGGTGCCCGCGCTGAACGAGGAGCGCTCGCTCGGCCCCTGCCTCGACTCGGTGCGCCGTCAGGACCATCGCCGGCTGCAGATCGTGGTGGTCGACGGTGGCTCGACCGACGGCACCGAAGCGATCGTGCAGCGGCACATGGCCGAGGACGACCGGGTGGAGCTGTTGCACAGCCCCCGCCAGAACATCCCCACCTCGCTGAACCTGGCACTCGCCGAAGCCCGCGGACGCTTCCTGGTGCGGGTCGACGCGCACTCGATCGTCCAGCCGAGCCATGTCCGGCTGGCGGTCGCCCGGCTGGTGGAGGGGTCGTGGGGCGGGGTCGGCGGGCGCAAGGACGGGGTCGGTCGCACGGCGGCCGGCCGGGCCATCGCGGCGGCGATGGGGAGCCCCTTCGGGGTGGGCAACTCGGTGTACCATCACGGGACCTCGGTCCAGGAGGTCGACCACATCCCGTTCGGCGCGTACCCGGTTGACCTCGCCCGCCAGCTCGGCGGCTGGGACGAGGGGCTGACCGCCAACGAGGACTTCGAGTTCGACTACCGGGTGCGCAAGTCCGGCCGGGCACTGCTGTTCGACCCCGAGATCGTCATCACCTGGGAGTGCCGGCAGCGCATCCGCGACCTGTTCGACCAGTATCGGCGCTACGGCAGCGGGAAGCTGGACGTGGTCCGCAAGCACCCCGAGTCGATGAGCGTGCGGCATGCCGTCCCCCCGGCGTTCGTCGCCTACGCGCTCGCCGCCGGGCTGGTGTCGGTGCGAAGGCCTGCCCGGCTGCTCGGCCTGCTCGCCCCGTACGGGCTGGCGGTCGCGGCGGCCTCGATGCAGGCCGGGCGTGAGCTGGACTCCGCCGCGGACCGGGCCTTCGTGCCGGGCGCGTTCGTCGCCATGCACGTCGGCTGGGGCCTCGGGTTCTGGTCACGACTGCTGTCGACCCTGGCCAGCGGCCGGCGGACCGGCACCAAGACCGCCGGCTGAGCAGTTGCCAGACTGGGCCGGTGCCCTCCGCCCTGCCCGCCGGTGACCCGCCACCAGCGGACGGGCGCCTGCCGCGCGCCGCAACCGACGGGCTGGACGGCGCTCCGCTCGGGTTGTACGTGCATGTGCCGTTCTGCGCGGTGCGCTGCGGCTACTGCGACTTCAACACCTACACCGCCGCCGAGTTGGGCCCGCACTCGTCCAGAGGCGGCTACGTGGACACCGCGATCGCCGAGCTGCGGCTGGCCGCCTCGACACTCGAGGCCAACGGCTCGGCTCGGCCGCCGGTGTCGACCGTCTTCGTCGGCGGGGGAACCCCCACGCTGTTGCCGGCCGGCGACCTGGTCCGCCTGCTCGCCGAGGTCGACCGGTTGTTCGGGCTCGCACCGGGCGCCGAGATCACCACCGAGGCCAACCCCGACAGCGTCACGGCTGACTCGCTGGCACGGCTGCGCAGCGGCGGCTTCACCCGGGTCTCGTTCGGCATGCAGTCCGCCGTGCGCCACGTGCTCGCCGTGCTGGACCGCACGCACGACCCCGACCGGGTGCCGGAGGCGGTGGATTGGGCCCGAGCCGCGGGGTTCCAGGAGGTCAGCATCGACCTCATCTACGGCACCCCGGGGGAGTCGCTGGCCGACTGGCGGACCAGCCTGGAGGCGGCGCTCGCGATGCACCCGGACCACGTGAGCGGCTACGCGCTGATCGTCGAGCCGGGCACCGCGCTGGCCCGGCGGGTCGCCCGTGGCGAGCTGCCGGCTCCCGACGATGACCGGGTCGCCGACTGCTACGAGCTGGCCGACGAGCTGCTCGCGGCAGCGGGCTACGAGTGGTACGAGCTGTCGAACTGGGCGCGCCGCGCCGAGTCGCGGTGTCGGCACAACCTCGCGTACTGGCGCGGCGGCAACTGGTGGGGCGTCGGCCCCGGCGCGCACTCACACGTCGGGGGCGTGCGCTGGTGGAACGTTAAGCACCCGGCGGCGTACGCGGCGCGGCTCGGTGCTGGGCGCAGCCCGGCCCACGCCCGCGAGCACCTGGACGCGGAGACCCAGCGGGCCGAGCGGGTGCTGCTGGAGACCCGGCTGGCCGACGGGCTGGACGCCGACATCCTGGACGAGCCGGGTCGAGCGGCGCTGGCCGGGCTGGTGGCCGACGGGCTGGTCGCGCGCGCCGGGTTGCCCGTGCGGGTGGTGCTGACGTTGCGTGGGCGGCTGCTGGCCGACGCGGTGGTCCGCCGGCTGCTGCCGTGAGCCGGCTCAGGCTCGTGCGGCTGCCTTTCAGGACACCAGTCGCACAGTGAGCGGGTAGCGGAAGTCCTCGCCCTGCGACGCCTTCACCGTGCCGACGACGACGAGCACGGCGTAGGCGAGGAGGAACACCGCGATCAGTGGGACGAGGACGATCAGGCCGAGCCCGAGCGTCCCGATGGTGAGCACGACGGCCGCGATCCCGCCGACGACGCTGTAGACCAGCACCGACAGCTGGAAGTTGAGCGACTCCACCGCATGCCGCCGCACGAAGCCGGACTCGTTGCCCTTGGTGATCATCACCAGCAGCGGGGCGAGCAGGCCCAACGCCGCGTACGCCGCCACGAACGAGCCGAGGTGCGCGGCCATCGCCCAGTTCCGCTCCTCGGAGGTGGTGCCGAGCCGGCCCTGCGGGGCGCAGCCAGGCTGGTACGAGCCCGGTTGGGGTTGGCCGGGCTGCCACTGCGGGGGAGGCGGGGGCGCCGAGGTGCCGTGCGGGTCGGGCTGGGTGTTCGGCTGGGTGCCGGAGTCGAACGGGCGTCCGTGCGGGTCGGCTGGCTGACCGTACTGGCTCATGGCGTCCAGTGAACCACGCTCGCCGAGCTCAGCCACGCCCCTCGGTGGTCACGAAGTCGATCAGCTCCTCGACCCGGCCCAGCAGCGCCGGCTCGAGGTCGGCGTAGGAGTTCACCGTCGCCAGGATGCGCCGCCACGCCCGTGCGACGTCGGCCTGGTCGCGGTGCGGCCAGCCGAGCGCGGTGCAGATGCCATGCTTCCACGGCACCGAGCGGGGCACGTCCGGCCAGCCGTCGAGGCCCACGCGCTGCGGCTTCACCGCCTGCCAGATGTCGACGTACGGGTGGCCGACGATCAGCACCTGGCCCCGGTGCCGGCGGCGCACGGCGTCGGCGATGCGGGTCTCCTTAGAGCCCGCGACGAGATGGTCCAGCAGCACGCCCACCCTGCGTTCGGGGCCGGGTTGGCAGGCCGCGAGGTGGTCGCCGAGGCCGTCTGCCCCCTCGAGGTACTCGACGACGACACCCTCGACCCGCAGGTCGGCCCCCCACACCTTCTCGACCAGCTCCGCGTCGTGCCGCCCCTCGACGAAGATCCGGCTGGCCCGGGCCACCCGGGCCCGGGAGTCCGGGACGGCCACCGACCCCGAGGCCGTCCGGGTGGGCTTGGCGGGCTGGGCGCGCGGCGGGGCGCGCAGCGCCACCGGTTTGCCGTCGATCAAGAAACCGGGTCCGAGCGGGAAGGTGCGCCGTCGGTGCAGCCGATCCGCCAGCTCCACGGTGTGCAGGTCACGGTCGGCGCGGACGACAGCCCCGCACCAGCCGGTCATGACCTCCTCGACGACGAGGTCGCGCACGGCGTCGACGGTTGTCGTCGTCGCGCGCGTCGGGTGGCCGGGTGCGCCGCCGCCGGCCAGCACGTCGCTGCCGTAGCGGTCGAAGCCGGACACCGAAGCGACGCTACGCGGTGGCCGCCGACCGCTGGCGCCGCCACGCAGGCACGGCCGGCCCCGTGTTCTGCCTGTTCTGTCCTGCGGATGCTCTGCCGGTCGGATCTTGCGACGCTTGTGACCGCCGGCTGGCAACAACGTCGGAAGTTCGCAACGCCCGAGGTTCGGGTGG
>JBBSNM010000111.1:0-6226 GCA_038232655.1 Propionibacteriales bacterium | reverse complement strand
CGGCTGTACGACACCGCGACCCGCGCGGTGCGCGACCTCGACCCCGTGCGTGCGGGGCACGTCGGCATCTACCACTGCGGGCTCACCGTCCAGGGCCCGCCGCACGTCGGGCACATCCGCAAGGAGGTCGTGTTCGACGTGCTGCGCCGCTGGCTCGAGCACAGCGGCTACCAGGTGACGCTGGTCGCCAACATCACCGACATCGACGACAAGATCCTCGCCAAGTCCGCGGCCGCGGGTGTCGAGTGGTGGGCGCACGCCTACGCCAACGAGCGCGCGCTACACGACGCGTACGCCGTTCTCGGCTGCCTGCCGCCGACCTACGAGCCGCGCGCCACCGGGCACATCCCCGAGATGCTGGAGCTGATCGACACGCTGATCGACAAGGGGCACGCGTACGCCGCGATCGACGGCACCGGTGACGTCTACTTCGACGTACGCAGCTGGCCCGCCTACGGCGAGCTGTCGCGCCAGCACCTGGACGACATGGAGGCCGCGGCCGACGCCGACCCGCGCGGCAAGCGCGACCAGCGCGACTTCGCGCTGTGGAAGGGCGCCAAGCCGGACGAGCCGGCGACCGCCTCGTGGCCGTCGCCGTGGGGGCGGGGGCGTCCCGGCTGGCACCTGGAGTGCTCGGCGATGGCGGGCAAGTACCTCGGTGAGGACTTCGACGTCCACGGCGGCGGACTCGACCTGCGTTTCCCCCACCACGAGAACGAGCTGGCCCAGTCGACCGCAGCCGGTCACCGCTTCGCCCGCACCTGGATGCACAACGGTCTCGTGACCACCGCCGGGGAGAAGATGAGCAAGTCGCTCGGCAACTCCGCCCTGGTCTCGGAGGTGGTGCAGCGCTTCCGCGCGGTCGAGCTGCGCTACTACCTGGTGGCCCCGCACTACCGCTCGGTGGTGGAGTTCTCCGACGACGCGCTGACCGAGGCGGCCGCGGCCTACGGCCGGCTCGAGGGCTTCGTGCGACGGGCGAGCGACGTGGTCGGCCCGGTCGATGCCGACACCGGCATGCCCTGCGCCGACTTCATCGCCGCGATGGACGACGACCTCGGTACGCCGGCGGCGCTGGCCGCGGTGCACGAGGTGGTCCGGGAGGGCAACCGGCTGCTGGCCGACGCCGGTCCGGCGGGGGACCCCGCCGCGACCAAGGCGCTGCGCGGAACGCTCACCTCCGTACGCCGGATGTTGGCGGTGCTGGGCCTCGACCCGCTGGATCCGGTGTGGGCCACCGGCGGCGGGGCGGGTGACTCCGAGACCGCCATCGCCCTGGACACGCTCGTGCGGTCGGTGCTCGCCGAGCGGCAGGAGGCCCGGGCGCGCAAGGACTGGCCCGCCGCCGACGCGGCGCGTGACCGGCTGCGCCGGGCGGGCGTCGAGATCGAGGACACCCCGAGCGGCGCGCGCTGG
Organism: Propionibacteriales bacterium; assembly: GCA_038232655.1. GTDB lineage: Bacteria > Actinomycetota > Actinomycetes > Propionibacteriales > Nocardioidaceae > JACCVL01. The sequence goes on along the minus strand of JBBSNM010000111.1, from coordinate 4,810 downwards.
TCCACCACGCAGGCGGACGGCTGAGCCACGTGGCCGGCAACAGCAAGCGCCGCGGCGCGGTCAAGCGCACCGGCAAGGGCAATCCGACCTCCGGGTCCGGCGGGCGGGTGCGCCGCGGGCTCGAGGGCAAGGGTCCAACGCCGAAGGCGACCGAGCGCCCCGGACACAAGGCCTACCGCCCGGCCGCCGCGGCCAACCAGACGTCGGCGCGCCCCCGACGTACGGGCGGCGGCCGCCGGGACGACAGCGAGTGGGTCGCCGGCCGCAACGCCGTCGTCGAGGCGCTGCGGGGGCGGGTGCCGGTGCAGACGATCTACGTCGCCGAGCACGCCGACCGCGACGACCGGCTGCGCGAGGTCTTCGCCTTCGCCGCCGAGCACGGCACCGGGATCCTGGAGGTCTCCAAGTCCGAGCTCGACCGGCGCACCGGCGGGGCCGTGCACCAGGGCGTGGCGGCCAAGGTGCCGGCCTACGACTATGCCCACCCCGACGACCTGCTGGCCGCCGCCGACGAGGCGAGACAGCCACCGCTGGTGGTGGCGCTGGATGGCATCACCGACCCCCGCAACCTTGGTGCGGTGGTGCGCTCGGCGGCCGGCTTCGGTGCCCACGGCGTGGTGGTGCCGGAGCGCCGCTCGGCCGGTATGAGCGCGGGGGCGTGGAAGTCGTCGGCCGGTGCGGCGGCCCGGCTGCCGGTCGCCCGGGCAACCAACCTGGCCCGCCAGTTGGCCGCGTACCGAGACGCCGGACTGATGGTCGCCGGCCTGGCCGCCGACGGGGAGGTGCCCGTCGGTGACCTGGAGATCGCCGACGGGCCGCTGGTGCTCGTGGTGGGCAGCGAGGGTGCCGGGATGTCCCGGCTGGTGGGGGAGGCGTGCGACGTCACGGTGTCGATCCCGATGGCCTCGACGGTGGAGTCGCTCAACGCCGGCGTCGCCGCCGGCGTCGCGCTGTACGCAGTTGCCCGCAGGCGCGGGCAAGTCTGATACGCACCTGCCCGCAACGGCGGGCAGGTCGGAAGCCTGGCGGTACATCGCGCCCGCTGGGTCGACGGGCGCCCCTAGGCTGGCGCCATGGCCGTCGACCGTCTGCTGCCCACTGAGGAGAGCCGCGACCTGCTGGCGCTGGTCCGCGAGATCGCGACCGAGCAGCTCGCCCCCCGCGCGGCCGACGACGAGGCGGCGGGCCGCTTCCCCCGCGACATCTTCGCCCTGCTGGGCCGCTCCGGGCTGCTGTCGCTGCCGTACCCGGAGGAGTTCGGCGGCGGCGCGCAGCCGTACGAGGTCTACCTGCAGGTGCTGGAGGAGATCGCCAGCGCCTGGATGAGTGTCGCCGTCGGCACCGGGGTGCACGCGCTGTCGTGCTGGGCGATCGCCGGCTTCGGCAGCGACGAGCAGCGCAAGGCGCTGCTACCCGACATGCTCGGCGGCGAGCAGCTGGGCGCGTACTGCCTGTCAGAGCCGCAGGCGGGCTCTGACGTCGCGGCGATGTCGACGCGGGCGGTGCGCGACGGCGGCGACTACGTGCTCACCGGCACCAAGGCGTGGATCACCCACGGCGGCGAGGCCGATTTCTACCTGGTGTTCGCCCGCACCGACGACCACCGCACGAAGGGCATCTCGGCGTTCCACGTGCCGGCGGGCAGTCCCGGGCTGGCGTACGGGGCGCCGGAGCGCAAGATGGGCCTGACCGGCTCCACCACCACCCAGGTGCTGTTCGACGGCTGCCGGGTGCCCGCCGGCCACCTGATCGGGGCCGAGGGGCAGGGCATGCACATCGCGCTGGCCGCGCTTGACTCCGGACGCCTCGCCATCGCCGCGGCCGCGACCGGTCTGGCGCAGGCCGCCCTCGACGCCGCCGCCTCGTACGCGGTGGGGCGCGAGCAGTTCGGTCAGCCGATCAGCGGCTTCCAGGGGCTGCAGTTCCTGCTCGCCGACATGGCCGCCGCCGTCGAGCAGTCCCGGGCCACCTACCTGTACGGTGCCAGGCGACGCGACGCCGGGCTGGCTTACAGCCGGCAGGCGTCGATCGCCAAGCTGACCGCCACCGACGCGGCGATGCGGGTGACCACCGACGCGGTGCAGGTGCTCGGCGGCTACGGCTACACCCGCGACTACCCGGTCGAGCGGTACATGCGCGAGGCCAAAATCACCCAGATCTTCGAGGGCACCAACCAGGTGCAGCGGATGGTGATCGGCCGCGACGTGGTGCGCGAGGCTGGCGGCTAATCGTCTCGTCACGTCGATCGTCGCAGCCGCCCGCAGGGCGGTGTCGGCTGTCGGCTGACGGCTGACGGCTCTCAACGCACTCACACCGCGCGTGATTCACAACCATCGTGGGGACGATGGGAGCCTGCACCGACTGGCCCGCAGTGGCCGGGGCAGCGACGGGCGGTGGCTCAGAGCCAACCGAGGTCACCTGGGGCACCGTCGTCGCTGTTGTCGTCGGCGTCGGAGTCCATCATCGCGCCGACCCCGCGTTCGCCGGCCCCGGCTGCCTCGGCCTCGATCGCGGTGGCCAGCGCGGCCACGCTGCGCACGTTGCCGTCGGGCACCAGGTCGGATCGTCGGGGCAGCACGTTGTCCACGTAGTCGCGCGCGGCGTCGAAGAAGTCCACCTCCTGACCGGCCTTCTCCGACAGGTACCAGCGGTGCTCGAGCACCTCGTGGAAAAGCTCGGCCACCTCCATCCGCTCGCGCAGCGCGGGCGGCACCATCGCGCGTACCGGCTCGTACACCTCGGTCTGCCAGCGGTGCGCGACGATCGTCGGGTCCTCGCCCTGCAGGTCGTGGCTGGCGGTGTAGGCGTCGAGGTCGTTGAGCAACCGCCTGGCCTGCTGCTCCTCGACGTCGAGCCCGGTCAGCCCCTGCAGGCGGCGCCGGTGGTGGCCGGCCTCGACGACCGCCGGTCGGATCCGCACGCTGGACCCGTCCCAGTCGGTGACGATGTCGAGCTCCTCGATGTCGAATCCCAGCTCGTTGAGCACCGCGATGCGTTGCTCGATCCGCCAGGTCTCGGCGGTGCCGAACTCCTCAACGCCGGTCAGGGCCGTCCACAGCTCGTCGTAGCGGCGCTGGATCCGATCGACCATCTCGAACGGCTCCCAGTCCTCGTCGAGCAGGCCGCCCGCCTGCAGGTCGCACAGCTCGCCGAAGGCGTTGGTGGTGACCAGCTCCAGGTCGTGGGCGCGCTGACCGTCGCTGAGCGAGTCGTGCAGCTCGCCGGTCTCGGCGTCCACGAGGTAGGCGGCGAACTCGCCGGCGCTGCGACGGAACAGCGTGTTGGACAGCGAGCAGTCGCCCCACCAGAAGCCCTCGACGTGCAGGCGGACCAGCAGTACGACCAGCGCGTCGACGACCCGGCGTACGGTGTCGGGCTGCAGCTGCTGGGAGAACAGTGCGCGGTAGGGGAGCGAGTGCTGCAGGTGGCGGGTCAGCAGCGCGGGCTCGATCTCGGCGCCGTCGGGGCTGGTGCGACCGGTGACGACGCCGACCGGCTCGACGGTCGGCAGCCCGAGCCGTTGCAGGTTGCGCAGCAGCTGGTACTCGCGCCAAGCCCACTCCTCGCGGGTCTCCTTCACCGCGTACACCTGCTGGTCGGCGCGCACGAACCGCACCACGTGCCGTGAGATGCCGCGCGCGAGCGGCACCTGCACCGAGGAGTCCCACTCCTCCAGCGGTTGCTGCCACGGCAGCGACAGCAGGTCCTTGCTGGGCCTTGCGGCCAGGATGCGCAGTGCCACGCGGGTCAGTCTGCCGCAGGTGGGCTGCGGATATTGCGTTGCGGGGGTTGCGGCCCGCGGCTGCACGATCGTCGTCGTGCGGCTGGCGATCAGGCGTCGCGGACCAGCCGGACGACGGTGTCCCACGCGGTGGCGTCGTCCACCGGGCGGGCGGCAACCTCGGCGCGGACGGTGGTGAAGCCGGGCACGACCACCTCGTCGACGGTCCACAGCAGTGCGGGGTCCTGCGGCCCGCCGGTGCCGTCGTCGAGGTTGCGCAGGTCATGGGCCACCACCAGCAGCGACCCGCCGGGTGCGGTCACTGCTGCCGCCCCGGACAGCACCCCGCGGCGCTCGGCGTGGGGCAGCTGCAGGTAGGCGAGCACGACGAGGTCGTACTCCGGCTGCTGGGAGCTGACCGGTGGCAGCCAGCCGAGCACGTCGGCCTCGACCCACGTGACCTGCACGCCGGCGCGGCCGGCCGACGCCCGCGCCTTGTCCAGGGCGGCCGCGCTGAAGTCCACGGCGGTGACCTGCCAGCCGCGGCCGGCCAGCCAGATCGCGTTGCGGCCCTCGCCGCAGGCGAGGTCGAGCGCGCGCCCGGCCGGCAGCCGGTCGCACTCCGCCGCCACGAACCGGTTCGGGCCGAGCGACCACATCAGCTCGGCACCGGCGTACCGCTCATCCCACCAGCCCGCCGACCCGGGCTCGGCCGAGCTCATGTTCGGCTCCTCGTCAGCCATGCGGCTCATCATGTCGGTGTCCCGGCGGGCGCCGATAGGCTGGCCGCCGGCCTACCGCTCCCGGGGCCCGGCCGGCGTGGCGCAACTGGCAGCGCACCTGTCTTGTAAACAGGAGGTTGGGGGTTCGAGTCCCCCCGCCGGCTCTCCGTCTGACCGGCGGCGATGTGTTTTCACGGGTTGGTCTCCCCGTCCAAACCGGGGTCCCGCGCTAGATTTGCGCTAGACAATGACTTTTCGACCTCCGTGGGCGGTGCCTCCATCGGCTCACCGATCAGCGCCGCGATAAGGTCCGCTGCCTCGCGAGCCACGATCGGGATCACGTGGGTGTAGAGGTCGGACGTGATGG
>JBBSNM010000110.1:0-7091 GCA_038232655.1 Propionibacteriales bacterium | reverse complement strand
GGTGAACCGGTTGGTACGCGCGGTCATGAGAGCGCCTCGTCCATCACCGGAGCTGACCCTTCCGGTTTCGGTCCCTCGCACAGCGCCGCCGCGGCCATCGTGGCCCCACCGAGGGCGGCGATGTCACACGGGTACGGGTGGGCGACCCTGGCCGCCGTCCAGCCGCCGAACAACCGGCCCAGCAACCGCGCCTCGGCCGCCGGGGCGGACTCCACCACCTCGCTGCGGGCGTGCGGGAAGGCGTAGCAGAACTGCAGGTAGTGGGCCATGAACGGCGCGCGCTCGGTCGTGAGGGACGCGCTCATCCGGCTGGCGACCTCAGCGCCGGCGATCGGCTCGACGGTGGTGTCGGGCGATTCATGGTTCTCGACCAGGACCACTGCGTCCACCCGGCCTCGCAGCCGCATCCGTTCTGACCCGAACAGCTCCTCGGGTGGCACCCGTAGGTACGCCTGCCTCCCGACCGCCGGTGCGGCCTGGCGAGCCACGGCCATTCCCGGCAACCGGGCCACCCCCTCGGTCACCGCACGGATCCGCCGCCACGCCGCCAGGCGCACCCGGTCACTGCGACTTCGTTCCTGCAGCAACCGCGGCACCTGGCGCAGCTGCCAACACCACAACCTGATCGGCTCGGGCAAGCCAAGCATGGCCCCGTCATCGGTGAGGTAGATCCACTCGTCCCCCACATAGTCGCCACCGCGGGCCATACAGGCCAGCAGGCTCTCGGTCTTGCCGGCCTTCGACCATCCGGTGACCAGCACACCCGTGCCGTCCACGGTGAAGGCAGTGGCGTGCAGGGGCAGCACACCCTTGGCCAGACACGTGAGGTTGATGACCGCCAGCAGGTGCGGCACCGCGGGCACTCCGCGCTCACAGACCAGCTCTGGGCGGCGTCCGATCTGGCTGAACGGCACGAGCGTCTTGGGGCTGGACGCGTCGCTGGCGCGCTGGACGAAGAAGCCGTCCTCGTTGAATGCGCTCTCGCCGACGCTCACGTGGGTCAACGGTTTGGTCGTGACCCGGTCGACGAACCGCACGGTGATGTCCGGCTCTCGCACGAGCGGTTGCTGCAGCGGACCCAGCTGCCGGCGAACCGTGGCGATGTCGGCTGGGGTGGCCTGCAGGAGGCGCACGCCGACGAGGCCGTGCAGGTCGAAGTCGGTTCCGTGATCGACGGTCTCGCGGCCGTTCGGGCCGCTCATCTACCCCTCGCACCAAGGATCTGGGCGCTCGTCCGCAACACGATCTTGACATCCTCCCACAGCGACCAATTCTCGATGTAGTAGTTGTCGAACCTCGCCCGGTCGGAAATGTCGGTGTCCCCACGCAGGCCATTGATCTGCGCCCACCCGGTCACCCCCGCCGGCACCCGGTGCCGGGCCATGTACCGCGGGAACTGCTTGGTGAACTCCCGCACGAAGAACGGGCGCTCCGGTCGGGGCCCGACCAGGCTCATGTCACCACGAAGCACGTTCCACAGCTGCGGCAGCTCGTCCAGCGAGGTGCTGCGCAGGAACCTGCCCACCGGGCCCATCCTGGGATCTCCACCGATGTTCCAGTGCGACGTGGACTCGACCTCGTCGCTAGGCTTGAGGGAGCGGAACTTGAGCATGGTGAAGGGTCGGCCGTCCAGACCCACGCGCTCCTGTCGAAAGATCACGCCCCGACCCCCCTCGAAGCGCACCGCGAAGGCGCACATGGCCAGCAACGGACTGAAGACCACCAGGCTGATAAACGCCAGGCCAGCGTCGATACCCCGCTTGCAGCGCCAGGTCAGGGTGCGGTAGGCCGCGCGGCGAAGTCGGATCAACGGCAGCCCCCACACGAGTTCGTTGTCGCGGCTGGCGCCGTGCAGCTCGTAGAAGCGTGGCACCAAGAAGATCTCGCAGGCCAGCCGGTCACAGGTCCGCAAGACGTCGACGATGACCGACTCGGGGCTCGACGAGAAGGCAACGATGACGTTGCGCACCTGATGGTCGATGAGCGTGTCGGCCAGCGCATCGGTTCCCCCGAGCAGCGGGACGAGGTGGTCCTCGGCCGGGATGAACGGCCGGTCGTCGATGTAACCGACCGGCTTGAGGCCGTACTCGGGGTGCTCGAGAAGCGTCCTCGCCAGTTGGTCCCCCACCCGTCCGCAACCCACGATGATCGTCGGACGTGCCGCTCGACCGACGACGCGGCTGCGGCGCATGAGCGGATAGCCAATCGCCCGCCCGAGGCAGGCGACGACTACGAAGAGCACCGCGACGCTCACCGGGCCGTCCTTGACCGGCAGGTCGAGAAGGATCCGGATCGCGGTGACGATCGCGCCGGCGACGAGCGCCCGACCGGCGAGGCTCGGCACCTCGTCCAACATCGATGGTGCCAGCCGTGGCCGGTAGTGCCCGCCGACCGCGTTGAAACACAAGATCAGCACGAGCATCAGGCCGGAAGAGATGGCACTCAGCGAGGTAGCGGCCGCGGTACTGATCAGGGCCACGGCATCGATGGCCAGCACCAGCGGTACGACGTCAAAACCCGGTCGTGGGACGCGGCTCCTGTTGGCACGCACGAACGTCGAGGTCTTCGAGCGGCCACTGACGGGGTCAGCCTGCTCGCTGACCGACGAGGCAAGGGGGTTGCGGTGACCCGACAGGACCTTCGACCTGATGTGCCTGAGATCCCCTGCAGCCACGCCCGGAGCCCCCTTCCCAAGATGGATAAAGGATTACAACACGCCAAACAGGTGGGGGTGCACGCTTTGCCATAATTGCCCCGAGAGTTGACTTTATGTACGTTCTGGTGGCGGTGCGTGATCATGCTGGAATTCGGCGCACCCGCCGGTGACGGGTCAGCCAGCGGGCGAGGTGGCTGGATCCGGAAGCCCCTCGAGCGCGGCAGCCGTGATACCGAGGAGCGTCCGACGAGACCGCGGGTCGGGCACCGTGCCCCGACGGAGCGTGACCACGACGGCGCATCGTCCCTCCTGCACGAAGCTGGAGACCTCGGCGGGAGAGTCGATGACCAGTGCAGGCTTGCCCTGCACGCGCACCTGATCTCCGGCCGAGAGCCCGCTTGACGACTGCGTGCTGGCGATGCGCCGGAGGAACCGGCGTGCTGTCGGCTCATCCCAGAAGCCGCCCGCGTAGATGGTGACCGCCGCTCCCCGGGAGTCCACACCCTCGCGGCAGGTCATTCCCGTGACCAAACCGGCCGACCTGTCCGGCGACTCGTACTCGGCAGACCGGCCGCCGGCCAACTCGCGTTCCACCAGGCTGGCCACCGTCAGCGGGGACACCAGCTGGCTGCAGAAGTCAGGAAGCAGACGGACGGTGCTGGTTGCCCGCTCCTCGCGAGCGGCGCTCGACGGCTCGGGGGCCTCGCCCCCGAAGGCACAGGACGTCAGCACCACTGCGGCGACGGACACCGCCGCACCTGTACGAGTTCGCATCCCCGGAACGGTAGTCGAACTGCCGCTCCCCGGAGATGCATATGAGGCAGGTCACTGGTAGAGGGCGTCCAACTGCTCACGGTAGTTGTCCTCGACCACCCGCCGCTTCATCTTCATGCTGGGTGTGATCTCGCCGGACTCCACGCTGAGGTCGTGGTCGAGCACGATGAACTTCTTGACCTGCTCCCAGCGGTTGAGCTTGGCGTTCAGCTGATCTACATATCCCTGCAGGTCGGCGCGCATCTGGTCGGACGTGACCACCTGCTCGTACGGCGCGCCCGCCAGGTCGTGCCGGTCGGCCCAGTCGGCGACCGCGTCGGGATCGAGAGAGAGCACCGCCGAGCAGAAGTTGCGGTCGCTGCCGTGCACCAGCACCTGGCTGAGCAGCGGGCACAACCCCTTGAACATCGTCTCGACGTACGCGGGCGCGACGTACTTGCCGCCTGAGGTCTTGAACAGGTCCTTCTTGCGGTCGGTGATGCGGACGAAGCCGTCGGCGTCGATCTCGCCGATGTCACCGGTGTGCAGCCAGCCGTCGGCGCCGAGCGCCTCGTCGGTCGCCTCGGGCATCGCGTGGTAGCCGGCCATCACCCCGGGACCCTTGATCTGCACCTCGCCGTCGGCGGCGATGCGGAACTCGGTGCCCGGCAGCGGCATGCCGATCGTGCCGAACCGGTAGTTGTCCAGCCGGTTGACACACGACCCAGCCGAACTCTCGGTCAACCCGTAACCCTCGAGGATCAAGATGCCGGCAGCGTGGAACCACTCGGCGACATCCTTGTTGAGCGCCGCCGACCCAGAGATGAAGAAGCGCACCCGCCCGCCGAAGCGGGCACGCACCTTGCTGAACACCAGCGCGTCGGCGACGCGGTGCTGGGCGGCCAGCAGCCGCGACACCGGCCGGCCTTCGAGCCTGGCCTGGCTGACCTGCCGCCCCACGCCCCCGGCCCACTCGAAGATCTTGGCCTTCGCGGCGCCCTCACTGCGAGCCATGGTGGTGATGCGGCCGTAGGCCTTCTCGAAGATCCGCGGCGCAGCACCCATGAACGTGGGCTGCACGACCGCGAGGTTCTCGATGATCTTGTCGACCCGGCCGTCCACCGCGGTCGGGTAGCCCACCGCGAGCTGGGTGGTCAGCAGCACCTTGCCGAACGAGTGCGCCATCGGCAGCCAGAGGTACTGCAGGTCGTCGTCTCGCAAGATCCCGGTCGCGGCGACCGCCGCCCCCTCGTAGGTCCAGCTGCTGTGCCGCAGACGCACACCCTTCGGCTGTCCGGTGGTGCCCGAGGTGTAGATCAGCGTGGCCAGATCGTCCGGCGCGATCGCCTCGACCCGCTGGTCGACGGTGTCGGGGTTTTCGTCGAGACGGGCCCGGCCGAGGTCGGCGAGGCCGGGCAGCGAGATGACCCAGTCATCGCCGTCGTCCACGGTGGGCTCGAAGGTCACCACCCGGGTGACCGCGGACAGCTGGTCGCGCTGCTCGCGCAGCTTGGCCACCTGGGTCTCGTCCTCGGCGAAGACCACGACGCTCTCAGAGTCGGACAAGACGTAGGCGACGTCCTCGGCCATCGTGGTCGGATACACGGTCGTCGTCGCAGCACCGGCGCACATCACCGCCAGGTCGGCCAGGATCCACTCGAAGCGGGTGGTCGAGATGATCGCGACCCGCTGCTCCGCGGCGACGTCGAGCGCCACCAGCCCGGCGGCCAGCCGACGCACCTCGTCGCCGGTCTGCTGCCAGGTGCGCGACACCCAGGCGTCGCCGTCGGGGAAGCGGTAAGCCTCCTTCATGGGTCGCGTCGCCACCTGGTCGAGGAACATCCGGGCCACGTTGGCGGCGCGATTCTCGACGAGCAGCACGTCGTCGGTGCTCGGAGCGGTCGTCGTCATCGTCATCCCTCGGTCAGTTCGCCGTGACACGAGGATATGGCACCGAACCCAGTGGCGACAGACATGACCTCGTCGGTGGCGGACACAGCCGTCGGCCGGCGCCGGCCGGGTCGCCCGCGTGGTCGGGACTCAAGCCAGGTCGTACACCTGGCGCCGGCCGCCAGCGCTTCGCACGGTAGAGGGCGGCGTCCGCGCGGCGCATCAGCGTCCGGAGCCGGCCGTCTCCCTGTCCCCGTGCACACCCCAATCTTCGACGCCACCGCCGACTTCGCACGGCGAGCGATTCGCAACGTGACCGAACGTCCGATGCCGAATCGGCACCGTATGGTGCAGCATTCGGACGGCCGCATCAGTCCTGCACCGCCTTGGCGACGCTCACGCAGGCGGTGACGTGGTTGTCCAGCTCGCGGACGGGTTCGTCGCCCGCGATCGCCCACATCGCGTTGACCAGCTCGCGGACGACGACCCAGTCCCGTCCCCGACTCTCGTCGAGCGACGCCGCGTCGACGACGGTGTGGAAGCGCGTACGGATCGCGGTCCGGACGTCCCCGGTCGCGACCAGCTCGTCCCAGCGGTTCCACAGCAGCGGTGCCACCTCGAAGTGCGGGTCACCGGACAGCGGCTTGGGGTCGATCACCAACCACGGCTCCCGGGTCGCCGCCAGCACGTTGTCGTAGTGCAGGTCGGTGTGGACCAGCCGCCCGTCACAGGTGGGGTCGACGGCGAGATCAGCCGCCAGTGCCGCTGCCTGCTCGACGAGCCGGCGCGGCAGCGGCGCCGTGACCGGCATCGCACGTAGCTGTCGCGACCACCGCGCCGCCTGGTCCGACAGCAGACGAAGCGCCGGGGTGGCTGGCACGTGCAGGCGGTCGTACAGCGCAGCCACGATCTCGCAGGCCTCGATGTCCGGCACCGCATTGAGGTCGCGACCGGCGTCGGCCCGCTCGAGCAGCAGGGCGTACCGCCGGGGGTCGGCCCGCAACAGGCGGACCGCGCCGTCGCCCGCCCAGTGCCGCAGCGCCAGCTGCTCGTGGTCGGCCTCCCAGTGTGGCCAGCCGATCTTGAGCACTGCCGGCTGCCCGTCCCCGGTGTGCACCGGGTCGACGAGGGCACACTGGCCATACATGGAATCCCCGTCGAGGTCCAATCCCCACTCGTCCATCAGGTCCTGGCGCAGGCCGGGCAGGGCGCTGACCCACCGCTGCCAGGTCGGGCCGCGAACCGCGTAGCCCGACACGGCTGCCGGCAGCGCAGGATGGACGGGCACCCACCCGAGCCTAGGCGCCGTCCGGGTGGCGGGCGTAACGTCGGCTCCTAGTCAGCCGCAAACCTCGGAGGTCGCCGATGCGTTGCACGATCATCCCCCCGTACGTGCTGGCAAGGCTGGCCGACGCCGACGCCGACGACGCCCGCGCCGCGATCGGCGCGACCGCCGCCCAGGCGGCCCGCCAGACGCTCGCAATCGACGAGCGGCTCCGCGGTCGCCGACCCCACGGCCCCCGCGAGGTCAGCGCCGGGCCGCGGCCGACCCCGGACGAGCAGCGCGACCCGGTCGACCAGCCACCCCGCCGGCGGATCCGCGACGTCGGCACCGGCACCAAGCTGCCCGGGCGGCTGGTGCGGCGCGAGCGCGAGGCGCCCACCGGTGACGTCACCGCCGACGAGGCCTACGACGGACTCGGCGCCACCTACGGCCTCTACGACAAGGCGTACGGTCGGGACTCCCTCGACGGGGCCGGGGTGCCGCTGCGGGCGACGGTGCACTACGGCG
>JBBSNM010000109.1:0-7102 GCA_038232655.1 Propionibacteriales bacterium | reverse complement strand
GGGCCGCGGGGCGGGGGCTGGACGGCGGGGCCGCGGGGCGGGGGCTGGACGGCGGGGCCGCGGGGCGGGGGGGGCGGGGTCAGCGGCGGGAGTTGGGGAAGAACGGCCGCACCTGGTCGAGGTCGTCGATGTCATAGCCGAAGCGCGCAATCGACTCCGCATGTGCCAACCGGCACCGGCGCACCTGCCAGCGGCCGGCGACCGACCAGCCGCGCTGCAGATTCGACCAGCGCTGCTGGTACCCGCTGCTCCGGCTCTCGTCGATGGTGTCGTCCGACAACCCGGTCTCCAGCCCGAGGAAGCCCTGCAGGGCGGCCAACGCGGCCACCGGGTCGGCGACCAGGTCCTCGTACTTCAGCACGTGCAGGTTCGAGACGTACGCAGCGTCGTCGGCGAAGATCTGGTGGGCGCGCACCCAGTGGCCAACCAGGTCGGCGAGCGAGGTCTGCTCGTCGACCCACTTCTCGGTGGCCAGCGCCACTGCGACCGGGTGCCGCACGAGCATGACGAACCTGGCGGCCGGGAACAGCGCCGCGAGGAACCGGGTCCTGATGAGGTTCGGGGGTGACTTCTCGACTAGGAGTCGCCGCGTCACGTCCCAGTACGGCGCCCACTGGTCGAGCAGCCGACGCGCGGACTCGGCCGTGGCCAGCGGGCTCGTCTCGTCCAGGTAGGCGCGGGGATCGAGGGCGAACGTGCCCGGCCCACCGAAGCTGGCCGCCGGGGGGTAGACCGTCTGCAGGTGCTGCCCTTCGTTCTGCGGAACCCCCGTCTTCTTGAACCCACTGATCTCCGGGTGCTGGGCCAGCAGCCTCGCCACTGGGCTGGTGCCGCTGCGGTGCAGCCCACCGACGAAGACCAGGCGCTGCGAGTCGTGCGGTGCAAGGCTGCGCGCCATTTGCTCGGGCCTCCGGGCTGCCTGGATCTCGACACCGCAACCTACCCTCCGACAGCTGGCTTGCGGTCGAAGGCGGCGGGCAACGGCACGTCCAACAGGGCCGGCAGCCGGGACAGGTAGTCGGCCCGCGAGACCTCCTCGGCACCGAGTGATGCCAGGTGCGGGGTACGCCACTGGACGTCGATCAACCGGCGGGCGACGTGCTCGTCGCGCAGCACGTTGGCCAGCGCGACCAGGGCCACCTTGGAGGCGTCACTGGCGTGATGAAACATCGACTCGCCCGCGAACAGCCCGCCGAGGGCGAGGCCGTACAGCCCGCCGACGAGGACGCCGTCGGTGTCGAACGACTCGACCGAGTGCGCCCAGCCCAGCCGGTGCAGCCGGACGTAGGCGGCCCTGATGTCGGCGCTGATCCAGGCCCCGTCGCGGCGCCGGTCGGCGCACCGGTCGATGACCTGCTCGAACGCCGTGTTGACGCGGACCTCGTAGCGCCGGACGGATCGCCGCAACGACCGGGACACGCGCAGCCGGTCGACGGGCAGCACCCCCCGTCGCAGCGGCGACCACCAGACCATGGGCGCCACGTCGTCGAGCGGCATCGGGAACGCACTCACCCGGTACGCGGCCAGGATCGTCGCGGGCTCGAGCTCGGCGCCCACCGCGACGGCGTCGTCGGCCGGCCAGGTCGCGGGGGCAAACGCCCAGCGCGAGGGAGGCAGCGGCACCGGCACGCCGCCATCGTGTCAGCGCCGCGGCCGGCCCTTGCGCCCCCGGCCGGGCGCGCGCCTCGCCGCGCGCAGGGAGAAGCCGACGATCCGCTCCGCCTCGTCGTACATCGCGTCGTAGTCGGCGCGCAACGCGTCGAAGGCCGCCGCCCGGTCAGCGCCGGACCGCTGCCCGTCGCCGAGCCCGCCGAGCAGCCGCCAGGTCTCCTCCGCGAGGTCTCGGAGCCGAACAGGCACGTCCAGGTCGGCCCAGGACGTCCCCGCCGTGTGCCGCAGGTCCGGGTTCACGAAACCGTCCACCTCGGCCTCAGTACGCCCGTCCCACCCGGACAGGTGCAGCCCCAGGGCGGTGGTCACCCGGCCGGCGACGCTGCGCCAGTCGGCGAGCACGTCGTCGTAGCGCACGAAGACGTTCGGTCCCGCACGGGCCGCCTGCTCGACGAGCAGCAGCACGTTGACCCAGCCGGCCACCCGGGCGGCGTCGCCGACGTCGCCTGCTCGCCGCGACCCGTCCGGTCGTCGGTGATAGCTCGCCGTCTTGCTCTCGACCACCGCCGCCGGGTGGCGCAGCATCACGACGACTCCAGCGTCGACACCCAGCAGCCGTGCCGTCTGCTGCCAGGCGGGCAGGAACCAGCTGATTCGTGGGTCCTTGAGGACGACATGCGGCGCAGCCGAGAGGGCGGCCGTGGCCCACCGGCGTCGCTGCTCCTGCGCGGACTCCGTCGCAGCTGCCGCGGCTGCGTCGACGGCGGCTGCCGGTCGGGCATCGCTGACGGGGACACCCGCCGCGCCGAGGAGCGCCTGGTGGTGCTCGACCAGCCACTGGGGTTCGAAGAAGCCCCGCGGGTTGGTGTCGTCGGCGGGAACCTCTGGCTGCGGCACGTGGGCGCCGAGCATGGCCAGCGTCCCGGTCATCGTGCTCGTCCCGCTGCGGCCGGACCCCGCCACGAGGATCAGCCGCCCGTCCCCGCGTTCGGGCGGGTCTGTCTGCTCCACGGGGTACTCCCTACCGCACCGGCCGCCCTGGTCAGCAGCCGGTGCTGGATACACTCTGACTCGCCGTCGTGAACGAGGGGCCGCGCGTGTCAGGCATCGACCAGCCGGGGGCAGTCGAAGCGCAGCCGCTGCTGAGCGTGGTCGTTCCCATGTACAACGTCGAGTCGTACCTCCCCGAGTGCCTGGACAGCATCCTGGGGCAGTCCTACCGGCAGGTCGAGGTGATCGCGGTCGACGACGGGTCGACCGACGCCACCGGTGACATCGCCCGTGACTACGCCCGGCGAGACGAGAGGGTGCGGGTGGTGGCGCAGGAGAACGCCGGGCTGGGGGCGGCCCGCAACGCGGGCGCGCGCCACGCCACCGGCCGGTTCCTGGCGTTCGTAGACTCCGACGACACGGTCCCGGCGGGCGCCTACGACCGGTTAGTGACAACCCTGTTGGAGACCGGATCCCAACTGGCTGTCGGCGCCATGGAGGAGCTGATCGACGGCCGCTACCGCGTCCCCGCCTGGCTGGTGCCCATCCACCGGCAGCAGCGGTTGGGGGTGCGGGTCGACGAGGCCCCCGACGTCTTGCACAACGCGTTCGCGGTCGACAAGGTCTTCGTCCGCACCTTCTGGGCCGACGCCGGCCTGGCGTTCCCCGTGGGCGTCTACTACGAGGACCACGTCCCGATGACGCGTGCCTACCTCACTGCGCGGGCCATCGACATCCTCCCGGACGTGGCCTATCGCTGGCGGACCCGTTCCGACGGCTCGTCCATCACCCAACGCAAGCACGAGCTGCGCAACCTGGTCGATGCGCTGGCCGCCAAGCAGGAGGTCAACGGGCTGGTCTCGCGCACGACGGCCGCCAGCACCGTGCGGCACTGGCACAGCTTCATGTTCGACGATCTGCGCCCGTACATCCGCCAGGTCGCCAACGCCTCGGACGAGTACTGGTCGACGTTGCGCGACGGCGTACGTTCGCTGCTCGATCGGGCCAGCGGGCTGAACCTGGCCGACGTGGCCGTGCGGGTGCGGTTAATGGTGTGGCTGGTAGCGCAGGACCGCCGCAGCGATGTCGAGGCCCTGATCGCACGGCTCCAGGACGGGGCGTCACGGCCAGCCCTCGTCCGCCAGGACGGCCGAGACGTCCTGCACCTCGAGGGACTCGTCGGCCCGGGGGCGCCGGTGCCGGCGGCGCTGTTCGACCTGGCGCCGTCGGACCGCCAGCTGCGGGCCCGCCTCGTCGAGGTCGTCCGGCCCGACCCGTCCTCGGTGCGGCTCACGGGATGGGTGCAGCTCATCGGCGTGTGCGACCGGCCGGTGACACCGACCCTGTCGTTGCGGCTGCGCGACCGGCACTCCGTCGCTGCCGAGGTGTCGGTAGCGGCGACCTTGCAGGGCACCAGGTCCGGTGGCCTCGAGTCCCCCGCCCCGGGCGCACCGCCCGCGTGGGAGTTCGCGGTGGTCGTTTCGCTGCCCGAACAGCCCGCGGAGTGGACGGTTGACGTCGTCGTCGAGCTGGGCGACGTCACCGTGGCGGGGCCGTTCACCGGCATCTCGCGGCCGGCCCGGTCGGTTGTCGGCGCACCCACCGACGGGCGACCCGGCCTGGCCCTCTCCTGGCACCCCGGACCAGGGCTGGTGCTCACCGGGTGCTCGGAAACGGCATAGGCTGGGCGGTGAGGAGAGGACGGACCATGGGGATCGCAAGCGGGGCGGCACGCTCGGCCGCCAAGTCCTTGGTGCCGAAAGGCATGCGGATGGCCCCGCAGGTCGGGTCGGCCTTCGTGCGCGAGATGCTCGAACGCGCCATCGACGGTGTCGGGCCCGTCAAGGGCGCGGCCGCCCAGGCCGACGTCCGGCTGAGCGAGGCCGACGGTGACACTGCCGCGGCCGTGTCGGCCTTGATCGACGGCCACGTCCGGATGGCCGGCATCCAGGGCTTCGTGACCAACCTCGGCGGCCTGGTCACCGCCGCATTCGCCATCCCGGCCAACATCTCCGGGCTGGCCCTGCTGCAGTGCCACTTGGTGGCAGGCATCGCCCACCTGCGCGGCTACGACCTCGAGGACCGCCGCACCCGCAACGCGATCATCGCCTGCATGCTCGGCGAGGACACCGTGAACGAGCTGGTCAAGAGCGGGGTGCTCCCGGCGACGCCGATGGGCCTGGCCACGTCACCAGTGCACGCCGTCGAGCTCGACCAGCGGATGGGCCAGGAGGTCGCCACCGAGCTGGTCGCCCGGGTCGGTGGCCGCCGGATCGCGACCACCGTCGGTCGCCGGATCCCGCTGCTCGGCGGCGGCATCGGCGCCGTCGGTGACGGCTGGTCGACGCTCAAGGTCGGGAAGTACGCCGAGCGCGAGCTGCGGGCCCGCGGGCGCACCAGCGGCTGAGCGCGCAGCTCGGCCGGGATGGCTCAGTCACCCGCGTCCTCGACGTCGACCGAGCGCGCGCCGGTCCAGCGGACGTCGCCCTGACGACGTCCCATCTCCACCAGTGTCAGGGCGAGCACCTCGGTGAGCAGCGCGGCAACGGCGGTCTCGTCGACGTCGTCGGGCCGCCGCGACGACGGCACCGGGGCCGGGATCAGCTCCCCCAGGTCGCCCTGCACGTCGAAGCCGCCCGCCCGCAGGTAGTCGATGGCCTGCTGTGCGCGCGGCGCGAGCCAGCTGTGCTCGTCGGCCGGCAGCACCAGCCGGAACGACTGATCACGACGCTCCAGCACCTCGCGGGCGACGAAGAACTTCACCAGGTCGGTGTAGAGGGGCGGTGGCAGCCGACCGACGACCTGGGCGGTGAGCCGGCGCAGCACCTCGGCCTCCACGCCGCCAAGCGAGGTGTTGCTGCGGGGACGTCGAGGCTGTACGCATCGGCGCGCAGCCCGGTCGCCGCGCAGAAGCGCCGCCACAGCACCCCCGGGTCGGAGCCGGCCGGCGGCACCGTGACCACGTGCACCCGCTCCGGCGGCACGTGCCGCAGCCAGCGGGGCAGCACCGCGGCGGGGTCCTGGTGCTGCCAGAAGGCGCCACCGAGCGACGAGGGCCCGCCCGGCTCGCGGACGGCGTCGCAGAACTCACGCCAGGTCGGTGCCGTTCGGTTGCGCAGCCGGGTCTGCCACCCGGCCGGCACCGCCGCGGCGAGGTCACGGGCCGTGTAGACCACATGGGCCTCGGCAGGTGCGAACGATCGGACGAGCGCGCGGATCGCTGATGCCCCCACACCGGACAGCTGCTCGGCGGACAGCAGCGCCGTGTGCGCCCCGGAGCCCTGGACTTCTCCGACGAGGCGATCCCACGCGTCTCGTGGTGGGGCGTCGGCAGGGGAGCGGTCCGGTGCGTCGGCGTCTCGGCGTACCAGCCGCGCGACCGCACGCCTGTGCGCCGGCCAGTCGCTGCAGGGCAGGGCGTACCCCGCGTCCGCCAGCGCCGACTTGTTGGCGAACAGCACGTTTTGGATGAACGTCGTGCCCGACTTGGGCGGCCCGACGTGCACGTAGACCCGGCGCAGCTCACCCATGGTCGTGCAGGCTAGTCCGACAGCGCCCGCACCACCCGGGACGGGCTGGGGCGGCCGAGGTGCCCGGCGAGCCAGTCGCTGGTCGCGACCAGCTCGGCTAGGTCGACCCCGGTGTGCACGCCGAGGCCGTCGAGCAGCCACACCAGGTCCTCGGTGGCGAGGTTGCCGGTGGCGCTGTGCGCGTACGGGCAGCCACCGAGCCCGCCGACGCTCGCGTCGAACGTCGTTATCCCCGCGTGCATCGCCGCGACCGTGTTGGCCAGCGCCTGGCCGTACGTGTCGTGCAAGTGCATGGCCAGCTCGGCCTCGCCGGTGCCGGCCTCGGCGAACGCGCCCAGCAGCGCGGTGACGTGCCCGACGGTCGCGACGCCGATGGTGTCGCCGAGGCTGAGCTGGTCGGCGCCCATCGCGAGCAGCCGGCGGCCGGCGGTCACGACCTGGTCGACGGGGACGTCGCCCTCCCACGGGTCGCCGAAGCACATCGACAGGTACGCCCGCACGTGCAGGCCGGCGGCCCGGGCGCGGGTCACGACGGGGTCGACCATCGCGTACTGCTCGTCGAGGCCGCGGTTGAGGTTACGGCGGGCGAACGTCTCGGTGGCGCTGAGGAAGACAGCGACGCGGGAGACGCCCGCCCGCAGCGCCCGGTCGAGCCCGCGCTCGTTCGGCACCAGCACCGGCAGCGGCGTCGCGCCGGTGAGCAGACCGTCGGCGGCGAGGCGTTCGACCAGCTCGGCCGCGTCAGCCAGCTGCGGCACCCAGCGCGGGTGCACGAAGCTGGTGGCCTCGACCACCGGCAGGCCGGCGGCCACCAGCCGGGTGATCAGGTCGGCCTTCACCTCGACCGGCACGATCGCCGACTCGTTCTGCAGGCCGTCGCGGGGGCCGACCTCCCAGATCGTCACCGCCTCGGGCAGCGCCGGGTCGCGCACGACCTGCGGGGTGCGCATCAGTCGGCCCCGCCCGGCTCG
>JBBSNM010000108.1:0-7329 GCA_038232655.1 Propionibacteriales bacterium | reverse complement strand
TCCGTGGCGCGCTGCGGCCGGGCAGGTGGCGGGCGGCGGTCGACCACCGCACGGCGGTCGTCGGGCAGGCGTCGGGTGCGGCCCTGCCGGTCGAGCAGCTCAAGCAGCGGTAACGCCACCCGGCGGCTGGTGCCGAGCGCCTGCCGGGCCTGGCTGGTCGTGAATGGCTGGGCCAGGGCGGTCAGGCGGTCGACGGCGAGCCGGTCGGCGCCCGGCAGCAGGACGACCTTGTCGGTGAGCCGCAGCACCCGGCCGGCCCGGTGCGCGGCGGCCAGCGAGCGCCGGTCCAGCCCGAGGGTTTCCAACCGGTCCGCGGCGGGCGCCGCGAACGGCGCGTCTGCGAGGTCTGCCGCCAGCTGGTCCAGCGCCTTCTCCACGCTCGGGGGCAGCCCGCCGGAGTCCCCGGCCGTCCCGACGGACACCACTCGCCCCTCCCGCATTTCGAGCGGTGCGCGGACCACGGTCTCCAGGAGAGCCAGGTCGGGCAGATCCAGGTGCTGCGCGGCCGCCGCCCGCGGCGGACCGGTCTCCAGCGGGTGGGTGCGCCGGTAGTCGGCCGCGAACAGCTCGAGGCATCCGGCGAACTCGGCGACCTGGTCGTCGTGCAGCAACCAGTCGCCGGCGCGGACGACCCCCCGTGGAACCGGCGCGGCCATCGGCACGCCGATGCACCGCAGCTCGTGCACCGACACCGGACCGCGCCGGCGCACCTCGTCGACCAGGGTGCCGGCCGCGGCGCCGGCCAGCTGCCCGGCTCGCCCTCGCGCGGCCCCCCGCCGGCGCAGGGGTGGGGCCGCGGGGTCGATGATCTCGGCGCCCCACACCGCTCGCCGCCCCGGGTCGCGCAACAACACCCGGTTGCCGATGCGCAGTGGCAGCGGCACGTCGAGGGTGAGCCGGGCCCAGCCGTCGTCCAGCATTCGCAGCCGGCAGGGGAGCGACCTGGCACCCACGTGCAGGACCGGCTCGCGAGGTGGTCGCCCGGGCCCGCGGAGCCGCACGTCGACAACGGTGGCCGGCCACCAGGCGTCCGGGGTGACCAGGGCGGTGCCGCGTTCCAGGTCGACTGGGGGCTGGGAGCCGAGCCGCAGCGCGACCCGGGCGGTGCCGCTGGCAGCGTCGACGTCCGCGCCGAGACTCTGCAGCGACCGCACCCGGACGAAATGCGGGCCGGCCACGCCCACCTGCAGCCGGTCGCCTACCGTGATGGTCCCCGCCGGCAGCGTGCCGGTCACGACCGTGCCCGCCCCTGGGACGGTGAACTGCCGGTCCACCCACAGCCGGACGTCGGCGGCCGGGTCGGGTCGCGGCAACGCGCCTGCCAGCTCGACGAGCGCCGTCCGGAGGGCACCGATGCCTGTACCGGTCACCGCGCTCACCGGTACGACCGGTGCACGCGCGAGCCCCGTGCCCGCCAACCGTCGACCGACCTCGGCCACCATCGGCGCCGACTCGGCGCGGTCGGAACGGGTGACGGCCACCACCGCGTGCTGGACGCCGAAGGCATCCAGCGCCTGCAGGTGCTCCTCGGCCTGCGGCATCCACGGGTCGTCGGCGGCCACCACCAGCAACGCGGCGGGCACCGGCCCGACCCCGGCGAGCATCGTCGACACGAACCGCTCGTGCCCCGGCACGTCCACGAACGCGACCGGTTCGGTCGACCCGGGCAGGGTGGTCCACGCGTAGCCCAGCACGATCGTCAAGCCGCGGCGGCGCTCGTCGGCGAGCCGGTCCGGGTCGGTGCCGGTCAGGGCGCGCACCAGCGTCGACTTGCCGTGGTCCACGTGCCCGGCCGTCGCGACGACGTGCATCAGCGACCGGCCACCTCGACCACCTCGGCCACCGCGTCGACCAGCACCGCGTCGTCCTGGGGGGCGACCGTGCGCAGGTCCAGCAGCGTCCGCCCGTCGTCGACCCGTCCCACCACCGGGGTGCGCGCGGCGCGCAGCGCGGCGGCGTAGGCCATCGGCAGGCGGACCGCGGCGCTGGGCAGCTCGACGCCGGGCGCACCACCCCCGCCCACGGTCGCGGTGGAAGACACAACGGCGGCGTCGACCCCCCGGTCCGCCAGCTGGTCCGCGATGGTCTCGGCCCGCCGGCGCAGGTCCTCGACGGGGACGGCGAGCATCTCGGCCACGGGTGTCAACGGTCCGCGCAGCGATGCCTCCAGGGCGGCGAGGGTCAGCTTGTCCACCCGCAGCGCGCGCGCGACCGGGTGCCGACGCAACCGCTCGACCAGCTCGCGCTGGCCGAGCAGCAGCCCGCACTGCGGCCCGCCCAGCAGCTTGTCGCCGCTGGCGGTGACCAGCGCGGCGCCGGCCCGCAGCGCTCGGCCCGCGTCGGGCTCGGCTGGTAGCAGCGGGTGCGGGCGCAGCAGCCCGGACCTGATGTCGACGATCACCGGGGCACCCAGCCCGGCCAGTTCCGCAACGTCGACCTGCGAGGTGAACCCGGAGATGACGAAGTTCGAGGGGTGCACCTTGAGCACCATCGCGGTGTCCGGCCCGATTGCCCCCGCGTAGTCGTCGAGATGCACCCGGTTGGTCGTGCCCACCTCGCGCAGCCGCGCGCCGGTGGCCGCGAGCAGGTCGGGGATGCGGAAGCCGTCGCCGATCTCGACGAGCTCGCCACGGCTGACCACGATCTCGCGGCCGGTGGCGAGGGCGGTGGCCACGAGAACGAGCGCCGCCGCGTTGTTGTTGACCACGTGCACCGCACCGGCGTCGGGCACCGCGGCGGCTAGCGCGGCCACCGCTGCCGCGCCCCGTCGACCGCGACGTCCGGTGGCCAGGTCCAGCTCGACGTCGGTGCTGCCGGCGGCCACCCGTACGGCGTCGACGGCGGCCGCCGACAGCGGCGCCCGGCCGAGGTTCGTGTGCACCAGCACGCCGGTCGCGTTGACGACCGTGTGCAGCGACGACGCCGACCGGGGCAGCGTCTCGACCGCACGGTCGATCACCGACTCCGGCGCCAGGTCACCGGCGCGCGCCTGGCGCTGCGCGCCACGCACCGAGTCCTTGACCAGCTCGGGGCCCAGCCGTGCAGCGGCGGCCACCAGCCGAGGGTCGGCCAGCACCGCGTCGGTGCGCGGGACGTGGCGGCGCGGATCCGATGTCGACGCCGTGCCCATCTGGCCCCTTCCGAAGGTTGGTGGCGGAGGCGGACGGGAATCGAACCCGCCTGACCGAGATGCTCGGTCACGTCGGTGTTGAAGACCGCGCCCGTCACCAGACGAGGTACGCCTCCGCCACCGATGCTAGGCCGCGGTCCACCGCATGCCGACTGGTGGGCGTCGGAAGCGCGTGGTTGGCTGTCGCCATGCGGTCGGTACGGACGTTCGTCGAGGGTTGGCCGGTGTGGCGCCAGCTGAGCGGCAGCGACCCGCTCGGGCGCGGCCAGGCCGCTCGATCGCGGGCCACCGACGAGACGACGAACCGCACCCGCACCGCAGACCGGGTCGTCGACTCGGTCTGTCCGTACTGCGCGGTCGGCTGCGGGCTGAAGGTCTACGTCAAGGACGAGCAGATCGTCCAGATCGAAGGCGACCCGGCGAGCCCCATCTCGCGCGGTCGGTTGTGCCCCAAGGGCAGCGCCAGCAAGCAGCTGGTCACCTCGCCGGGCAGGGTCACCACGGTGCGCTACCGCCGCCCCGGGGGCACGCAGTGGGAGGACCTCGACCTCGACACCGCCATGGACATGATCGCCGACCGGGTGCTCGCGGCCCGGCGCAGCCACTGGCAAGACGAGCACGACGGGCGCCGGGTGCGCCGCACGACCGGCATCTCGAGCCTCGGGGGAGCGACCCTCGACAACGAGGAGAACTACCTGATGAAGAAGCTCTACACCGCGATGGGCGCGGTGCAGATCGAGAACCAGGCGCGCATTTGACACTCCTCCACGGTTCCCGGTCTGGGAGCCTCGCTCGGGCGGGGATCCCCCGCCGGTGCGTACAGCCAGGCCTTGCCGTCCGATGCCGACGCACTACGACGCGCGGCCCGTGCGCTGAACCTGGCTGCTGGCCCGCGCCAGCGGCGTGTCCGCGGTCGTCGATGCCGGCGCCGTCCCGTACCTCGAGGGTGCTCGCGATTCGCTCGCCGCCGGGTTCGTGCCGGGCGGCAGCCGGCGCAACCTGGACTGGGTACGCCCGCACCTGATCGCCTCGGTCACCGACGACGAGTTGGTGCTGCTCGCCGACGCGCAGACCTCTGGCGGGCTGCTCGTCGCCGGCGAACTGCCCGGGCACCCGGTGGTAGGCGAGCTGGTCGCGTCGGCGGGGGAGCCGACGATCACGGTCCGCTGACGCTCGGCGCGCGACACCTCCGTCCGCGTGGCAGCTCCGCCCCCTGCCCGCCGCCCCCTGCCCGCCGCCTCTGCCCTGCGCCACGTAAACCTGGCGCAGTGGTGCTTTACGTGGCGGGCACGCCCCGCAAAGGGTCCGTACGCCACGTTTACGTGGCGCGCGACACCTCGCCGGCCCCGGCAGGCCGGGGGCTGAGGGGCGACACGCCGCTCGGGTTGCGACCCGCACACGACCGCCGCGGTTAGCGTTGGCTCCGTTGACGCAATGTCGACATGTCACCCGCGGAGGCGAGCATGCTGGACACACTTCTCGAGCTCGGACCGACCGGCCGGGCCATGCCCGACCTGCCCACTCCAGCCCCGCTGCACGAACACGGACCGGCCCGCATCATCGCCATGTGCAACCAGAAGGGCGGCGTCGGCAAGACCACGACCACGATCAGCCTGGGTGCCGCACTGGCCGAGTACGGCCGCAAGGTGCTGCTGGTCGACTTCGACCCGCAGGGCTCACTGTCGGTCGGGCTCGGGCGCAACCCGAACGCCGACGAGCTGAGCATCTACGACGTGCTGATGGATCGAGACGTCGAGATCGGTGAGGTCATCTGCAAGACCAACATCGACGGCATGGACATGCTGCCGTCCAACATCGACCTGTCGGCCGCCGAGGTGCAGCTGGTCGGCGAGGTCGCCCGCGAGCAGGCACTTGCCAGGGCGCTGCGGCCGGCGGTGGCCGACTACGACATCATCCTGATCGACTGCCAGCCGTCGCTCGGCCTGCTGACCATCAACGCCCTGACCGCGGCCGACGGTGTCCTGATCCCGCTGGAGTGCGAGTACTTCGCGCTGCGTGGTGTCGCGCTGCTGACCGAGACCATCCAGAAGGTCACCGAGCGGCTGAACCCGCGGCTGCGGGTCGAGGGGCTGCTCGGGACCATGTTCGACGGTCGTACGCTGCACGGCCGCGAGGTGCTCCGCACGCTCGTCGACGGCTGGGGCGACGCCGTCTTCCACACCGTCATCCGCCGGACGGTGAAGTTCTCCGACTCGACCGTCGCCGGTGAGCCGATCACCTCCTACGCACCGGGCTCCGGTGGCGCGGAGGCGTACCGGCAGCTGGCCAGGGAGGTGCTCGTCCGGTGTCGCGTCGGGTGAGCCTGCCCGGTGCCGACGGGTTGTTGGGACCCGACCAGGAGCAGCAGCCCGAGCCGACGCGCAGCATCCACTCCGTCGCGGCCGGCGACGGGTCGGCCGACGACGGGTCGGTCGACGACGGCGACTCCGGCGGCGCCGGCAAGCGTCGCAGCAGCGGTCGGGTGCGCCACGACGAGAAGATGACCGTCTACGTCACCGCGGACGAGCTGTTCGAGCTCGAGAGCGCACGGCTGTCGCTGCGTCGACGGCACGGCGTCGCGGTGGACCGCGGCCGGCTGGTCCGCGAGGCGCTCGCCATCGTGCTGGCCGAGCTCGACGAGGAGGGCGCCGACAGCCAGCTGGCCCGCCGGCTCGCGGCGTCGTGACCGAGACCGTGACGGCCGCCACCGACCCGGCGGAGTTCTTGGTCCACCTCGATGTCTTCTCCGGCCCGTTCGACGTGCTGCTCGGGCTGATCGCCAAGCACCAGCTCGACATCACCGAGGTCGCGCTGTCTGCGGTCACCGACGAGTTCATCGCCCACGTCAAGCAGCTCGGCCCCGAGCTCGACCGGACCACCCAGTTCCTCGTCGTCGCCGCGACCCTGCTCGATCTCAAGACGGCCCGGCTGCTGCCACAAGGCGACGTCGAGGACGAGGACGACCTCGCCCTGCTTGAGGCGCGTGACCTCTTGTTCGCGCGGCTGCTGCAGTACCGGGCGTTCAAGCGCATCGCCGAGGTGCTCGCTCGCCGTCTCGACGACGAGGCGCACCGGCACCCGCGGCTGGTCGGGCTCGACGACCGGTTCGCCGAGCTGCTGCCCGAGGTGCGGCTCGGTGTCGACGGCGAGGAGTTCGCCGCTCTCGCCGCGCGGGTGCTGGCCCCCAAGCCGGCACCGGTGCTGCCGCTGACGCACCTGCACGCCCCCCAGGTCAGCGTGCGAGAACAGGCGACGCTGGTGACCGACCGGTTGCGTCGGTCCGGGTCCAGCACGTTCCGGTCCTTGGTGTCCGACGCGCCGGACACCCTCACCACGGTGGCGCGCTTCCTGGCCGTGCTCGAGCTGTTCCGCGAGGGCCTCGTCGGCTTCGAGCAGCTCAACCCGCTCGGTGAGCTGCACGTACGGTGGACCGGCAGCGACCGCGGCCAGGTCGACGTGGGCGCGGAGTTCGACGACGAGGGAGCCACCGCATGAGTGCCGCACCCCAGCCGGCGCTGGAGGCCGTGCTGCTCGTTGCCGACCAACCGTTGGACAACGCGGTGCTCGCGGCTGCGCTCGACCACCCCGCCGACGAGGTGGAGCAGGCGTTGCTGGCGCTGGCGCGGTCCTACGACGACGAGGGGCGCGGCTTCGAGTTGCGTCGGGTGGGCGGCGGTTGGCGGCTGTTCACTCGTGCCGAGCATGACGAGGTGGT
The DNA here is from genome assembly GCA_038232655.1 of Propionibacteriales bacterium. GTDB lineage: Bacteria > Actinomycetota > Actinomycetes > Propionibacteriales > Nocardioidaceae > JACCVL01. The sequence continues at coordinate 484 of JBBSNM010000108.1, read as the reverse complement.
GACGCGCTTCGTGCTCGACGGCCAGCAGGCCCGGCTCAGCCAGGCGGGCCTCGAGACGCTGGCGGTGGTGGCCTACCGGCAGCCGATCAGCCGTTCGCGGGTTTCGGCGATCCGCGGTGTCAACGTCGACGGGGTGATGCGTACCCTGCTCACCCGCGGCCTGGTCGAGGAGGCCGGCGCCGACCCCACCTCGGGTGCCGTGCTCTACCGCACGAGCGACTACTTCCTGGAGCGGATCGGGCTGGGCGATCTCGGCGAGCTGCCGCCCCTCGCCCCGTTCCTGCCCGCCGACGACGAGACCGCGGACCTGGTGGCCGACTTCGGTGCCAGCTTGGCGGCGGTGCCCGCCAGCCAGCCCGCTCCCACCGGGACCGCCGCCGAGCCCGAGGCGTGAGCGAGGTTCCGCCGCCGGGCGGCGAGCCCGACGCCGACGGGCTGGTACGTCTGCACAAGCTGATCGCGCAGTCGGGCATCGCCAGCCGCC
>JBBSNM010000107.1:0-7514 GCA_038232655.1 Propionibacteriales bacterium | reverse complement strand
GGGTACAGGACGCCCTGCTCGATGAGCCGCTCGCAGTTGCGCATCAACAACCCCTGGACGTATGTCGTCCCGGTCTTGTGCGGGCCAACGTGGAGGTAGACCGTGCCGGTCACTGCGGCTTCCCTGCCTTTCCTTCGACGGTACGCCGGACGGCTCTGCCCGCCGCGATCAACCTGCCGCGCAGACCCCCTGCGCGCTGCTGGGGGGCTTGAGGGACGTTGCCACGCCCGTGCGCATTGCGCATCCGCACCGCCCGCTGCACCAACCCGGCCACCGCGTCCAGGCCCACCTCGACGAGCAGGTCGGCTGCCACCTGGTCGGGATCGCCACCGGCTGCGCCGGGCTGGCTGGGCAACAGGTCATCAAGGTCGCCCACCACCCGGTAGCCCGCCGCCCGCAACCCGGCCACCTGCTGCTGCGCCAGCTCGCTCACCAGCGCGAAGCGCTCGGGCGGCGGCGCGTAGCGGGTCTTGCCCGGCCGACCGGCAAGGATCTGCTGGGCGAGCAGCGACTTGACGTAGCCGGCATGCTCGCCGGCGGGCAGCGCGCCGTCGCGGCCGCCGAGCTGCTCGTTGACGAGCCGCAGGAACGTCACCTCCGCGGACCCGAGCGATTCGTTGGGGCGCACCGGGTCGGCGACACCGGGCACGGCGACGGCGGTGGGGTCGATGCCGACGACACCGGCGAAACGGGCCCACAGCAGGTCGGGGTCGGCGCCGGCGGGCGGCACGGTGATGACGTGTACGCGCTCGGGCGGCAGGTCGTGTCCCCACCTCTCGAGCACACCGACCGCATCGTGCACCGACCAGAACCAGCGTCCGACGACGCCGTCCTGGCGACGGTCGAGGACGTCGTGCAGGTACTGCTCGAACGACAGCGACCGGCCATGCTTGGTCGACTCCTGCCACTCCGCTGCCAGCAGACCCCACAGGTCGCGCACCGTGTAGACGACGTGCACCCTGCCAGGGCCCAGCGAGTCGAGAGCGCGCGCCACGTGCGCGGGGCGGGCGGCGGCGAACAGCTCGTGGGAGATCACCGACGGCCCGGGCCAGTGCATGGTGCCCGCCGCCACCCGAGCCCACATCCCCTGCGCCTCCGGCGGGCGGGTCTTGACCTCGCGGAGGTCGAGGCTGGCCTGGTAGTGGTCGCCGTAGCGGCGGCGGACGAACCGCACGCCGGCCCCGGCCAGTTCGTGCCGGCGGTGCCACATCAGGTCCTGCAGGTACGTGGTGCCCGTCTTGGGTGCCCCGATGTGCATGAACACCGGTCCGGGTGGCACGTCCTGCTCCGGCGGTGGTCCCGGCAGCCGCCCACCCCGTCGAGACGGGTCGGGCTCGTCGGCGCCGCCGGACGGCCGGGGCGGGCTGCCGTGTCGGCTCCGGAGCCTGCGCTGCAGCGGACCCAGCTCGGTTAGCAGCCCGGTGGTTGCCCGCACCGAGACCTCCGCCAGCGAGGCGTCGTCGACCACGTCCGCAGCTGTCGAGCGCAGCGCATCGGCGTCGGGCAGCAGGTCATCGAGGTCGCCGACCACGTCGTACCCCCCAGCGGCGACCGTGCCGACCAGCTGCGCCGATCGCTCGTGCACCGCGTCGGCGAAGCGGCCCGGCAAGCCGAGCGGCGGCCCGTTCGCCCCCGCCAGCACCTTCTCGGCAAGCAGCGCCCGCACGACCTGGTCGTAGTGCGGCGGGGAGATGCCACCGGCCCGGGTGGAGTTGTAGCGCCGCAGGAACTCCGCCTCGGCCGCGCCGAGGGAGGCGTTCGGGCGGGCAGTGTCGACCCGCCCGAGGTCCGGGTCGATGTGGGTCACGGCGGCGAAGCGTTCCCACAGCTCGCCGCGCCGACCGGCGCCCTGCGGCGGCACCGTGGCCAGATGCAGCCGATCGGCGGGCACCGCGGACGACCACCGCTGCGCCACCTCGCCGATGTCGTGCAGCTGCCAGAACCGCTCGGCCAGCCGACGTGCACGTTCACCGGCGGACGGGTCACCGAGACAGCCCGCCACGAAGTCGTCCAACGGCACCGACACGCGATGCTTGACCTGCTCCTGCCACCCGGAAACCAGCTGGCGGGCCAGGTCGCGGACGGTGAGGACGACGTGCACCTCGCGGTCGGGAAACGAAGCCACCGCCCTGGCCACCGCCGCACGGTCGGCGGCGGCGAGCAGCTCACCGGAGATCAGCCCGATCGCGGCGCCGGACTCGGCGACGGTGGCTGCCAACCGGTCCCAGGTGCCGTCCCACTCGGGGTTGTGGCGTCCGCCCCAGCTGGCGCCGCGCAGGTCCATGGTGGCCGCGAAGTGCTCGCTGCGACGCCGCAGCGGGTAGCACACGCCGTCGCGTGCCAGCCGGTTCCGACCGCGCCACAACACGTCCTGGATGAACGTGGTGCCGGTCTTGGGCACGCCGACATGCAGGTAGACGCGGGCCGTGCCGGCAGGCTCAGCCATGGTGATCGGCCCCACTCCCGGCTCGGCGCACCAGCCGGCGGACGCCGAGGTAGGCGCGGCGGGCGGGCAGCAGCCAGGCATGCTGGTCACTGAAGCGCACCAGCCGGTGGGCCATCCCGCCGTCGCGCCAGTAGTCGCGCTCGGCGCGGACGGCGGCCAGCTCGGCTTCGTGGCGCCGGCGCTCCTCCGCCCGGTCGTCGGCGAGCCCTCCCAGGTGCGCCAGCAGCCCGGTCAGCGCGTCCAGCGCCACGGGGAACAACGCGTCGGTCCCGATCCTGTCCGGCTGGAGGCTGTCGGCGGGCTCCGCCGGAAGCAGGTCGTCGAGGTCACCCACGACGTCGTAGCCGGCCGCTGTGACCGCGTCGACGAGCTGTCGCGACCGGTGGGCCACCCACTCGTGGTGTTCCGGCGGGAGCGTTGGTCGCTGCGACGGCGGCACGGCGCGTTGTTGCGACACCAGCACCGTCTCGGCGAGGACCTTGCGCACCTGGTCGTCGTAGTGGCGCGGCGGCACCGACCCCCTGGAAAGGGTATTGAGCCGGCGCAGCAGCTCGGCCTCGACGACGCCGAGCGAAACGTTGCGCGGGCGTACGTCGAGGTCCAGGTCGACGCCTGGGGCCATCTCGGCCAGGCCGGAGGCCGTGGCGAAGCGCTGCCACAGCTCGTGCGGCCCGCCCTGCGCATGGGGCACGACAACCAGGTGCAGCTGGTCAGGGGGTACGACCGCGGACCAGTTGGCGAGGACCCGTTCGGCGTCGTGCAGACCCCAGAACAGCTCGCCGAACGGCTTGGTGGCCTGCAACCCATTCGCGACCAGATCGTCGACGAAGGCCGCCAACGGCACGTCGTGGCGATGCTTGACGTGCTCCTGCCAGTCCGACGGCAGCTGCCGGGCGAAGTCGCGCGCGGTGAACACCACATGCAGCTCGCGCCCGGTCGGGCCGGCCAGCGCGTCGGCGATGGTGCGGGCCTGCTCGGGGGCGACCCCGCCCAGCAGCTCGTTGGACAGCAGCACCGAACCGTCCCAGGCCTCCACCCGGCCGGCCAGCCGTCGCCAGGCGCCCAGCCACGGCCCGTCCACGCGACCGCCCCACGACATCTCGCGCACGTCCAGGGCAGCGGCGAAATGCTCGTCGGGGTGCTGCAACGGGTACAACACCCCAACCTCGCGCAGCCGCTCGCGGTTGCGCCACAGCACGGACTGCAGGTAGGTGGTGCCGGTCTTGGGGGCCCCGACGTGGAGCACCGCCCGCGCGGACATGCCGGACAACGGCCCTCAGCCCCCTGCCACGCGCCGCCGCGCCGCGCCGGCTGCGCGCCGAGCGACGGACAGCAGACGCTGCGGAGCGGCAGGGGCGGCGCGGCCGCGCGACGGTGGCGCATCGGAGTCGGGGTGCCCCCCGGTCTCGCTTTCCCCCTGCTTGCGCCACACCTTGCGCTTGTGCGCGCCGTCGGACTGCATGGTCAGCAACAGCGCGCTCATCGCATGCACGGCGGCCCGCGACACGTCCCCCTCCGGCGAGTCCTCGGGCAGCAAGGTGTCGCGCGGTGTCGCGTCGACCCGCAGCTCGTCGAGGTCACCCACGACGTCATGGCCGGACACCCGCAGCCATTCGATGACGGCGTCCCCGGTGGCGGCGATCGGGCTCAGCGCGTCGGCCGGCAGTCGGGTTCGCACGCCGGACTGCTCCTTGGTCAGCTCACCGTGCAGCAGCTGCTTGACCAGCGGGGAGTGTGCGCTCTTGCGCATCCGGCCGCCCAGCTCGGCGTTGACCCGGCGCAGCAGCTCGGCGGCAGCGGGGTCCAAGCCCGGGTTGGCTCGGACGCCGGTGGTGTCGTAGGCAGTGGGGTCGGTGAGGAACAGCGAGCTGAAGCGCGTCCACAGCTCGTCGGGCGGAGCACCGGAACCGGGCAGCGTCACCACGTGCACCCGGTCGGCCGGCAGGTCCTTGCCCCACCGTCCCAGCAGCTGCCGGGCGTCCTGCACGCTCCAGAACAGCTCGCCGTAGGTGTCCGGGTGCGGGTGCGCGAGCAGGTCGAGGAACTCGGCCATGGTGAAGCTCTTGCCGTTCTTGACCTGCTCCTGCCACACCGCCGGCACCACCCGGCCCAGGTCACGCAGGGTCGCCACCAGGTGAACCTCGGCCGATCCGAAGGAGGTGAGGGCCCGCTCGGCCTGCTCGTCGCTGGCCGGGGCGAGCCACTCGCAGGAGATCACGCTGGTGCCGGGCCAGTCGCGCACCTCGGCGGCCAACAGGTCCCAGCGCCCGGTCAGCTTCCCTCCCCCGCCGCCGCGGGCCGCGCCGCGGCCACGCAGGTCGCCGGCCGCGCTGAAGTGCGCGGTCCGGCCGCGACCCGGCAGCAGCACGCCTGCCCGGCGCATGGCCTTGCGGTTGCCCCAGAGCACGCTCTGCACGTACGTCGTGCCGGTCTTGGGCGGACCCAGGTGCACGAACACCCGCTGTCGGCCGGCGGCGGGCTCCGGTGCAGGCACCACGGCGCTCCTTTCCCTCGCGGCGTCGGTCGGGGAGACACTATCCGCACCCGACGTGCGGTTAGGCTCGCCCCGAGCCCGCATGGCCTTAGACAACTCGAGGACGTTGACGTGACCCAAGCTGAGACCGAGCCAGCCGCCAGCACCGGCGAGCGGTTGCTGCAACGCGTGATCCTGCCCGCGGACGCCGACCACGACGTGCTGCCGCTGTACGTCGAGTCCGAGCTGCGCCGCAGCACCAAGCCGCCCGTGGACTCCAACCTCGGCCACACCATGGCCGAGCCAACCGGCGGCGACCAGGGCGAGTCGCTGTCCGGCGCCCAGCTGGTCACCGGTCGGCGCGCGATGCGTGTCGAGAACGGTCAGATCCTGTCGCTCGGCTCGTACTTCAACGCCTTCCCCGCCTCGTACTGGCAGCGGTGGACCGACCTCACCGCCGTGCGGCTGCGGCTGCGCGTGGTCGGCTCCGGGTCGGTGATCGTGCAGCGCTCCACCTCCAAGGGCCACGTGATGCGCGTCGAGAGCCGGCAGGTCAGCTGCACGAAGCCCGAGGAGGTCGAGTTCGAACTGCCGCTCAAGACGTTCATCGACGGCGGCTGGTACTGGTTCGACCTGGCTGCCGACGGTGGTGACCTCGCCCTCGTCCAAGGTGACTGGTTCGCCGACACCGACAAGACCGCGTCGGGCACGCTCAGCATCGGCATCACCACGTTCGACCGGCCGGGCTTCTGTGTCGATCAGCTGGTGGCGCTGGCCGAGCAGGACGAGGTGCTGGCGATCCTGGACGAGATCCTCGTCGTCGACCAGGGCATCAAGAAGGTCACCGACGATGACCGCTTCACCGACGTCGAGAAGCGGCTCGGGGGCCGGCTGCGGGTCATCGAGCAGCCCAACCTCGGCGGCTCGGGTGGTTTCTCGCGAGCCATGGACGAGACCGCCACCAAGGGTGCGAGCACCTACTGCCTGCTGCTGGACGACGACGTGGTGTGCGAGCCCGAGGGCATCTTGCGAGCGGTCACCTTCGCCGACCTGGCACGGACGTCGACGATCGTGGGCGGACAGATGCTGAGCCTGTACGACCGCTGCGTGCTGCATGCCTACGGCGAGGCGGTCGCCCAGTACCGCTGGTTCTGGGGCCCGGCGCCGGGCACCTTCCACGGCATGGACTTCGGACAGCGCAGCCTGCGGGCGACCCCGTGGCTGCACCGGCGCATCGACGTGGACTACAACGGCTGGTGGATGTGCCTGATCCCCACCGACGTCATCCGCAAGATCGGGCTGTCGGTGCCCATGTTCATCAAGTGGGACGACGCCGAGTACGGGTTGCGGGCGCGCGACGCCGGACACCCGACCGTGACCCTGCCCGGCGTTGCCGTGTGGCACGTGCCGTGGCACGAGAAGGACGACACGCTCGACTGGCAGGCCTACTTCCACCGGCGCAACCGGGTCTCGTCAGCGCTGCTGCACTCGCCGTACGAACGTGGTGGCCGGCTGATCTTGGAGAGCTTCGAGACCCAGGTCAAGCACCTGCTGGCCATGCAGTACTCCGCCGCCGAGATGGGGCTGATGGCGATCGAGGACCTGCTGGAGGGGCCTGACCGCATGCACCGCGACGTTGCCGAACGGGTGCCCGAGCTGCGGGCACTGCGCAAGGAGTACGCCGATTCGCAGCTGGCCGACGACCTGGAGAAGTTTCCGCCGGCACGCCGCAAGAAGCCACCCCGTCGCGGGCAGTCACCGATGGCACCGACGGGCAAGCTGGGGCTGGCGCGCAGTGTCGCCCTCGGCTCGGCTCGCCAGCTGTTGCCGGTGCGGGACAGCTCGCGGCGCAACCCCGAGCTGTCGGTGCCACATCTGTACTTGAACTGGTGGCGACTCGCCCAGGTCGACAGCGCGCTGGTCTCCGGCGCCGACGGCGCCAGCGCCGCGTGGTACCAGCGAGAGCCCGAGCTGTTCCGCAGCCTGCTCAAGCGATCGATCGCCCTGCACGTCCGGCTGTGGCGGGAGTGGCCGCAGCTGTGTGAGCAGTATCGTCACGCGCTGCCGGCCATCTCCTCGCCGGAGGCCTGGCGCCAGACGATCGACGAGCACGGGTCGTGAGCACGTAGCCTCAGGCCCATGCCACGGCCGCCTTTTCGCTCGGTTCCGACGCGGGCGCTGGTGGCGGTCGTGCTGGTGGCCGCGCTGATCGCTGCGGCGGCGATGCTCACCGTCGTCGTCCCGCGCAACCGCACCCAAGGGGGCGACCGTGACGCGGCGGCGCCCGCCACGCCCGACGCCGTGGACGCGCAGTGGCTGGACCGGCCGGTGCGACGCTATGTCGCGCTCGGTGACTCGTTCACGGCCGGACCGCTGATCCCCTTCGTGGACGCCGCCCAGACCCGGTGCCTGCGCTCGAGCGCGAACTATCCCACCGTGCTCGGACGTTGGCTCGACGCCCGTCGTATCGTCGACATGAGCTGTGCGGGAGCCACTACCAGCGACCTGCGTTGGCAGGGCTCGGCGCTGACCGCGGGCACCGACCTGGTGACGGTGGGAATGGGGGGCAACGACTTCGACATCTTTGGCACCCTG
>JBBSNM010000106.1:0-7648 GCA_038232655.1 Propionibacteriales bacterium | reverse complement strand
TCGGGCCTGCTCGGGGGTGGGCGCAGCACCGCCCAGGTGGGCGGGGTGCCACCAGGCGTCGTCCCCAGGAGCCGGCTGGTCCGGGTGCTCGCGCTGGGCCTGCTCCAACAGCTCGGCCATCTGCCGACCGATCTCGCGGGTCCGCTCCTCGACGTCGGCTCCGGCCGGCAGCTGCAGGGGCGGACCGATCAGCAGCCGCACCACCTGCCCCCGCCGCAGCGACCTCGGGCGCCCGGCGGTGTACAGCCGCTGCGGCCCCCAGATCGCCATCGGCACCAGCGGCACCCGGTCCGGGTGCGCCAGGATCGCCGCACCGGGCATCAACGGGCGGATCGTGAACGACCGGCTCACCCCGGCTTCGGGGAAGACGCCGACGACCTCCCCGGAGCGCAGCGCCGCCCGCGCCTCCAGCACCGCACCGGCGGGTGCGGCGCGGTCCACCGCGATGTGCCGCATCGAGCGCATCGCCCGGCCGATCAGCCGGTGGTCGTACACGTCGCGGCGCACCAGGAAGCGCACGTGCCGGTGTGCGCGGCGCGCCGCCAGACCCATCAGCGCAAAGTCGAGGAAGCTCGAGTGGTTCGACACCAGCACCGCCGGGCCCGAACGCGGCACGTGCTCGTCACCGGTGACCGTGATGCGCAGCCCCAGCAGCCGAAAGCCGGTGGTCATGGCGGCGATGACCGCGGGATAGACGTCGCGCACGAGCGATGACGATACGGTGACGAGCGCTGGCGGACCGCCCGAGACCGTGGTGCTGCGCGGACCCGGCGGGACGGGAAGGGGGCCGACGATGAAGGTGCTCGTCACCGGCGGAGCCGGGTTCATCGGCAGCACGGTGGCGTCGGCCTGCCTGGATGCCGGCATCACGCCGGTAGTGCTCGACGACCTCAGCGCCGGACGCCGCGAGTTCACCGCCGGCCGGTCGGCCTACATCGGCGACGTCGCCGACCACCGGCTGCTCGACCGGATCCTCGACGAGCACCCCGACATCGCCGCCACCGTGCACTGCGCGGCACGGATCGTGGTGCCCGAGTCGGTGGCCGACCCGCTGGGCTACTACCGCTCCAACGTGGCCAAGACCGTCGAGTTGGTCGACCACCTGCAGGCGCGCGGCGTCGATCGCTTCGTGTTCAGCTCGTCGGCCTCGATCTACCTCCCGGACGACGACCTGACCGTCGATGAGGACAGCGCGCTGGCGCCGAGCAGCCCGTACGCCCGCACCAAGGCCATGGTGGAGCAGGTGCTCGCCGACGCCGCCGTCGCCTACCCGTTGCGGGTGGTGTCGCTGCGCTACTTCAACCCCATCGGCGCCGACCCGCAGCTGCGCACCGGGCTGCAGTCGCCCAGCCCGAGCCATGCGCTGGGCAAGCTGCTGCAGGCGTACGAGTCGGGTGCGCCGTTCACCATCACCGGCACCTCGTGGGCGACCAGGGACGGGACCGGGCTGCGGGACTACATCCACGTCTGGGACCTGGCCCGCGCGCACGTGGCTGCGTTGCAGCGCTTCGACCAGGTGGTGCCTGGCGAGCGTGGTGCGAGCGTGGTCAACCTGGGCACCGGCCGCGGTACGACGGTTCGTGAGCTGGTGGCTGCCTTCGAGGCGGTGGTGGGTGAGCCGATCGAGGTGGTCGAGGCCCACCCGCGGCCCGGTGATGTCATCGGCTGCTACACGCGCAGTGACAGGGCCGCTCGGCTGCTGGGCTGGCGTACCGAGCTGAGCGAGGCCGACGGCGTACGCGATGCGCTGGCATGGGCACGGCGCCGGCCCGAGGTGCTCGGGGTCTGAGCCCGGCCGGGCGCCCCCGGCGACCCACCCCGCCCCGGCTGCCGCCCCGGCGGATCTTCCGACGTCGACACCACATCCACCGCTCACACCGTCGGAAGATCGCCAGGCGCCCCGCGGACATGCACCCGGCGGCATCTCGGCGCCACCCAGGGTCGCCGTCACAGACGCGCGCGGACGTGCAGGCCGACACCCGGGTCGACCAGCATCTCCTGGGCGGCGGCCACGCCGTCGGCCACCAGATCCGCATCGACCGGCGCCGAGCGCTTGACCAGCGCGAGCGCGATCGGTCCGAGTTCGTGGTGGCGGGCCGACGAGCCGACGCGGCCGACGACGCGCTCGTCGAGCACCAGATCGGACCCGAGCGCGGGCAGCCGCTCCGCGGATCCGTCGAGGTGCAGCAGCACCAGCCGTCGCGGCGGTCGGCCGAGGGTGTGCACCCGGGCGACGGTCTCCTGACCGCGATAGCAGCCCTTGTCCATGTGCACCGCGGTCCCGATCCAGCCCACCTCGTTGGGGATCGTGCGGTGGTCGGTGTCCAGGCCGAGCCGCGGCCGACCGGCGGCGATCCGGCGCGCTTCGTACGCCCAGGTGCCGGCCGGCGGCCCCCAACGCTCCGGCAGCGCGGCCAGCTCGTCGCGGGTCACGAACGTGACCGTGTCACCCGGCCCGACCACCACGACCCGCTCGGCGTCGACAGCGATCTCGACGCGCATCATGAAGCGCATCGAGGTGAGGAAGTCGACCAGCCCGACCCCGGCATCCGGCTCGGTGTGCACGGTCAGTCGGTCGCCGTCGTCGACGCCAGCGAAGTGGTGCTCGACGTGGCCGTGTGGCGACAGGATCAGGCCCTCCGTCCACGAGCCGGCGGGCAACCGCTCGACGTTCTGGGTGCTCATCGCGTGCAGCAGCGTCAGCCGGTCCGGGCCCGACATCGTCACGACGTCGCGGTGGCTGAGGTCGACCCAGCCGTCCCCGCTGTCGAGGCGACGCTGCTCGGCGACCGGGTTGCCGTAATGCCAGGCGACGCCGGCGTCGACCCCGTCGCCGTCGACCGCGCCGGGCAGGTCGAGCAGCGGGCTCACGGCCCACCTCCGGGCGTACGAGCCGGGGCGCAGTCGCCGCAGCGGCCGAAGACCGTCAGGTGTCCCATGTCAGTCTCGAACGCCTGGTCGGTGGCCAACTGTTCCGCGAACGCCCGCGCCGTGACGGTGGGCACCTCGGTGACCTTGCCGCACTCGCGGCAGACGGTGTGGAAGTGGTCGGCCGAGCCGCCGAAGTGGTAGGTGGGCGCGCCGTGCCCCAGGTGGGTGTGGCGCACCAGGTCAAGCTCCTCGAGCAGGTCGAGCGTGCGGTACACGGTCGAGGCGTTGATGCCGATCGCCGTCTGCTGCACCTGGGCGAGCACCTGGTCGGGCGTGGCGTGCCCGAGGCTGCGAACCGCGTCCAGCACCAGTTCACGCTGGGGGGTCAGCCGCAACCCGCGAGCGCGCAGCTCGACCCGCCAGTCGGGGGCGGTCCTGCCCTCAGCTCTGCTCGCCACAACACCTGAGTCTAGGCACTGACCGTCGGGCGAAGTTGTCACTGCCACGTGGCGCTCTAACGCGACGTGGCGGTGACAAGTTGGCATCGCCACCCCTCTGCTCGCGATCCGCGCATTTCGAACCGAAAGTCGAGTACGAAATGCGCGGATGGGCGCCTGGGATGGGCGGTGGGGCTGGGTCGGGCGGTGGGGCTGGGTCGGGCGGGGCGGCTGGGTCGGCCGAGGGGTGGGGTCCGGGGTGGGCGGCGCCGGCGGCGGGGGTCTCGCGGACCAGCCGCCCGCACAGGAGCGGCTGCAGCGGATGCCCCTCGGCGGCCATGTCGTAGGCCCACATCAGGTCGCCGTCGACCAGGCCGTACAGCCGACTCCCCGCGGTCACCTCCTTGGCCGACTGGGTGCGCGCGATGACGTCGGTGGTGAGCTCGATCTTCGCGCCGTCGACCTGGCCGTACCAGACCTCGGCGAAGCCGGTCGGGTGCGCGAGCACCAGCTCGCACTCCGAGTCGGGTCGCGCCCGCAGGAACCCCGTCTCGAGCGCCGCCGGCCGCAGCGTGTTGCCCTCGTCGTCGACCAGCCACGTCCGGCTGAAGTAGTGCAGGAACGGCCGGCCGTCGTGGGCGAAGGCGACCTCCTGGCCGAAGGAGAACTTCTCGATGCTGGGGTAGTCGCCGTGCCCTGAGCCCTGCCACTGCCCGACCAGCCAGGCGTACGGGAGCAGGTCGGGGTGCAGGTCGGACGGGATTTCGAAGGGCATCGCCGGGACGCTCAGCTCTGGCCCGCGAACGAGTTGTCGAGCACGATCGTCGACACCTCGGTGGCGAGCCCGGTCACGACGAGCAGGGCGATCAGCGAGGCTGCGAGCACGGCGCGATCCTAACGAGCCGCGACCGGGCGCACCTGCAGCAGGTCACGGGCCGCGGTGGGACCCATCGCCGGGCGCTGCGCTACGTCGGCCAGCCGGACGGCGCGCTCGACGAGCTCGGCGTTGTGCTGCACCGGCCGACCGCGGGCGAACGTCACGGTGTCCTCCATGCCCACCCGCAGGTGCCCGCCGGCGCTGAGCGCCGCCAGCGCGACCGGCAGCGTGCTGCGGCCGATGCCGGTCGCGCTCCACGAGGTGGTCTGCGAGGGCAGTGCGGCGACGGCGGCGACCAGCGCCGCGGTGGTGCCGGGCATGCCGCCCGGCACCCCCATCACCAGGTCGCAGTGCACCCGCCCGCCGGATGGCAGCCCGTGGCCGTCGAGCAGCCGGTGCAGCGCGGCGACGTGGCCGAGGTCGAACAGCTCGAACTCGGGGACCACCTCGGCGGCCTGGCTGGCCTGGTACAGGTCGACGACGAACGGCCAGGGGTTGAGGAACACCGCGTCGCCGAAGTTGACCGTGCCCATCGTCAGCGAGCACGAGTCCGGGCGGGCGTCGAGCACCCGCAGCCGGTCGTCGAAGGGGTCCTCGACCGACCCGCCGGTGGACAGCTGCACGACCAGGTCGGTGCGCTCGCGCAGGGCGGCCACGGTGTCGGCCAGGCGCTGGCGATCCAGCGTCGGCCGATGCTCGTCGTCGCGGATGTGCACGTGCACCATCGCTGCGCCGGCCCGCTCGCAGCCGACAGCGGTCTCGACCAGCTCGGCGAGGGTCGTCGGCAACGCGGGGACGTCGGCCTTGGCGGCTTCGGCACCGGTCGGTGCGACGGTGATCAGCGTGCCCGGTGGCGGCGGTGGTGCAGCGGTCATGCGCGGCAGCCTGCCAGACTCCGCCGGGTGCGAGCCGTGGTGCAGCGGGTGACGTCAGCCCGCGTACGGGTGGGCGGCGAGGTGGTCGGGTCGATCGACCGTCCCGGCCTGGTCGTACTGCTGGGCATCACCCACGAAGACACAGCCCGACAGGCCGACGACCTGGCGCGCAAGGTGTGGGGGCTGCGCATCCTGCGCGGTGAGCAGTCCTGCTCCGACATCGACGCGCCGCTCTTGGTGGTCAGCCAGTTCACCCTCTACGGTGATGCCCGCAAGGGCCGCCGACCCACCTGGGCGGCGGCCGCGCCCGGGCCCGTGGCCGCCCCACTGTACGACCGGTTCTGCGCCACCTTGGAGGCGGTCGGCGCCGGCGTCGCGCGCGGCACGTTCGGCGCCGACATGGCCATCGAGCTGGTCAACGACGGCCCGGTCACGATGCTGCTCGAACGCTGAGCGTCCCCCGGACCGGAACTTCGACGAGTCGCCGTTCGTCGTCCGAGTGGCCGTGGGCGCCCTGGTTCGCGCACAATGGCACCGATCGAAGGAGCCCCATGACCGCCGACACGCCGCCGTCCGGCCCCGGTGCGGGATCGCCCGCCTCGGGGTCCGGCTCTCGGGCGACGGCCGGCACCGGCTCGGGCGGACGGCGCCCGTTCGTCGTCCGGCACAAGTGGTGGACCGCACTCGTCAGCGTGGTCCTGGTGCTCGCGCTGGCGGCGGGCGGCTGGCTGTACTACCTGAACGGTCTGATCGAACCGCAGAGCTTCGTCGGGCCGAGCCAGACCCTCGACGAGGATTCGCGCCCCCGGATCGCGGTGGGCAACGTGGCCAGCGCGGAGGGTGAGGACGAGGACGGCCAGGCGATCAACATCCTGCTCGGCGGCGCCGACAACGGCGAAAACGACGGCGACAACGTGGACACCGGCGAGGCCCTGGCCGCCCCCGAGTGGGATCCGGGCAAGTTGCGCAGCGACACGATCATGATCATGCACATCCCCGCCAGCCGGCAGCGGGCGTACCTCATCTCGATCCCGCGCGACTCCTACGTCACGATCTACGACGAGCAGGGCGAGCCGCAGGGCAAGGACAAGATCAACGCGGCGTTCTCACGCTACGGCCCGACCGGCTACGTCTCGACCATCGAGAACCTCACCGACCTGCGCATGGACCACCTGGCCATCGTCGACTGGACCGGGTTCAAGGACATCTCCACCGCGCTGGGTGGGGTGGAGGTGTTCATCCCCAAGGCGATCAACGACGACAGCCAGGGCGTCCAGTGGGAGCGGGGATACGAGACGCTCGAGGGGAGCCGGGCGCTGGCCTACGTGCGCACCCGCTACGGGCTCGAGAACGGCGACTTCGACCGCATCGCCCGCCAGCAGAACTTCCTGCGCGCGATGATGGAGAAGATGCTCGAGCAGGGTGTCTTCAGCGACCCGATCACGTTCGCCAACATGCTCAAGGCGATCGTCGACAACCTCTACGTCGACGACGCGCTCACCCCGGGCAAGATCCGTGGCCTGGCCCTGTCGCTGCGCGGCCTCGACAGCGATGACGTCGCCTTCGTGACCGCCCCGCTCGGCAGGTACGGCGAGACCGACGCGGGCGCGAGCATCGTCCGGCTCGACCCCAAGCAGTCGGCCGCGCTGTGGGACGCGGTCAGGGACGAGAAGCTGCGCAAGTACCTCCGCCGGTTCGGCGACGAGTCCGGCAAGCTCGAGAGGGCCAGGAAGGTCAGCTGACCGCCGCCGGGCCGCTGCCCGCTGCCCGGCTACAGTCGCCTCGTGCCTGCACCCCCCGCCGAGCCGCCAGCCGTGGCGCCGTCCGACGACCGCCCCTGGGGGCGCATCACCGTCATCGACAACGGCGACGGGTTCCAGGTCAAGCGGCTGGAGGTGCGGCCGAGGCGGCGGCTGTCGCTGCAGGTGCACCGGCGGCGCAGCGAGCACTGGTACGTCGTCCACGGGGTGGCGACGGCGACCGTCGGACCCGCCGAGGTGGACCTGCCTGCCGGCAACAGCATCGACATCGCGGTCGGCGAGCGGCACCGGCTGGCCAACCACGGCGACACCGATGTGGTGATCGTCGAGGTCGGCCGGGGCGACTATCTCGGCGAGGACGACATCGAACGCTTCGACGACGACTTCGGTCGGGTCTGACCCCGCCGGCCGCTTGGGGTCAGGCGGGGTCGAGGGCCAGGTCGACCTCAGCGACGCCACCGATGCGCGCCGCGACCACCCGGTCGGCCGGCGCGGCCTGCGGCGCCAGCACGCGTACGGTCCACTCGCCCTCGCCGGCGAAGAAGCGGAACTGCCCGGTCGCCGACGTCGGCACCTCGGCGGTGAACTCACCGGTGCGGTCGAGCAGCCGCACGTACGCCCCGCCGACCGGCTCGCCGGCCCGGGTGACGACGCCCTGGATGACCGCCTGCTGCTTGAGGTCGACCCCGTCGAGCGACGGTCCGTCGGTGGTTGCGCCGCACATCAGGCGGCACCCGGCTCGTCGCCGATCGCGACCGGCACGCCGACCAGCGAGCCGTACTCGGTCCACGAGCCGTCGTAGTTCTTGACGTTGGCCTGCTCAAGCAG
>JBBSNM010000105.1:0-7832 GCA_038232655.1 Propionibacteriales bacterium | reverse complement strand
CTGCTGCGGCAGTCGCACTTCAGGGCGCGGCGGCACAGACGCTGCTGGACGCGTTCGCTCGACGCGCCGGGCGGGTGACGCACGACAACGCCCAGGCGAACCAAGTCCGCGAGGAGGTGCAGAACCGGCTCGACTCCTGGCGGCACCTGCGCTCCCACCTGCAGACGGGCACGCTCGGCTATCAGCGGGCCGCCGACGTCACCGGGCTGCTCAAGAAGCCCGACGAGGGCAGCTGGGAGCGCTGGACGGCCCCGATGAGCCTGCGGGAAGTCGAGCCCGAAGTGCTGCTGCAGCTCGACCGGCGCGACCTGAGTGCCGACGACTCCCCGGGGTGGGCCTACGACCGCACGGAGGAGGCGCGATGACCGCGCCGACTGCAGCGGCCAAGCCGTCGGGCCAGCGTGGCCAGCCATCGCGGATCGGCACCGCCCGCCCCAGCCACCTCGTCACCACAGGTGGGACGGGCTCGATCGTCGACCTGCCCGGCATGAGCGTGGTCGTGCGCAGCACCGACGCATGGGGCTTGGAGCGTGCCGAGGCCATCGACGAGCCGCGGCTGCTGGAGAAGGTCCGCGCCACCTTGGGGCCGCAGGTGCGCGCCCTGCGCAGTGCTCCCTGGGACCCGCAGGACAGCGACGACCCGTGGACGCGCACCGGCGTACCGGTCTCGCCGTTCCCACGGTGGTTGCGCTGCCCCCGCTGTCACCGGCTCGGACCGTTGGACCCACCCGGACAGTTCGAGCTCGTGCACCGCATCGGACGACGCCCGGACCTGGCCAAGTGGGTGCACGCCACCTGCCAGCAGCAGGCCCAGGTGCGCGACCAGCGCAAGCGGGCCTGCCTGCCGGCCCGGTTCCTGGTGGCGTGCGAGGCCGGTCACCTCGACGAGTTCCCGTACGTCGACTTCGTGCACCACGGGCAGGAGCAGCCATGTCCGGGCCCGAAGCTGACGATGCGCGACAGCTCCAGCACGCTCGGCCCGCGGGTGACCGTGCGGTGCCTGGAGTGCTCGGCCTCTCGCAACATCGCCGAGGCGGCCGGCCGTGACGGCTGGGAGCGCCTACCCGCCTGCCGGGGGCGACACCCGCACCTGCAGCGCTTCGAGCCGTGTGCCTGCCGCCTCAAGCTCATGGTGCTGGGCGCCTCCAACCTGTGGTTCAGCGTCACCGCGAGCGCACTGCACCTGCCGCAGGGGCAGACCGCGGCAGACCTCGTCGCCGCGAACTGGCAGCTGCTCGGCGCGTTGCCCAACGCTGCCCTGGTGCAGACCGTGGTGGACGGGATGGAGGCCCTGCGCGGGCTGCGAGAGGCCCCGGTCGAGGACATCTGGGCGGTCATCGAAGACTTGCGGGCTCGTGGCGGACCCGCGCTTCCCGAGGTCGAGAGCGACCTGTTGCAGGCCGAGTGGCGGCTGCTGGCCCGTCCGACCACCGAACGCCGGGACGACGACTTCCGCGCCGAGCCGACGGGGACGCCGCCAGGCTACGAGCGGCTGCTGGACCAGGTCGTGCTGGTCACCCGATTGCGCGAGGTGCAGGCTCTGCTCGGCTTCACCAGGCTCACCGCCCCCGACCGGCGCGAGCTCGACCCGGTCAACCGGCTGTCGCTGAGTCGAGCAGCCGCCACCTGGGTGCCCGCGTTCGAGCAGCGCGGCGAGGGGGTATTCCTCCAGCTGCCAGAGGACGACGTCCGCTCCTGGGAGGCCCGCGTCCGCGACCACCCACGCGTCCAGGACCTGCGCCAAGCGTTCGTACGCTGGTCGGCCAACCGGGACCGCAGGGTGGACGCCGACTTCCCGATCGCTCGCTTCCTGCTGCTGCACACCCTCAGCCACTTGCTGATCCGCCAGGTCGCGCTGGAGTGCGGGTACGGCTCATCGAGCATCCGCGAGCGGCTCTACGTCGGGACGCCGTCGGAGCCCGCAACCGGCATTTTGCTCTCCACCGCTGCCAGCGACAGCGAGGGCACACTCGGCGGCCTTGTCGCGCTTGGCAGGCCCGAGAATCTCAAGCGGCTCCTCGACCAGGCCCTGGAAGACGCCGGCCGGTGCTCATCGGACCCGCTGTGCGCCGAGCACGTACCCGTCGAGCCGTCCGAAACCTTGCACGCGGCGGCGTGCCACGCCTGCCTGTTCGCCTCCGAGACCAGCTGCGAGGCCAACAACCGCTGGCTCGACCGGGGAGTCATCGTCGACCTGACCGGCGACGAATTGGCCTTCTGGCGATGACTCCGTCGCCAGTGACGCAGCAAGCAGTCCGCCTGGCGGCCGATCTCAGCGCGGCGTTGCCGGCCGCCGACGTACGCAGGCTCGCGGTCGCTGCGGAAGGCGGGAGCTCGGCCATTGAGACGCTGCAGTCCGAGGCTGCCGGTCCGAACCTGCGGGCGGCGTGTGCGTCGTTGCAGGCGCTGAACCCGCTGCCGGGTCAGCTGGTCGCTGGCGCGCTGCTAGGAGGGCTGCAGGCGCAATTCAGCCAGCGACGCCACGCCGTGGACGTGGTGTGGACCGGACCGACGAGCGAGGTCGGTACGAGCCGGCTCACCTCTGCGGTGGTCGTCGACCTCATCACCAGCGCCCGTTCCGACGTATTGCTGGTCGGATATGCCGTGCACACAGAGCCTACGGTGGCCGACGCGCTCACACGAGCGGCGGAGGATGGCGTGGAGATCACCCTGCTGCTCGAACGGCGGGCAGACAACCCGCACTTCTCCGGCAGCGGTGACGCCTTCCCTCACCTTCCCGCCGTGCGCTGGGTGTGGCCGGCCCCGCATCGGCCATCCGGAGCCTCCTTGCACGCCAAGATCCTCGTGGTCGACGGCAAGGCCGCGCTGATCGGCAGCGCAAATGTCACTGGTGCGGCGCTGGGCCACAACCTCGAGTGTGGACTGCTGCTGCGCGGCGGTCCGCACCCAGGCGCCGTACGCGAGCACATCCGCAGCCTGCACCGCCTCGGGGTCCTGCAGCGGGCCTGACCTGGAGCCGGCCGTACGCTGCTGCCCGTGCCCGGCTTGCCGATCCCGCCGACGATCCCCGGTGCGAGGCACGTGCACTCGGGCAAGGTCCGCGACCTCTACGAGCTGGCCGACGGACACCTGCTGATGGTCGCCAGCGACCGGGTCAGCGCCTTCGACCACGTGTTGGAGCCGGGCATCCCGGACAAGGGCGCGATCCTCACCGCGATGTCGCTGTGGTGGTTCGAGCAGCTGGCCGACCTGGCGCCGCACCACGTCGTCGGCACCGACGTGCCCAGAGAGGTCCGCGGGCGTGCGGTGGTGTGCGAGCGGCTGGCGATGTACCCCGTCGAGTGCGTGGCGCGCGGCTACCTCACCGGCTCGGGTCTGGCCGACTACGCAGCGACCGGCTCGGTCTGCGGCGTGGCGCTGCCCGCCGGCCTGGTGGACGGCTCGCGGCTGCCCGAGCCGATCTTCACCCCGGCGACCAAGGCCGCGTACGGCGAGCACGACGAGAACGTGCCGTACGAGGCAGTCGTCGCGATCGTGGGCCCCGACGTCGCGGCACGGTTGCGCGACCTCACGCTCGCGGTCTACGCCCGCGCCGAGTCGATCGCCCGCGGGCGGGGCATCCTGCTCGCCGACACCAAGATCGAGATCGGGCACCGCCTCGACGGCCCCCCGGATGACACGATCGTGCTGGCCGACGAGGTGCTGACGCCGGACTCGTCGCGGTTCTGGCCCGCCGACCGCTGGCAGCCGGGCCGTCCGCAGCCGTCGTACGACAAGCAGTACGTGCGCGACTGGCTGACCTCACCGGCCAGCGGTTGGACCCGGGCCGACGGCACCCCGCCGCGGCTGCCCGCCGAGGTCGTGGAGCGCACCCGGGAGCGCTACGTCGAGGCGTACGAGCGGCTGACCGGCCAGCGGTTCTGACCCCTCCACCTGGGCGTACGACCCGGGATAGGGTCACCGGCACCGCCACCGAAGGGAGCCATGGTGCTGAACCTGTGCGTGCTGCTCGAGGACTCCGCCCGCACCGTTCCCGACCGCGTCGCGGTGGTGCTGGGTGACACCCGCCTCACGTACGCCCAGGTGAACTCGGCGGCCAACCAGGTGGCCAATCTGCTGGTCGAGCGTGGCGTCGAGCCCGGGGCCAAGGTGGCGCTGAGCTGCGCCAACACCCCGCACTTCCCGATCGTGTACTACGGCATCCTCAAGGCCGGCGCCGTCGTGGTGCCGCTGAACATCCTGCTCAAGGGCCGCGAGGTGGCCTACCACCTCGACGACTCCGACGCGCAGGCGTACGTCTGCTTCGAGGGCACCCCCGACCTGCCGATCGGGCAGGCAGGGTGGGAGGGGTTCTCGCAGACCGACTCCTGCACGGAGTTCTTCCTCATCACCGTCGACCCGGCCGCGCCGTCGCCGATCGAGGGCGCACCGACGCTGGGGCAGGCGATGAAGGACCAGCCGCCGAGGTTCGAGACTCGGGTGACCGAGCCGGGGGACACCGCGGTGATCCTCTACACCTCCGGCACGACCGGCCAGCCCAAGGGAGCCGAGCTCACCCACGCCAACATGTCGATCAACGCCATGGCCGGTGCGCGGCTGCACGGCCGTCCGGAGGGCGGGTACGACGTGCACCTGGTCACGCTGCCGCTGTTTCACTCCTTCGGCCAGACGGTGCAGATGAACGCCGGCTTCTGCGAGCGGTCCACCCTCGTGCTGCTGCCGCGCTTCGACGCTCCCTCCGCTCTGACGCTGATGCAGTCCGAGGGGGTCACGTTCTTCGCCGGCGTGCCCACGATGTGGTGGGGCCTGCTCGGTGCGCTCGACGACTCCGTCGACGTCGGCGCCATCAAGGACACCCTGCGCGTCGCGGTCTCCGGCGGCGCGGCCCTGGCGGTGGCAACCCTGCGGGAGGTCAAGGCCAAACTGGGCGTCGACATCAAGGAGGGGTACGGCCTGTCGGAGACCTCGCCGGTGGCGACGTTCACCCCCGCCGGTGGGCAGGCGCGCCCCGGCTCGATCGGCACGGCCCTGTGGGGAGTCGAGGTGAAGCTCGTCGACCCCGAGTGGAACACCGTCGAGGCCGCCGAGGAGATCGGTGAGATCGCGATCCGCGGCTACAACGTGATGAAGGGCTACTACCAGCGTCCCGAGGCCACCGCCGAGGTGATGCGTGACGGCTGGTTACGCACCGGTGACCTGGCCAAGCGCGACGAGGACGGGTGGTACTACATCGTCGACCGGTCCAAGGACATGATCATCCGCGGCGGGTTCAACGTGTACCCCCGCGAGGTCGAGGAGGTGCTGATGACGCACCCCGCGGTCTCGCTGGTCGCCGTCGTCGGCGTACCGCACGAGTCTCACGGCGAGGAGGTCAAGGCGTACGTCATCAAGACCGCCGGTGACTCGACCACCGAGGAGGAGCTGGTGGCGTGGGCGAAGGAGCAGATGGCCGGCTACAAGTACCCGCGCATCGTGGAGTTCCGCGAGTCGCTGCCGATGACGTCCACCGGCAAGATCCTCAAGCGCGAGCTGGTCTGATGGGTTCGGGACCTGTCGACCGGGGCGGCGAGCGGCGCGGCTAGACTCCGCGGCGTCCGGCCGCCGCCGCGTACCCCCTGGAGCCCGCATGGCCCGCGTCGTCGTCGACGTCATGCTCAAACCCGAGATCCTCGACCCGCAGGGCAAGGCCGTGCACGGTGCCCTGCCGCGGCTGGGCTTCGAGGGCGTCACCGACGTACGCCAGGGCAAACGCTTCGAGCTGCAGCTGGACGGCGACCTCGGCGACGAACGCCTCGCGCAGGTGCACGAGATGGCCGCCACGCTGCTGGCCAACCCCGTCGTCGAGGACTTCACCGTGCGAGTCGAGCCGTGAGGATCCGACCGTGAGGATCGGGGTCGTCACCTTCCCCGGCTCGCTGGACGACGTGGACGCCCGCCGCGCCGTACGCCTCGCCGGCGCACAGCCGGTCGCCCTGTGGCACGCCGACTGCGACCTCGCCGGCGTGGACGCGGTCGTGCTGCCTGGTGGCTTCTCGTACGGCGACTACCTGCGGTGCGGCGCGATCGCCCGATTCGCGCCGGTGATGACCGCAGTCGTCGACGCCGCTGGGCGGGGGATGCCGGTGCTCGGTATCTGCAACGGCTTCCAGGTGCTGTGCGAGTCGCACCTGCTGCCCGGCGCGCTGATTCGCAACGAGCGGCGCAAGTTCGCCTGCCTGGACCAGCGGCTGCGGATCGAGCGCACCTCCACGGCCTGGACGTCGGCGTACGAGGCGGGCCAGGAGCTGGTGGTGCCGTTGAAGAACGGTGAGGGCGGCTACGTCGCCGACGATGCGACACTCGACCGGCTGGAGGGTGAGGGGCTCGTCGTCGCCCGGTACGTCGGACCCAACCCCAACGGGTCGTTGCGCGCCATCGCCGGCATCAGCAACGAGGCCGGCACCGTGGTCGGGCTGATGCCGCACCCCGAGCACGCCGTCGAGGACCTGTGCGGCCCCGGCACCGACGGGCTCGGGTTCTTCACCTCGGTGCTGCAGGGCGTCCTCGCCTGAGGGGGCGACTGCCAATACCGCGTCAAGCAGGCGGCCGTACGCCAGCCCGCCGCCGTAAGAGGGTGAGGGACCTCAGCCGGCGGCGACGAGGCCGACGGCGAGGCCGGCGAGCAGCAGCCCGACGCCCTGTGACCGGCCGATCCGCTCGTGCAGCACGAGCGCCGCAAGGAGCACGGTGGTCGCGGGATACAACGACGACAGCACCGCCGCCACCGTCAGCAGACCGGTCTGCGTGGCCAGCAGGAACAGTGCGGTGGCCGCCGCGCCGAGCGCACCGAGCACGACCGCTTGACCGGCGGCCCGACCGCGCGGCAGCCACGGCGCCCGCAGCGCCCTCGCCAGCAGGATCGTTGCCACGACCGCCGTCGCCTGCGTCAGCGCCAGCGGCCCGAAGCCGGACCCGTCGCTCACCTGCCCGAGGGCTGAGAACAGCACCCCGAAGCCGAGTCCGGCGAGCAGCCCGTCGACCAGCTCGGCGCTGCGGCGGCGGCCGGCTGGCCCGCTGTCGGGGGAGTCCTCGATCCGGGACACGAGCCAGATCGCCGGCAGGGCGCACGCAACGCCGAGCCACGTCAGTCCCGCCGGTCGTTCGCCGGTGGCCACCCCGACGGCCACGGGCACGAGCGCCGCGAACAGTGCCGACACCGGAGCGACCACGCTCATCGAGCCGGCGCCCAGGCCGCGGTAGAGGAACGCGGCGCCGGTGCCGCTGCCCACGCCGGCGAGCACCGACCATCGCCAGTCGCCGCCGGTCGGATCGCCCCGGACCGCCAGTGCCAGCGCCAGGGTCAGCACGGTGGCGGCGCTCTGTCCGACCACCGCGACCGCCCACGGACTGACGCGGCGCGAGAGCAGACCGCCGATGAAGTCCGACAGCCCGTACGCCAGCGCGCACCCCAGCGACAGCAGCACGACCACGCGGGGAGCGTAGGTGCTCGGTGGCGGACCCTTCTGGGCGGTAGGGGCTACCGTCGGCGTCAGCACTGTCGTGTGCAAGGGGGAAATCTCATGATCCGCACCTCACTCGTCGCCGTCGCCGCGACCGTCGCCGCCACGTTCGGAGCCGGCGCGGCGCAGCCGGCGACCTCGGCACCCGCCGGCGGCCCAGCGGCAACGGCGCCGGCAACGGCATCGGCAGCGGCACCGGCGGCGCAAGCCGACCGCACACCGCGCATCGCCGACCGGCTCGAGGCCGTCCCCGGCATGCACATCACCAGCTCGGCAGACCTCGGCGGTGGTGACTGGTTCTTCCGGCTGACCTACCGCCAACCAGCCGACCACGGCAACCTCGACGGCCAGAGCTATCGGCAACGCTTCACG
>JBBSNM010000104.1:0-8152 GCA_038232655.1 Propionibacteriales bacterium | reverse complement strand
GCCCCCCGCACCCCCCCGTGCCGGGGGGGGCGCGGCCGGGCCCCCCCCCCGCCGGCTCCCCACTCCGCCCCCAACCCCCCCACACCCCCGGCGCACCGGGCCGCCCCCCGGGGCGGGCCCGGGCGCCCCCCCGACGTGCGCGCCCAGCGCGACGAGACCGAGGGCCTCCGCCGACAGGTCGAGCAGCTCGTGCTGGCCCAGGTCGACGGGATCGGCGGGGTGGACACCACCGCACGGCTGATCAGCAGCGAGGACCCCGACGGGTTTCTCGCGTCGATGGTGGCCATGCGGTCGTACTCCGACCAGACCGCCGACCTGCTGACGTCGTACGAGAACTCGCAGGCTCAGCTCGCCCAGCAGGTCCAGCAGGCCAGCGAGCAGGTGGCCGAGATCGCTGCCGCCGAGAAGCAGGCCGCCGCCGAGAAGGCGACCACTGACGAGAAGGCCGCTGCGGCCGAGGCGCTGCTCGACGAGCTCGAGGAGGAGAAGCGGCAGCGGATCGCGGAGCGGCAGGCCCGGCAGGCCGCCCGCGCAGAGCGGGCAGCAGAGGCCGCCGCGGCGCGCCAGGCGCGCATCGACGAGCGGGCCGAGAGCCAGGTCAGCCGCGACGAGCCGCGCGGTGACACGGCCGCCGAGCCTGAGCAAGAGCCTGCCGCCGAGCCTGAGCAAGAGCCGGCACCGGCCGAGGAGCCGGCCGCCCCTGCACCCAGCGGCAACGGCGGCGGCGCCGTCGGCACCGCGCTCGCCCAGGTCGGCGACGCCTACGTGTGGGGTGCCCAGGGCCCAGATGCCTTCGACTGCTCGGGTCTGACCATGTATGCCTGGGCGGCGGCTGGCGTCTCGCTGCCACACTCGGCGGCCATGCAGTCCACCATGGGTGTGCCGGTGACGCGAGACTCGCTGCAGCCCGGCGACCTGGTGTTCTACTACTCCCCGATCAGCCACGTCGGCATCTACATCGGTAACGGCCAGCTGGTGCACGCGGCGAACCCGAGCGCACCGGTCAACGTGACGTCCGTCGACTCGATGCCGATTGCCGCGATGCGACGAGTCGGCTGACACTCGGCCGGCCGCCTACCATCGACGGGTGAGCCACCCAGACGCCCCTGCCTCCCGTGGAGCCAGGGGCGTCTTGGTGCTGGCGACCGTTGTCGTGCTGGGCGTTGTCGCCGCGCTGCTCGTCGTCGACCGGCCCGGGCCCGCCGCCTCTGACCGGCTCGACCGGGTCGACCGGGTCGATCAAGACGTCGCGTCCGCCGCCGCCCCTGCGGTGCCGACACCCCTCCGGGTGTCGGCGCGCCCGGCGGCCGGGCGCCGGTTGGTAGCGGCCATGCAGCGTGGCTGGGATGGCCGCCGGCGGGCCTTTGTGGCGGACATTGCCGACGCGCCGACCGGACGGCGGGTGGCTCACGACGTCTGGCGGGCCTGGCGAGACCTGCAGGTGCGCAACCTTCGGCTGCGATGGATGGGCGCGGCGCGGGTGCCCAAGTCGGCTCCGGCCGGCGCGGTCGCCGGGATCGTCGAGGCCACCTGGACCCAGCAGCGCTGGCGGGCGCCGGTGACCACCGACCTCGGGGTGGTGTTCACCGTGACCGACCCGGCAGACGCGCCTGCCGGCCGACTGCTCGCCTTCACGGCCAGCCGGCGCCGGCCGGCAGCGCCGATGCCGGTCTGGGCGATGGGACGGCTCGATGTCACCGCCAACGCCTCGGCGCAGCTCGTCGGTCTGCCCGGCCGACGGTTGCTCGAACGACGTCAGCGGGCGAGCCTGCCCGCCTTCGTGCAGGCCGCGCGCCGCCGGGTCGCTGCGCTGCTGCCGAGCCAGCCCGGGCCGCTGCTGGTGGTGCTGCCCACCAGGGCCGGTCAGTTCCGCGCGCTGCTCGGCGGAGGGGACATGTCCGACACCCGGGCAGAGTCGGCAGCCGTCACCAGCACGGTCGGGCGCCAGGTGCGCTCCGACGCGGCGATGCAGATCGTCTTCAACCCGGCGCACCTGGACCGGCTGCGGCCGGCGGCGGTCCTGGTGGTGATCACGCACGAGATCGCACACGCGTTCACCGGCGTGCCGGCGGTCCCGGTGCCGCTATGGGTCGTCGAGGGGTTCGCCGAGTTCACCGCCCTCGGCGCCCACGATCTTCCGCTGCGTTCCGTGGCGCAGGAGACACGAACTCACGTGCGCCGCGCAAGTGTGCCGACGGCCCTGCCGACCGAGCGGGACTTCGCGGCCGGCGGTGGGCGGACCAGGCGTGCGTACGGGATGTCGTGGCTGGCCTTCCGGACCATCGAGGACGTCGCCGGCACCGCAGCCACGGCCCGCTTCTACCGCGCGGTCGTGCGGGGTGAGCCGGTCGGTGTCGCGCTGCGGGAACACGCCTCGCTGAGCCTCGACCGGCTGACGGCTCGCTGGCGTGCCGACCTGCGAAGACTGGCCCGTGCCCGCGGGTGAGCCGGTGCCACCGGGGCGCGCTGCCTACGGCTGGCTGCTGGTCGTCACAACCGCCGTGGTGACCCTGGCCGCCGTCGTCGTGCCCTGGGACTGGCCGCTCGGCGACCTCTCCGGATCCGTCGACCCGCGGGCCGGGCTGAGCGCGGAGACGCTGGACCGGATCGCCGACTACCGGTCGAAGGCGGTTCCGCTCGGGCTGCTCGCGCGGGCGATCTCGGTGAGCATCGCGGTGCTGCTCGCAGTGACACCCTGGGGGGCCCGGCTGGTCCGCACCCTCCCCGGCCGGCGTCGCTGGCCGGTGCAGCTGGCGCTCGCCTCGCTGGCGCTGGTCGTCATCGGCAGGGTCGTGGCGATGCCGGCGACTGTTCCACTCGAGGTGGCGCGCCGGGAAGCGGGGCTGTCGACCCGGAGCTGGCCCGAGTGGGTGCTCGACGTGGCGCGCGGGGTGCTGGTCGACTCGGTCGCGACCGTGCTGGCGCTGGGGTTGCTGATCGGGCTGGCGAGGTGGGGGAGGCGCGGCTGGTGGCTGCTGGCCTCCGCGCTGGCCGGTCTGCTGGTCGCGGCCGGGGCCTACCTCTATCCGCTGCTCGTCGAGCCGGTGTTCAACTCCTTCGAGCCGCTGCCCGACGGCCCCCTGCGGACGTCGCTGGTGCGGCTGGCGGCGCAGGACGGTATCCCCATCGACGAGGTGCTGCGGGTCGATGCCTCTCGCCGCACCACCGCGGTCAACGCCTACGTCTCCGGTCTCGGCTCGACCCGTCGACTGGTCGTCTACGACACGCTGCTCCAGGACGCGACGGCGGCCGAGGTGCGTCTGGTGGTTGCCCACGAGCTGGGTCACACCGCCGAGCACGACGTCGCGACCGGGACGGCGCTGGGGGCGCTCGGCGCCACGGCAGGGGTCACCGTCGCCGTCCTGATCGCCAGCGCCGGTCCCGTACGCCGCCGCGCGGGTGTCGCGGGGCTGCACACCGTGGAGGCCGCACCGCTCATGCTCGGGCTCGTCGCGGTGGGTGTGCTCGCGGTGCTGCCGGTGCAGAACCTCGTGAGCCGGGCGTTCGAGGCGAGGGCCGATGTCCATGCCCTCGATCTCACCGGCGACAGCGCCACCTTCGAGGTGATGCAACGGCGCTTCGCCACGACGAACCTCAACGACCCAGACCCGCCTCGCTGGCTCTACGTGTGGTTCGCCAGCCACCCCAGCCCCGCCGAGCGCATCGCGCTGGCGCAGCGCTGGGCGCTCGCCCGCTGAGTTGAGTTCACACCGACGGTGCCGAGCTGGCGATGAGACCGGCCCGGATCGCGTTCATGATCGCCTGTGCCCGGTTGGCGGCACCCAGCTTGTCGTAGATCTTCGAGATGTGGGTCTTGGCGGTCGACTCCGAGATGTACAGCTTGCGGGCGATCGCGGCCACGCCCAGGCCCTCGGCCAGCAGGTCGAGCACCTCACGCTCGCGCGGCGACAGCTGCGGGCCGGTCGGCTTCAACCGCCGTTGCATCGCCTCGGCAAGCTCGGGGGCGGTGAACGAGCGGGGGGACACCGCGGCGTGCCGGGCGGCCGCGACGACGTCCTCGGCCGGTGCGTCCTTGGGCACGAACGCGGAGGCGCCGGCATCCAGAGCGGCGAAGAGCTGCTCGTCGCCGGCGTACATGGTCAGCACGACGATGCCCAGCCCCGGAACGTGCTGGCGCATCTTGCGCACCAGGTCGAGCCCGGAGCCGTCCGGCAGCCGCAGGTCGATGACGACCACCTGTGGCTTGAGCGAGGCAACCTGCTGCTCGCCCTGACCCAGGGTGGCCGCGTCCCCGACGACGGTGAAGTCCTCGCTGCGCTCGAAGGCCCGGCGCAGGCCTTGTCGGATGAGATCGTGGTCGTCGATGAGCAGGACCGAGGTGGCCATGGTCTGCGTCCCTCCCCGTTACGGTCGGTGCTCTGCACGGCGGCAGAAGGCGAGTGTACTCACGCTATGTGGTCAACCGTGCGCTGTGTGTTAACTCGTGCCTGTTGTCGCCGGTCCGCCAGGATGAGAATCACCTCGGTGCCGTTGCCGACGCCGACCCGGTCACGCACGCGCAGCGTGCCGCCGACCCGGTCGGCTCGCTCCCGCATGGTGCGGATGCCGAAGCTGTCGTCTCGCGCGACGCTCAGGCCGCGCCCGTCGTCGGCCACCACCAGCCGGGCGTGTGGCGCCTCGACCGCCAGCGACACGTGCAGGTTGCGCGCTCCGGAGTGCTTGCGCGCGTTGGTGATCGCCTCCTGCGCGATGCGCAGGACCTCGGTCTCGGTCTGCACCGGCAGCCGCTTGACACCCTCGGCGAGGGACAGGTGGACGGTCATGCCCGAACGTGAGCCGATCAGCCGCACGTGGTCGGACAGCACCGCCCCCAGGCTGGCGGTGGGACTCACCTCGGTGCGCAGGTCGAAGATGGACAGCCGCAGCTCGTTGGTGAGCCGGCTCAGCTCGTGGCGCAGCTGCTCCAGCTGCTCGCGCTGGCCACCGGGAGCCTCGGCCACCATGGTGTCGACGAGGTATCCCAGCGAGGCGATCTCCTGCGCGATGCCGTCGTGGATCTCGCGGGCCAGTCGACGTCGCTCCTCGGCCGTCGCGAGCGACCGCACCTCGTCGAAGAGCATCGCGGTGTCGAGCCGGACGCAGTGCTCGGACAGCGCCTGGCGCAGCCCGCCCAGCTCGGCGCCGGTCAGGGTGTGACCGGTCTCGAGCACCAGCACGCCGATGACACGCACCCCCACCTGCAGGGGCAGCGCGAGCCGGATGTAGCGCGTGCTGCCTGCCGAACCGGACGGGCGCTGGACCGCCGACTCGTTGGTCCAGGCGTCCATCACGATCGGGTCGTCAGCGGTCAGCTCGCGTGCGGCCCCCTCACCCTGCTCGGCGAGTGGCTGCAGGGACCCGCCCTCGGACCGTGCCAGGACCACCGCCAGCGACACGTCGACGCGACCGTCGGTCTCGGCGAGCATCTGCTGGGCGATCCCGACCGGGTCGAGTCCGGCCGAGAGCCGGCGCGCGACCGTACGCAGCTGGGCGAGCAGGCGACGAGCCGACACGTAGCCCGTGTCGTCACCAGCCAGCGCGACCGCCGCCGGTGGGTGGGGAAGGAAGTGGCCGAGCAGTGCCACCCCTGCGCCGATGATCAGCCACGGCAGCGACAGCTCGAGGCGGTCTTGGAACGTCGATGCGGACCAGCCCGGCAGCGTCAGCAGGTTGATGAAGACGAACTGCACGAGGATCGTCGCGCCGACCGGCGCCCACCTGGCCGCCAGGGCAGCGACGAAGGGCGGTACCAGGCAGTAGGCCACGGCGTCGGGGAACCGGTCCGCCGCGGTGCCGATGATCAGACCCGCCACCAGCGACTCGACCAGGGCGACCTCGACCCGACGCCGGTACCACCGCAGGGAGACCGCCGTGGCGGTGATCGCGAGGGCGCCCACCGCAACGGCGGCGACCACCGAGGCGAGCGAGGGCACCAGCACCGCGAGCAGCGATACCGTCGCCGCGGCGAGCAGTCGCGCGCCGACCATCGCGGCCTGGTCGCGGGACAGCGTTGACAACGAGTGCACCGATGAGGCCCCCTGTCTGTCGCTGCATCCACCTGTCGCTGCATTCGCGGGATGTGCAGAGAGTAGTCGCTCGAGTGCTAGCGGTCAGCCTACGCTGCGCGATGTCGGCCGGCGGCTCAGCTGTAGAGCCCGGCAAGGTCGGCCCGGTGGTCCATGAGCACCCGCGCGCGCCGCAGCTCCAGGTTGGGTGTCAGGTGACCACCGGCCTCGGTCCACTCCGAGGTCAGCACCACGAAGCGACGTACGGCCTCGGCCCGAGTCACCGCCTGGTTGGCCGCGTTGACCGCGGTCTGGATCTCGTCGCGCAGGTCCGGGTCGTAAGCCAGCCCGGCGACGCCTGCAGGCCGGCCCGATCGATGTGCCCATGCCGTGGCGGCCTCGACGTCCAGGGTCACCAGCGCCGCGACGTACGGTCTGCGGTCACCGACGACCATGCACTGGCTGACCAGCGGGTGTGCCCGGATGCGGTCCTCCAGCAGTGCCGGCGCCACGCTCTTGCCGCCGGCGGTCACGAGTATCTCGGCCCTGCGGCCGGTGACCTGCACGAATCCTTCACCGTCGACCTCGCCCAGGTCGCCGGTGTGCAGCCAGCCGTCGGCCAGCACCTGCGCGGTCGCCTCGGCGTCGTTCAGGTAGCCGCCGAACACCTGTGCCCCGCGAAACAGCAGCTCACCGTCGTCGGCGACGCGGACGGTGACACCGGGTAAGGGACGCCCGACCGTGCCGACCTTGTGCAGACCGGGCAGGTTCACCGCGACGGCCGCGGTCGTCTCGGTGAGGCCGTACCCCTCGAGCACGCTCACGCCGGCACCGCGGAAGAAGTGCCCGAGCCGGTCGGAGAGCGGAGCCCCGCCGGACAGCGCCCAGCCGACCCGTCCGCCCAGGTCGGCACGCAGGCGTCGGTACACGAGCCGGTCGAAGATGGCATGCCGGACTCGCAGCGCCAGTCCTGGGCGACCCTTCTCCAGGGCCTGACTCCACCCGACGGCGGTGCCGGCGGCGCTGGCGAACAGCCGGGCGTGACCGGCGACGGCGGCCCGCTGGCTGGCCGCTGCGTAGACCTGCTCCAACACGCGCGGCACCGCCAACACGAACGTCGGGCGGAAGGAGCCGAGCGCGGAAGTCAGGTCGGGCGCGGGCGCCGCATGGCCCAAGGTGGCGCCGGTGCGGACGCAGCCGACCTGGACGATCCGGGCGAACACGTGCGCCAGCGGCAAGAAGAGCAGCGTCGACGCGTCCTCGTCGTCGAACACCTCCGCCAGCGCCTCGACCAGCCCGTCCAGCTCGGCGATGAAGTGGCCGTGGGTGAGGGCGCACGCCTTGGGATGGCCGGTGGTTCCGGCGGTGTAGACGACGGTTGCCAGCCGGTCGGCGGTGACGGCACCGCGACGCTCCTCCAACTCGAGGTCACCCATGGCAGCGCCCTGGGCTGTCAGTTCGTCGACGGCGCCACCGTCGATCGTCCACACCGACCGGACATCGGGCAGCCGGGCCCGCACCGAGACGATCACGGAGCGGTGGGCGGCGCTGTCCACGACCACGGCGACCGCCCCGGCGTCGGCGAGGATGACGGCCACCTGCTCGGCCGTTGACGACTCGTACACCGGCACGGTGACGGCACCGACCCACCAGATGGCGTAGTCGAAGACCGTCCACTCGTAACAGGTGCGTGCCAGCAGGGCCACGGCCTCGCCGGACCCGACGCCGGCCGCGAGCAGCCCCTTGGCGACGTCGGTCACCTGCCGGTGGAACTGCGCCGCGGTGACGTCGGACCAGGCGGTGCCCGCCTCGACCGGCCGGCGCCGCCGCACGAGCACCCGGGTGGGGTCCTCGTGCAGGTGGGCGAGCACGTCGTCGGTGAGGCTGCGCCGGTCCCCGAGCGGCGCCGCGGCCGGGGTCGAGAACTCGCGCACCCTCCGCACGCTACCGTCCGGCTCGGCTCCCTCGGTGCAGCTCGCATGCCGCGGCCGACTCGGTTCGCGGTGGCGTCGGTAGTCTCCGTCCATGGCCGACCAGACGAGCTCCGACATCACCATCGAGGCTGCGCCGGCCCAGGTGATGGCGGTCATCGCCGACTTCGAGTCCTATCCCAGCTGGGCCACCGGCGTGCAGCAGGCCGAGGTGTT
>JBBSNM010000103.1:0-8375 GCA_038232655.1 Propionibacteriales bacterium | reverse complement strand
CTCCCCGTCTGACCTGTCGGCGATGCGGGTTCCTCGGGTGTCCTCCTCAGAGTTTCGGTGTCCTCCGCGAGACTCTCGCTAGCCCTGGCGCCGGCTCAGCACTCGGTGCGGTACGCACCCGAACCGGCGTCGTGGCGGTGCCTGCGGCACCGGCTGAGCCTTGCCCGGAGCGCGGGCCGCCGCCCGCGCGCCGTTGAGGGGCTGCCGGCCGCTCGCGAGTCACGTCAGGTTCGCCGCCACCGGCCATCCGTTCCGTCCGCCCATCGGTCACATGGTTGTAGTTAAGGCCGCCACGCTGGCGTGGCGCTGGGGCACTTGTGACGCTCGGTGCGCAAGTGACTCCAATTCCAGAGGACATCTCATGCCCCCCAGCACGGTCTCGTTGCCGCGCCGTCGTGTCCTGACCGGCGCAGCAGCAGCCACCGCCGGTCTCGCCGGCGGCGGTCTGCTGCGCCCCCAGTCAGCCCTCGCCGACGCTCGCCTACGAGCCCTGGGAAGCGCTGCCAGCCCGGCTCAGCGGGCGGCCGCCGCGGCGGTCGACCCGTCGGTCAATCAGGTGCCGCTGACCGGGGTGGACGCCGACGGTGCCCGACGGCTGCCGGCAGGTGAGCTGAAGGGAGTCCGCGTGCTGTCCCCGGTGGTGGCGTCGCCGGGCTACGCCGCCGTCGGCGTCACCTGGGCGCCGGGGGGCACGGTCGAGGGCCGCGAGTTCTTCGTACGGACCCTGACCGGCGGTACCTGGTCGGGCTGGCAGCCCATGTCCGCCGACCCGTCGCACGGCCCCACCAGAGGCAGCGTCGACGCGCAGACGGCTCTGCCCGGCACCGACCCGTTCATCGTCGGCGACGTCGACGCCGTCCAGGTGAAGATGACCGCCACCGCCCAGCGGGTGCCGGCCGCGCTGACGCTGTCGGTGATCGACCCCGGCGAGCCCACCGAGGCCCAACGCCTGGCCGAGGACGCCATGCCGGACTACGACAGTACCGAGGACCGGCACTCGGCACCCCCGCGACCCCGCATCCGCTCCCGCAAGAAGTGGGGCGCCAACGAGAGCATGCGCGACGGCTTCGCCGGCTACGGCAAGATCCGCCTCGGCTTCGTGCACCACACGGTCAACGCCAACAACTACTCCCGCCGTGACGTGCCGGCGATCATCCGCGGGATCTACGCGTACCACACCCAGTCGCAGGGGTGGAGCGACATCGGCTACAACTTCCTGGTCGACCGCTTCGGTCGGATCTGGGAGGGCCGCTGGGGTGGGATCGCCCGCCCGGTCATCGGTGCGCACACCTACGGCTACAACGAGAAGAGCTTCGCGATGGCCGCCATCGGGAACTTCGAGACCGCGCGCCCCCGACGGTCGGTGCTGCGGGCGTACGCCCGCGTGTACGCCTGGAAGCTCAGCCGCAACCACATCAGCGCCCGTGGCTCCACGACGATCGACGGTCGCAAGCTGCGCACGATCAGCGGCCATCGCGACGTGGGCTCGACCACGTGCCCTGGCGGCTACCTCTACCACCGGCTGGGGCGCATCCGCCGGCGAGCCCGGCGCCGTCAGCGGCGGTACTAGGCGGTCCGCACCGTCCGCCACTCGGTTCCGCACGCACCTGGAGCGAGGCCGGGCAGGTGCCGCCGGCACCGGTACTAGGGAAGCGCACCGTCCGCCACTCGGTTCCGCACGCACCCGGATGGGGCCGGGCAGGTGCCGCCGGCACCGACTGACGCGCACGGGCGGGGCCTGGGGGGTTCCGCGGCACCTAGGTGCCCACCAGGGCCGCCCCGGTACGGCCTCAGCCGGCCGCCGCGACGCCGCGGAACCTCCGCCGGTACTGCTGCGGCGACGTGCCGCGTGCTTGGCCGAAGTGATGCCGCAGCACCGCCGCGGTGCCGAAGCCGGCCTGCCGGGCGATCAGCTCGACGGGGCTGTCGCCCGACTCGAGCAGCCGCTCGGCGAGCAGCAGCCGCTGGTCGGTCACCCACTGGTGCGGTGTCGCGCCGGTCTCCGCGCGGAAGGCGAAGGTGCGCTCTGACATGTGTGCGCGGGCGGCGAGGCGGGCGACCGAGAGGTCGGCGTCGAGGTGCTCCACGGCCCACTGCAGCACCGGGGCCAAGGTGTCGGCCTCGCAGCTCGGCACCGGTCCGCGGATGAACTGCGCCTGGCCGCCCTCGCGGTGCGGCGGCACCACCATCCGGCGGGCCACCGCCGACGCCGCCGCGGCGCCGAAGTGCGAGCGCCACAGGTGCAGGCAGGCGTCGATGCCGGCGGCGGTGCCGGCGCTGGTGGACGCGCTCACCCGCTCGACCCGCAGGTCTTCCGCACCGCGCGCCACTCGGTTCCGTACGCACCCGGACCGGCGCCGGGCAGGTGCCGTGGGCACCGAGTGACGCCACTGGCGCGTACGCCGGCAACCGTGGGACCACGGTGCCTGCCGCGGCCGACCTCAGCGGGGGGTCACCGTGAGCTGCAGTCGGGCGTCGGAGCCGAGCAGGTCGTGCGCGCCGGCCGGCAGGGCGACCGAGCCCAGCCAGTGGTCGGCCCGGTCGGGGTCCTGGTCGGGCAGCGGCGCGGAGCCGGACGGCTGCCAGTCGCGGACCGCGCCCGGCAGGGCGGAGTTCCACACCGCCCAGGCCCGCGGCATCGCGCCGTCGACCGCCGGTGCGATGTCGACGACGAGGACGTCCTGCCAGTCCTCGACCTGCTCCAGATGGTCACCGAACACCAGCCCGTGGCTGGCCTGGCGCAGCGAGATCAGCCGCAGCTTGAGGGCGTGCCGCAGCGTCGGGGTTGGCCGCTTGGTGTGCGGGTCGAGCGGACGGCCGGCGTCGCTGGATAGGAACGTCGTCAGCAGCGGCACCGGCGTGTCCGGGGTGTCGCGCACCCGCCGCCGCTCGATCTGCACCGGACAGTGGTTCGCGGTCGTCTGCTCGTGGACGAGCACCGGCAGCCCGCGGATCGCCAGCGAGGTCTCGAGCTGCCAGATCGTGTCGTCCCCCTCCTGCCCGGTGACGTCGAGGTCGACCAGGTCCACCCGCACCTGCAGGTCGCCGAACAGGAACCGGCGGAGGTTCTGGTAGCCCTCCTCGGAGTTCACCAGCCCGTACCGGCCGCTGTGGCTGCGGTGCACGAACGCCCGGTGCGCATCCGCGACGAGGGCGTTGTCGATCTGCACCAGACCGTCGCTGCGGGTGCC
Organism: Propionibacteriales bacterium; assembly: GCA_038232655.1. Lineage (GTDB taxonomy): Bacteria > Actinomycetota > Actinomycetes > Propionibacteriales > Nocardioidaceae > JACCVL01. The sequence continues at coordinate 5,184 of JBBSNM010000103.1, read as the reverse complement.
GACCACGCGTGACGACAGGCCCATCGCCGCGCCGTAGTCGCCCGGGTTGGTGCCGACCAGGCAGAACACCCGGTCGGTGGGGAAGCCGTCGGCGGGCATGACGTTCGCCTCGAAGCCGTCGGGCGAGGGGGCGTCGAGCCGCCGTGGCGTGAGGTACTCGTGCATGCGCCTGGGCCCGAAGATGTCCGCACCACCGAAACCGGTCAGGTCGCGCAGCCGCTCGAACAGGCCGTGCCCGACGGCGAACTCGATCCCGCCGTGCGGGGTGCCGAAGGTGAACAGCCGCTCGACGTAACGAGTGGCGGCGTCCGCGGCACCACCGGCGTCCGGATCGTCGGGGATGGTGCGCTGGATCATCGAGCGGCAGATCAGCCCGCCCATCGAGTGCGCCACCAGGTGCACCCGCGCGGCGCCGGTCTTGGCCAGCACCAGCTTGACCAGCGCGAACAGGTCGTCGGCGGCCTTCTCCAGCGCGAACTCCTGCGGCTGGGCGCCGAACGTCGACGCGGCCACGTCGTAGAACCGGTGCACCCAGACGCTGGCCGGGTCGACCGTTCCGTCGTCCTGCAGCTCGAGGAACTCCCGCTGCCCACCGTGCACGAACAGGTGGTAGCCCTCGTCGGTCATCAACCGCAGCAGCGGGCTCTCGAACTGGTGGAACCGCGGCTCGCCGCCACCGTCGACCCGCACGTGCACCGCGCCCTCGTTGAACCCGTAGAACGGGTCGTCCACCACGGTGTCCACACCCGAGCCGGCGAAGCCCCGTACGTAGATGATCGGCAGTCTGGCTGCTGGGCTCTCGACCATGCGGACCCTCCCAGGGACGTTCGCGCCTGCCGGTCATCGTCGCAGGGGAAGCCCGGTCGCCACCAGTGCCCCAGGTCGGCTCACCACGGGCACGAACGCCGCACATCTCACGCGCCGGCTATCTGCGTCCACGCGTGCCGCCGACCTGGCGGAGGGGCGCGCGTCAGGTCGCCTGCGACAGGTCCAGCGTGCTGGCGAGCGGCACGCCGGGGCGGTAGGCCAGGTGCCGGTACGACGGCGCGGCCAGCACCGCCAGGTCGGCCCGGGTGCCGACGCCGAGCCAGCCGACGTCGGTACGACGCAGCGCGGCCGCGCCGCCGGCGGTGGCCGCCCACACCGCCTCGACCGGCGTCATGCCCATCTCGCGGACCGCCAGCGCGAGACAGAACGGCATCGAGGACGTGAAGCAGCTGCCCGGATTGCAGTCGGTGGCCAGGGCCACCGTGACCCCGGCGTCGAGCAGCCGTCGGGCGTCGGGGTAGGGCGAGCGGGTCGAGAACTCCACCCCCGGCAGCAGCGTCGCCACCGTCTCGCCGGCCGCCAGCGCGTCCACGTCGGCGTCGACCAGGTGCGTGCAGTGGTCGACGCTGGCCGCACCCAGCTCCACCGCAAGCCGCACCCCGGGCCCGGCGGCCAGCTGGTTGCCGTGCACCCGCAGCCCCAGCCCGGCCTCGCGGCCCGCGCCCAGCACGGCCCGGCTCTGCTCGCCGTCGAAGGCGTGCGGTGATGCGGGCTCGCAGAACACGTCGACCCACCGGGCGTACGGGGCGCACGCGGCCAGCATCGGCCCGCAGACGAGGTCGACGTAGGCGTCGGTGCGGCCGGCGTACTCCGGCGGCACCACGTGCGCGCCGAGGAAGGTGGTTTCGACGGTGACCTCGCGCGCCAGCCGCAGCAGGCGGGCCTCGTCGTCGACGCTCAGCCCGTAGCCGCTCTTGACCTCCACGGTGGTGGTGCCCTGGGCGTGCATCTCGGCGAGGAGCCCGATGAGACGGCTGCGCAGCTCGTCGTCGGTGGCCGCGCGGGTCGCCTCGACGGTGGCGGCGATGCCACCGCCGTCGTACGCCCGGCCGGACATCCGCGCCTCGAACTCGACCGCCCGGTCGCCGCCGAAGACCAGGTGCGCGTGGCTGTCCACGAACCCGGGCAGCACCGCCCGGCCCTCGACGTCGAGCCGGCGGTCGGTCGCCGGTGCGGCCGAGGCCGGGCCCACCCAGGCCACCGCGCCGTCGTCGACCACGAGCGCGGCGTCGGGTACCAGCCCCAGCCGGCTGGCGCCGAGCGATTGGTCGTTGGTGACCAGCTCGCCGATGCCGGTGACCAGGGTGCTCATCGCACCTCCCACAGTGGCTGGATCGCGTCGGCCAGCAGCCGCCCCACGTCGCCGAGCAGGTGGCGACCGTCCTCGACGACGACCCGCCCGCCGCCGACCACGGTGTGCACGTCGGCCGCGGCGGCCGCCAGCAGCGCCTGGCTCGGTGCCGACCCGGCCGTACGGGGGGTGTCGAGCCGCACCGCCACCAGGTCGGCGCGCTGACCGGCGGCGATGCGGCCGGCGTCGGTCCAGCCGAGCGCGCGGTGACCCTGCACGGTGAGCATGTCGACCAGACTGGCGGGGGCGAACCGGCCGCGCTCGCCGGTGGCCAGCCGGGTATGGGACTCCACCAGCCGCGCCTCGCCCAGCAGGTCGGTCAACGCGTGCTGGTCGCTGCCGACGCACAGCGGCGAGCCGGCCTGGCGCAGCCGCGCGAACGGCCCGATGCCGTCGGCCAGGTCGGCCTCGGTGCTCGGGCAGGCGCACACCGCCGTCGCGGCGTGGCCGAGCAGGTCGATGTCGTGGTCGCCCAGGTGGGTCGCGTGCACCGCGGTCGTGCGTCGGCCCAGCGCGCCGTGCTCGGCCAGCAGCGCGGTCGGGCTGAGCCCGTAGAACGACTGGCACGCGGCGTTCTCGGCCGGCTGCTCCGACAGGTGCACGTGCAGCGGCCGCTCACCGGCCGCCTCGACCACCGTCGCCAGCTGCTCGGCGGGGACGGCGCGGACGGAGTGCACCGCGGCGCCCAGCCGCAGCCCCGCCCGCGGTGGCAGCGCCTCGGCTCGGGCGGTCCAGGCGTCGGCGTCGGCGTCGGCGAAGCGCACCTGCACGTCATCCAGGTCGGTGTGCCCGCCCGGCTCCAGCCCGCCGGCCAGGTAGCAGGTGTCGAGCAGCGTCAGCCGAACGCCGGCGGCCGCGGCGGCCTGCACCAGCGCCTCCGACATCGCGTTCGGGTCGTCGTACGGGCGCCCGCCCGGGCTGTGGTGCAGGTAGTGGAACTCACCGACGCAGGTGGCGCCGGCCAGCGCCATCTCCGCGTACGCGGCCCGTGCCAGCGCGAGGTAGGAGTCGGGGTCGAGCCGGTCGGCGACGGCGTACATGGCCTGCCGCCAGCTCCAGAAGGTGCCGCCGTGGTCGTGGGTGCGCCCGCGCAGTGCGCGGTGGAAGGCGTGCGAGTGCGCGTTCGCGAAGCCGGGGAGCACCAGGCCGGGCAGCCGGTGGTCGCCGACAACCGGTTCGGTGCCGGGCTGCACGGCGTCGATGCGCCCGCCTTCCACGGTGACCCGTACGCCGGCCGCCGGGGCGTCGTCGAGCCAGGCGTGCTCGCACCAGTAGGTGGTCACGCCAGCTCCTCGACGACCCGGGCCAGCGCGGCCACCCCGGCCAGGCAGTCATCGGCCTCGGCGTGCTCGGCGGGGGAGTGCGACACCCCGGTGGGGTTGCGCACGAACAGCATCGCGGTGGGGATGCCGGCGGCGGACAGGATGCCCGCGTCGTGCCCGGCCCCGGTCGCCAGCACCGGCGCCGGGGTGCCGTCCGGCCCGGCCAGCAGCGTCGCCAGCCGGTCCCGCAGTGCGGTGTCGAAGCGGGTGGCCGGCGACCACGACTCCTCGGTGGGAGCCACCCCGGCCGCCGCGCCGACGTCGGCAACCACCGCGCGTACGTCGTCGGGGACCGGTCCGCGGGCGTCCAGCCAGGCGGTGACCGCCGACGGGATCGCGTTGACCCCACCCGGCTCGACCCGCAGCTTGCCGATCGTGGCGACCGCGTCGTGCCGCTCCGCGGCCACCCGCGCGGCCTGCACGGCGGTGGCCAGGCCGAGCATCGGGTCGTCGCGGTCGACCAGCCGGGTGGTGCCGGCGTGGTCTGCGCGTCCGCGCAGGTCGAGTCGCCACCGTCCGTGCGGCCAGATCGAGCTGGCCACCCCGACGGCGCCGCCCGCCGCGTCGACCAGTCCGCGGCCCTGCTCGACGTGCAGCTCGACGAACGTGCCGACCCGCGCCAGCGTCTCGTCGTCCGGCCCGACGTGGTCGGGGTCGTGACCGGCCGCCCGCATCGCCGCGGCCATCGACGTCCCGTCAGCGTCGGTGAGCGCGCGCGCCCGGTCGGCGTTCAGGGCGCCGGTGAGTATGCGCGAGCCGGCGCAGGCGACCCCGAAGCGGGCGCCCTCCTCGTCGCCGAAGCAGGCCACCCCCACCGGCCGCTTCGGCTCGAAGCCGGCGGCCCGCAGCGCATCCAGCGCGGCGAAGGCCGAGACGACGCCGAGCGGCCCGTCGTACGCCCCGCCGTCGGGCACCGAGTCGAGGTGGCTGCCGAGCACCAGCCCCGGCCGGCCGTCGGCCACCGCCGCGTCGGGGTCGCCCAACCAGGCCCACAGGTTGCCGGCGCGGTCGGTCACCACGTCCAGGCCGCGCTGCTGGGCAGCCGCGACGAACCACTCTCGCAGCGTGGCGTCCACACTGGTCCACGCGAACCGGCGGTAGCCGCCCGTGGACGGCTCGCGGCCCACGTCGGCCAGTTCGGCCCACAGCTGCTCGAAGCCGGTCACTGCTCGGCGCCCTCGCCCATCGGAACCCGGACGCCGCGCTCGGCGGCCACCTGCTCGGCGCGCTCGTAGCCGGCGTCCACGTGCCGGATGATGCCGGTGCCGGGGTCGTTGCTCAGCACCCGGGCCAACTTCTGCGCGGCCAGGTCGGTGCCGTCGGCCACGCTGACCTGGCCGGCGTGGATGCTGCGGCCGATGCCGACCCCGCCGCCGTGGTGGATCGACACCCACGAGGCGCCGGAGGCGGTGTTCACCAGCGCGTTCAGCAGCGGCCAGTCGGCGATCGCGTCGGACCCGTCGGCCATCGCCTCGGTCTCGCGGTACGGCGAGGCGACCGAGCCGCAGTCGAGGTGGTCGCGCCCGATCACGATCGGCGCGCTGATCTCACCGGAGGCCACCAGCTCGTTGAACCGCAGCCCGGCCCGGTCCCGCTCGCCGTGCCCGAGCCAGCAGATCCGGGCCGGCAGCCCCTGGAAGGCGACCTTGTCCTGCGCGGCGCGGATCCACCGGTGCAGGTGGT
>JBBSNM010000102.1:0-8404 GCA_038232655.1 Propionibacteriales bacterium | reverse complement strand
TCGACCGTGAGACCGACCGCGCCTCGGACGGGTCGGTGGCAAAGGACCGCAGGGTCATCGCCCGCGTCGCTCCCGGCATCATCGCCTGGCGTCAACAGTTGCTGCCGGGTGCTTGTTCCGCCGGCCCGTGCATGCACGCCCGGCCACCCGACCCAGATCGACGATCATGCGTTTCAGGGGCTCGGCCCCCCACAACGCATCATCCAAGCCCAACTGCGCCCGCCGGCCCGGCCCCGCGCCTTCAGTGATCACGTACGACCTGTTCCCGGCCCCGAACACGTCGTTGCTGAACCAGTGAGCGGACGCGCGGCCTGCTGCAGCGGCGCGCGCGGTGCGGTCCAGGAAGGGCGGCCACTGTTCGACAGACGTAGGCGCCGGGCGCCGGCAGGGCACCATGGGCGTGCGGCCGGCGGGCGCCGGACCCGGGTGAGTGCGCCGCCGCGGTGCTGCGCCCGCGCTGCTCGGCCATCAACGTCAACCGCACCACGACCCGGGGTCGACGATGGATTCACCCGGCTCGCGCTCGAGCTGGCTCACACCTGCGGTGCGTCGGCAAGGTACGGGTCGAGCTCGACCGCGGCGGCCCCGAACACCCAGCTCAACAGCAGCGCGTCGTCGATGTACCCGCCGGCACGGACGTCCGGGACCAGGTCGACGGGGGTGATCAGGTAGTCCAGCGCGGCGACGATCAGCCGCTCACGGGCGGAGTGTCCGGCAGCCACCGCGGTATCGGTGAGCGCGTCGGGGTCGGTCTCGAGGCGGTGCGCGCGGTCGCGTAGCAACCGGACGGCGGCCGCCACCCGGTCCGCGACCGTCGACAGCGGCGGGTTCGCGTAGTCCAGTGCCTCGACGACCTCGGCGAGCACGCGCAGGGCCGCGGCGTCGTCAACGATCAGCGGCGCCCGTTCCCGCGAGTGCCGGAAGGCGGGGCTCTCGAGCACCTTGGTGATGGTCGCGCGGGCGGTGCGGAACCTCGGCTGCCAGGTCTGCTCGCCCATCTGGGCACCACCTCGATCCGTCCGGAAGAGCCGTCTGCTGGAGCGGCGCGCCCGGCGCACTATGCCCCCAACTGCGTTGCCCCGCCAGCCCAGAGCCGCCTTCAGTGGTCACGTACGACCGGTTCCCGGCCCAGAACCTGTCGCGGCTGACCAGTGACGGCGGGCGTGCGGCCTGCGTGGCGGGAGGGCGGTGGATCCCGCGCCGGGGGCGTCAGCCCTCGAAGGCGGCGGCCAGGTCACGCAACCGTGCGGCCTGCACCGTCCGCTCGGCGTGACACTGCTCGTCGTACGATCGGTCGGCGGCGTCGAGCAGCAGCTGCTTGGTGGCCGCAACCGCCCCGTGCAGCGGCGAGGTCAGCGCCGCCACCAGGTCGGCCACCGACTCGTCCAGCCGCTGGCTCGGCACCACCGCGGTAGCGAGGCCGAGCTCTCGGGCCTCGGCGGCTTCCACGAAGCGACCGGTGGCGCAGATCTCCAGGGCACGGGAGTAGCCGACCAGGTCCACCAGCGGCTTGGTCCCGCCCAGGTCGGGGACGATCCCCAGCGAGGTCTCGCGCATGGCGAAGCGCACGTCGTCGGCGACCACCCGCAGGTCACAGGCTAGCGCCAGCTGGAAGCCGGCCCCGACGGCCGGCCCCTGCACGGCGGCCACCGACACCACGTCGGGTCGCCGCAACCAACGAAAGCCCGCCTGGAAGCCCGCGATCACCTCGTCCAGCTCGGCGTCATCCAGCCCGGCGAGCTCGACCAGCGACGGCTCCCCCGGCACGCCGTCGGGGGCGAACATGGCGCGGTCGAGCCCGGACGAGAACGCCGCGCCGTCGCCGCGCACCACCACGACCCGCACGTCGGTGGTCAGTGCCGCCCCGACCGCCGCCAGCGCCCGCCAGGTGGCCGGGGTCTGCGCGTTGCGCACGTCCGGCCGGGCCAGGCTGACCGTGACGACCTCGCCGGCCAGGTCGAGGCGCAGGCCGGCCGCGCGGAGCAACTCGGCATCGGGATAGCTCATGACCGTGACCCTAGGCCAGCGCCACCAGGTCGGCGTAGTCCTCGTTCCACAGGTCCTCGGTGCCCTCGGGCAGGATCAGCACGCGGTCGGGGTGCAGCGCCTGCACGGCACCCTCGTCGTGCGTGACCAGCACAATGCCGCCCCCGTAGGTGCGGATCGCCGCCAGCACCTCCGCGCGCGAGGCGGGGTCGAGGTTGTTGGTGGGCTCGTCCAGGAGCAGCACGTTGGCGCTGGACACGACAAGCGACGCCAGCGCGAGGCGGGTCTTCTCGCCACCGGACAGCACCGCGGCCGGCTTGTGCGCGTCGTCGCCGGAGAACAGGAACGACCCGAGTGCGCTGCGGGCCTGAGCGCCGGTCAGGTGCGGGGCGGATCCGTGCAGGTTCTGCAGCACCGTTCGGCCGGTGTCGAGGGTCTCGTGCTCCTGGGCGTAGTAGCCGAGCTTGAGCCCGTGCCCGGCCACCACCTCGCCGGTGTCCGGCGCATCGATGCCCGCCAGCACCCGCAGCAGGGTGGTCTTACCGGCGCCGTTGAGGCCGAGCACCACCACCCGCGATCCCCGGTCGATCGCAAGGTCGACATCGGTGAACACCTCTAACGACCCGTACGAGCGGGACAGCCCCTCGGCCCGCAGCGGCGTACGCCCGCACTTGGCCGGCGCGGGGAAGCGGATGCGGGCCACCTTGTCCGATCGTCGCTCGGCCTCGAGCCCGGCCATCAGCCGCTCGGCGCGCTTGGCCATGTTCTGCGCGGCCACCGCCTTGGTCGCCTTAGCCCGCATCTTGTCGGCCTGCGCCAGCAGCGCGTCGGCCTTGCGCTCGGCGTTGTTGCGCTCGCGGTGCCGGCGCCGCTCGTCGGTCTCGCGCTGCTGGAGGTAGGCGTGCCAGCCCATCGCATAGACATCCAGCTCGGCGCGGTTGGCATCCAGGTGGAACACCTTGGTGATGGTCTGCTCGAGCAGCGCGGCGTCGTGACTGATGACGACCAGGCCGCCCTGGTGCACCTTGAGGAAGTCGCGCAGCCAGGTCACCGAGTCGGCGTCGAGATGGTTGGTCGGCTCGTCCAGCAGCAGCGTCTCGGCCCCCGAGAACAGGATCCGGGCGAGCTCGACGCGGCGCCGCTGGCCACCGGACAGCGTGCCCAACGGCTGGCCGAGCACCCGGTCGGGCAAGCCGAGGCTGGCCGACATCTGCGCCGCCTCGGCCTCGGCGGCGTAACCGCCACCGGCGTGCAGCTCGGCGTCGGCGCTCGCGTAGCGGCGCATCGCCTTGTCGCTGCGCTCGGGATCGCCACTGGCCATCTCGTGCTCGGCGGCACGCAACCGGCGGACGACCTCGTCGAGACCGCGGGCGGACAGGATCCGCTCGCGGGCCGACATCTGCGGGTCGCCGCTGAGCGAGTCCTGCGGCAGGTAGCCGACCGAGCCGCTGCGGGCCACCGTGCCGGCCGCAGGCTGGGCCTCCCCCGCCAGGATGCGGGTCAGCGTGGTCTTGCCGGCACCGTTGCGGCCCACCAGCCCCACCCGGTCACCCGGGCCGACCCGGAACGACGCACCGTCGAGGAGCAGGCTGGCGCCCGCGCGCACCTCCAGGGCGTGTGCCGTGAGCATGCGCGGTTCCTTCGGGGGGTCTGGACAGCGAGATGGTGGCAGACGACGGCGTGCCGGCAGCCGCACAGTTGTCACCGGCACGTTGCGTTAGGACGCAACGTGCCGGTGACAACCGTGCTCAGACGGTGAAGCCGAGCGCCCGCAGCTGCTCGCGGCCGTCGTCGGTGATCTTGTCGGGGCCCCACGGCGGCATCCAGACCCAGTTGATGGCGAAGCCGTCGACCAGGCCCTCGAGGGCCTGACGGGTCTGGTCCTCGATCACGTCGGTCAGCGGGCAGGCCGCCGAGGTCAGTGTCATGTCGATCGTGGCCTGCGCACCGTCGAGGTGCACCCCGTAGACGAGGCCGAGGTCGACGACGTTGATGCCGAGCTCGGGGTCGACGACGTCACGCATTGCCTCGGTCACGTCGTCGGTCGTCGCGCCAGGCGGGTCGCCGAGGTCGACGTCGGGCAGGTCGCCCGCCTGGATGTGGGTGTCCGGGCTCATCGGTCCTCCTGTCGTGCCGTCGCCTGCGCGACGGCGTCCTTCCATGCCATCCAACCGAGCAGGGCGCACTTGATGCGGGCGGGGAACTTCGCCACGCCGGCGAACGCGACGGCGTCCTCCAGCGTGTCCTCGTCGGGCTCAACGGTGCCACGTCCCTGCATCAGCGCAAGGAACTCGTCGTGCACCGCCATCCCCTGGGCGACCGGTCGGCCGATCACGAGGTCGGTCAGCACCGAGGTGGAAGCCTGGCTGATCGAGCAGCCCAGCGCGTCGTAGGACACGTCCGCGACGGTGTCGCCGTCCAGGTGCACCCGCAGCGTCACCTCGTCGCCGCACGTCGGGTTGACGTGGTGGGTCTGCGCTTCGTACGGCTCGCGCAGGCCGGCGTGGTGCGGCGTGCGGTAGTGGTCCAAGATCACCTCCTGGTATAGCGAGTCCAGGTCCATCAGGCCACCTTGAAGTACTTGCGGACCCGGTGGATCCCGTCGACCAGCGCGTCGATCTCGGCCTTGGTGGTGTACAGGTAGGCCGACGCGCGGGTGGACGACTGGACCCCGAAGCGGGCGTGCGCCGGCTTCGCGCAGTGGTGCCCGGCCCGCACCGCGACGCCGTATGAGTCGAGCACCTGGCTGACGTCGTGCGGGTGCACCCCGTCGACCACGAAAGTTACCGCCCCGCCCCGGTCGACCGCCGTCGACGGCCCGAGGATCCGGACGCCGCTGATGCTGGCCAGGCCCTCCAGCGCGTACGCAGTAACGGCGTGCTCGTGCGCGGCCACGGCGTCCATGCCGAGCGCGCTCAGGTAGCCGGCGGCCGCGCCCAGGCCGATGGCCTCGGCGATCGGCGGCGTGCCCGCCTCGTACTTGGCCGGCGGCGCCGCCCAGGTCGAGCCGGTCATCTCCACGGTCTCGATCATCGAGCCGCCGCCGAGGAAGGGCGGCAGCTCCTCGAGCAGCGCCTTGCGCCCCCAGAGAACACCGATGCCGGTCGGCCCGACCATCTTGTGGCCGGTGAACGCGACGAAGTCGGCACCGAGGCCGGCCACGTCGACCGGCAGCTGCGGCACCGCCTGCGAGGCGTCGACCACGACCAGCGCACCGACCTCGCGGGCGCGGCGGACGATGTCGTGGACCGGGTTGACGGTGCCGAGCATGTTCGACACCCACGCCACCGAGACGACCTTGGTGCGCTCGGTGATCAGCTCGTCGATGGCGGACAGGTCGAGCCGGCCCTCGTCGGTGAGGCCGAACCAGCGCAGCGTGGCGCCGGTGCGCTCGGTCAGCAGCTGCCAGGGCACGATGTTGGAGTGGTGCTCCATCTCGGTGATGACGACCTCGTCGCCGGCACCGACCCGTCGCTCACCCTCGGCCCAGGCCAGCACGCCCGCGATCAGGTTCAGCGCCTCGGAGGCGTTCTTGGTGAACACGACCTCGGCGGGGTCGGTGGCGCCGATGAACGTCGCGACCTGCGCCCGCGCCGCCTCGTACGCCGCCGTCGCGGCGTCACCGAGCTGGTGCACCGCGCGCCCGACGTTGGCGTTGTGCAGCCGGTAGTGCGGGTCCAGCGTCTCGAGCACCACCGTCGGCTTCTGCGAGGTGTTGGCGCTGTCGAGGTAGACCAGCGGGCGGTCGTCTGCGAGCCGGCGGGTCAGGATCGGGAAGTCGGCGCGGACCCGCTCCACGTCGTAGGTCATGACAGCGCGCCCGTCACAGCGCGGCCTTGACGTAGCGGTCGTAGCCCTCGGCCTCCAGCCGCTCGGCGAGGTCGGGACCGCCCTGCTCGGCCACCCGGCCGGCGACGAACACGTGCACGAAGTCGGGGGTGATGTAGCGCAGGATGCGGGTGTAGTGGGTGATCAGCAAGACGCCCTTGTCGCCCTTGTCGTGGAAGCGGTTCACCCCACCGGCGACCACCTTGAGCGCGTCGATGTCGAGGCCGGAGTCGGTCTCGTCGAGGATCGCGAACCGCGGATCGAGCAGCTCCAGCTGCACGATCTCGTGCCGCTTCTTCTCCCCACCGGAGAAGCCCTCGTTGACGTTGCGCTGGGCGAACGAGCGGTCCATCTCCAGCTGGTCCAGCGACGAGTTGACGTCCTTGACCCAGGTGCGCAGCTTGGGCGCCTGGCCGTCGATGGCGGTCTTGGCCGTACGCAGGAAGTTGGTGACCGACACGCCGGGCACCTCGACCGGGTACTGCATGGCGAGGAACAGCCCCGCGCGGGCCCGCTCGTCCACGCTCATCGCGAGCACGTCGACCCCGTCGAGGGTCACCGAGCCGCTGGTCACGGTGTACTTGGGGTGCCCGGCGATGGAGTACGCCAGCGTGGACTTGCCCGAGCCGTTGGGACCCATGATCGCGTGCGTCTCACCGGAGCGGACGGTCAGGTCGACGCCGCGGAGGATCTCCTTGGCGCCCTCCTCGGTGTCGACGGTCACGTGCAGGTCGCGGATGTCGAGCGTTGCCATCAGGTGTTCAGTGCTCCTTGCTGGTGGTCAGTGGGGCCGGGGTGCGTCGATGTCGACGAGCACGTCGCCGGCGTCGACGAGGACGGGGTAGACCGCGACCGGCTGGGTGGCCGGCGGTCCGAGGGCGGCGCCGGTGCGCAGGTCGAAGCGCGACCCATGCAGCCAGCACTCGATCGTGCAGCGCTCGACCTCACCCTCCGACAGCGCGATCGAGGCGTGGCTGCACTCGTCGCGGATCGCGAACACGTCGTCGCCCTGGCGGACCAGCGCGACCTCGGTGCCGTCGACCTCGGCGCCGTACGGCTTGCCCTCGACCAGATCGGCGACCCCGCAGGCACGGGAGAAGCTCACCCGACGACCTCCCGGCTGGACGCGGGCGGCAGCCCGACGGTGGCGGCCAGCTCGGCCTCGACCGCGGCGAGCAGCCGGGACTGGATCTCGGGGACGCCGAGCCGCCGGACGAGGTCGGCGAAGAAGCCGTGCACGACCAGCCGGCGCGCCTGCTCCTCAGGGATGCCACGGGTGCCGAGGTAGAACAGCTGCTCATCGTCGAAGCGGCCGGTGGTGCTGGCGTGCCCGGCGCCCTCGATCTCGCCGGTCTCGATCTCGAGGTTGGGCACCGAATCGGCCCGACAGCCGTCGGTGAGCACCAGGTTGCGGTTTGACTCGTAGGTCTCGATGCCCTCGGCGGCCTTGCGGATGAGAACGTCGCCGATCCACACCGAGTGCGCCCCCTCGCCCTGCAGGGCGCCGCGGTAGTCGACCTTGCTGCGCGTGCGCGGCTGGTTGTGGTCGACGAACAGCCGGTGCTCGATGTGCTGGGCGGCGTCGACGAAGTACAGCCCCAGCATCTCCACCTCGCCGCCGGGGCCGTCGTACTCGGCGGTCTCGACCAGCCGGACGACGTCGCCGCCGAGGCTGGCCTGGAACGTCCGCACGCGGGCGTCGCGCCCGACCCGCAGGCCGACCTGGCCGAGATGTACGGCGTCGTCGTCCCACAGCTGCAGCGAGGCCAGGTCGAGCGCGGCGTTGTCGCCCACGATGACCTGGGTGCAGCCGGTGTAGCGGGCGCTGCCGGTGTGCTCGAGGACGACGGTGGCCTTCGCGCCGGCGCCGACGCGCAGCACCACGTGTCCCCAGACCACCTGGTCGGCGGACTTGCCGGACAGGTTGACCACCAGCGGCCGGTCGAGCACCGTGTCGGCGGCCACGTCAATGAGGACCGCCCCGCCGGATCGGTCGACGGCGAGAGCGGCCATGCGGTCCACCGGCGCCACCCCGCCCAGCGCGATGGCCTCGCCGGTGTCGATCTCGGTGATCGTGACGCCGCCGGGTGCGTCGAACTCCCAGCTGAGGTGGTCGCTGGAGGCGGGACCGTCGAGGGCGCCCCGCAGCCGCTTGATCGGGGTGAAGCGCCAGACCTCCTCCCGCCCGGTGGGCACCGGGTGGTCCGCCAGGTCGTAGGAGGCGCCGGGGTGCAGGTGGCTGGCGACGGTCTCGACGGCGCCGGCGATGTTGGGTGGGGTGGCAGCAGTGACGGTCTCGGTCACCCGACGGCGCCTTCCATCTGCATCTCGATCAGCCGGTTCAGCTCGAGGGCGTACTCCATCGGCAGCTCGCGCGCGATCGGCTCAATGAAGCCGCGCACGATCATCGCCATCGCCTCGTCCTCTTCCATGCCACGGCTCATCAGGTAGAACAACTGGTCGTCGCTCACCTTCGAGACCGTCGCCTCGTGACCCATCGACACGTCGTCCTCGCGGACGTCGACGTAGGGATAGGTGTCGGAGCGGCTGATCTGGTCGACGAGCAGCGCGTCGCACTTGACCGTGCTGG
>JBBSNM010000101.1:0-8426 GCA_038232655.1 Propionibacteriales bacterium | reverse complement strand
TGGATCAGGCCCGGTGTTGGCGACGACCTCATCCAGGGCGGCTCGGGCGAGGATGACCTGGTAACCGTGGACGGCGAGGACACCGTCCGCGGCGGAAGAGGGGACGACCGGCTGTGGACCGGGGACGGCAAGGACCTGCTTTGGGGCGGGAGCGGTGACGACCGGCTGTTTGCCGGGGACGGTAACGACCGGCTTCGGGGCGGTCCGGGTGCGGACGAGGTGCTGTGCGGCAACGGCCGGGACAGAGCCAGGGTTGACGCGCTCGACAGCTTCAACGGCAGCTGCGAGGTTGTCCGGCGCTGACACACGGTTTGCTGAGACTCGGGCTGAAGGCGCAGTGCGGATGTGCCCCAGGCAGGATTCGAACCTGCGACCTGCCGCTTAGGAGGCGGACGCTCTATCCCCTGAGCTGCTGACGCGGGAACCGGCGACCAACCGTACCGCCAGCGGTCAGCGCGGGCGATGACGGAGCATGGCGGCGGCAGCGTGTCCGGCTCGACGCCCGGACACCAACGCGCCCTGGATCGACGCGGTGTCGCGGTGGTCACCAGCCACGTACCGGGCGAAACGCAGCTTCTCGGCCAACGAGCCGGTGGATCGTGACAAGGCGTGCGCGGCACCGAACGGGTGCCGGCGCGGGTCCACCAGCAGGTGCGTGCGGTCTATGCGGGCGACTCGCACGCCAGCGTCGAAGGGCTGCAACCGCAACGCATCGACGTCCACCAGGGTGGGCACCGCCCGCCGTCAGCCCGGCCAGGCCCGCGCCGATGATGACTACGTCGGTGTCTCGCACGGGTCCCAGCTAGCCGGTCGCAGCCAGCGCCGTTCGGCGCCGGGCTCGGTCACGCGCCTGCGGAGATGTCGTCAGCAGCCGCAGTACCGCCTCTTCGATCGGGCCGTGCGTGGCCGGCCCCGAGCCCGTACCGGCTCCGAGCCCGCCGAAAGCTTGCTCGATCGTGATGCCGTCCTCGAACAGGTCGATGACGCGCGGGTCGACGTACGACGCGCGGGCCACGGCGGGAGTGTTGCCGAGGTAGTCCGACACCTCGCGCATCGCCCGCGCGACCGCTCGCTTGCGCGCCGTGGGTGTCTCGGCAGCATGCGTGGACACCGCCAGAGCCACTGCCGCCAACACCGTGCCGTGCCAGGTGCGGAAGTCTTTGACGGTCGCGTCCCCGCCGACCACCTGTTTGACGTAGGCACGGATGTCGTCGGAGGTGACGTCTCGCCACCGTCGGCCGTCGCGCCAGGCCAACAGCTCGTCGCCACCTGAGCGGCGACGCCGCATCGAGTCGACGGCGGCCCGGGCCTGCTCGTCGACAAGGGCAACGGCGACCTCCTTGCTCGACTTCGCCATGAAGGTGAACTCCATCCGCGTTCCACGCAGTCGAACGTGTGACTTCTTGATCGTGGCCAGTCCGTGGCTGCCGTTCTCCTCCGCGTACGACTCGCCGCCGACGCGGAAGAAGCCGAGGTCGAGCAGCCGGAATGCGGCGGCCAGCGCCCGCTGCTGTGGCATGCCCGGGAGTGCGAGGTCGGCGCTCACGTGCTCGCGCGCTGCGGGTAGTCGAGCTGCCATCTCGAGCACCCGCTGGTGCTTCGCCTCGTCACGGTGGCGCCGCCAGACGGAGTGATAGAGGTACTGGCGTCGCCCGGCCGCGTCCGTGCCGGTGGCTTGGATGTGCCCGTTGGGATGGGGGCAGATCCACACCTGCTCCCACGCCGGCGGGATCACCAGCCGACGGCAGCGGTCGGCGTCATCGGCAGCGAGCCGGCGCCCGTCCAGACCCAGATAACTGAAGCCACGACCGACTCGGCGCCGTGTCCACCCCGGCGAATGCGGCGAGGCAGTACGCAGCCGAGGCATGGACGCCATCGTGCTGCCGATCGGGTCCGGACGCACCCGCAGACACTCACACCAACTGCTGCGTGCGCTTGTCCTGGTACATCGATGCGTCCGCGGCAGCCAACGTGTCCGCCAACTCATCCAGCGCACCGGCCGTGGCGGCGCCGATGGACGCGGCGACGTCGACCGTTCCCAGGCTGTGTCGCAGGTCGGACACCCGCGCCTCGGCCTGGGCTGCGGGCAGTCGCGCAGCAGCACGCAGAACTCGTCGCCGCCCAGGCGCGCCACCACCACGCTGTACGGGTCGCCGAGGCTGCGGTGCCGGACGTGCACGGTCTCAGCCAGCCGGCCCCAGCCGCGTCGGTTGAGCAGCCCGGTCAGCGCGTCGGTGTCGGCCTCGCTCTGCGCCCGCATCGCGATGTCGGCGGCTTCCAGATGTGCTCGGGAGGTGACCAACACGTCGGTCAGCAGCCCCGACATCAGCTCGAGCATGCTGGTGTCGATCACGTCGGGCGAGGGCAGCGGGTGGTCGCCGACGCCGCAGAGCACCCCGAAGAGCCCCCCGTCGCTGTCGTACACGGGAACGCCGGCATAGCTGACCACGGTGCCCTCCGTGGTCAGGTCGAGGTCGGCGTAGTCGGGGTCCTGGCTCAGATCGGGCACCACGTGCGCCGCGCCTCTGACCATCCGCCGGCACAGTGTCTCCAGCCAGTCCATCGACTCGCCGACCTGCAGCGGTCCAGGGCCGGACACGTGCAGATGCACCTGGCGGCCGTCGGTCACCCTCGACACCGACCACTGGCGTAGGGGGGTGTGCACGCGCAGCCAATCGACCACCCGGTGCGCTGCGGAGTCGAACGGGTCGTCCACGACCGGTTGGGCTGTCGTCACGAGTCCTCGACGGGGTGCCCGCGGACTGCCGCGCGGGGCAGGGCAAGACCATCGACGACGACATGCTGTCCGAGGAGAACCTCGGTCACGTGCGCGCGCTCAACGACATCGCCTCCGCGCGCGGCCAGTCGCGCTGGCCCAGCTGGCGCTGGCGTGGGCGCTGCGCGACGAGCGGGTCACGACCGTGCTGATCGGGGCGAGCGGCGTGCGCCAGCTGGAACAGAACGTCGCCGCCCTCGACCGGCTGGCGGTGGACTCGGGCATCAACCTGTGGGCCGCCTCCAGCCAGGCCTGACCAGACCCCGTCGGCACCCCCACTGGCGATCATCCGAGGGTTGTTGCAGATTGTGGGAGTAGGAGGGGTGCGGCAGTGGTGAACGACCGGCGGTACGACGCGATCGTGATCGGCGGCGGGCACAACGGCCTGGTCGCGGCCGCCTACCTCGCCCGTGCGGGCCTGTCAACGCTGGTGCTGGAGGCTCGCGGCGTCGTGGGCGGCGCGGCCGTGAGCGAGCACCCCTTCGGCCCCGACTACACGGTGACGATGCTCAGCTACGTCCTGTCGCTGATGCCGCCGTCCCTGGTGCGCGACCTGCGGCTGGCCGAGCACGGCTACCACGTCTTCCCGCAGGGCCCGTACTTCGCCCCACGGCGCGACGGGCGCTACCTGCAGCTGCCGCGGGACCCGTCCGCCCGACGCGAGCGCATCGCCCCGTTCTCGGCCAGGGACGCCGACGCCTACGACCGGTGGGACGCCTGGCTCGACCGGCTCGGAGCCATCCTCGGCCCGCTGCTCCAGCAGGTCCCACCGCGCGTCGGGTCACACCGACCGGGCGATCTGCTCAGGCAGGCGGGGCTACTACGGCTGTTGCGTGGGGTGGACGAGCGCGCCGCGGTCGATCTCACCCGCCTGCTGACGTCGAGCATCGCCGACCTGGTCGAGGACCGCTTCGAGTCGGACGCGGTGCGCGGGGCACTGGCTGTCTCCGGTGCCATCGGCACCTGGGCCGGTCCGCGGTCGGCCGGTACGGCGTACGTGATGGCCCACCACCACATCGGGGACATCGGCGACGGCCGGGTCGGCGCTTGGGGCTTCCCCCGCGGCGGCATGGGCGGCGTCACCCAGGCGCTCGCCGCCGCCGCCCGCTCGCTGGGTGCCGAGATTCGGACCTCGGCGCGGGCGGCGCGGATCTGCACCCGACCGGGCGTTGACCGGGCGAGGGTGACCGGGGTCCAGCTCGACACCGGCGAGGAGGTCACCGCGCCGATCGTGGTGACGACCGCCCACCCGCAGATCTCGTTCCTGCGCCTGCTGGAGCGCGAGGTGCTGCCGGCCGGCTTCGTCGACGACATCGAGACCTGGAAGACCCGCAGCGGGACGGTCAAGATCAACCTCGCCCTCGACCGGCTCCCGACGTTCGCCAGCCACCCCGACCACGACCCGCAGGTGTACGGCGGCACGATCGTGCTCGCCGAGCGCCTCGACGACGTGGAGGACGCCTTCCAGGAGGCGGTCGCGGGCCGGGCCGCGGCCCAGCCGTTCGCCGACATCTGCATCCCGTCGGTGTTCGACGAGTCGCTGGCCCCGCCCGGACACCACGTGATGAGCATGTTCACCCAGTGGGTGCCGCACACGTGGAGCAGTACGCCCGACGCCGACCAGCTTGACGTCTACGTCGAGCGGGTCATCGCCCGCATGGAGCAGGTCGCGCCGGGCTTCACCGACTCCATCGTCGACAAGGTTGTCGTGGGCCCGTACGAGATGGAGCACGAGTACGGCCTGGTCGGCGGCAACATCTTCCACGGCGAGCTGTCACCGGGGCAGCTGTTCCACGCCCGACCGGCCGCCGGTTACGCCGACATGCGTACCCCGGTGGCGGGGCTGTACCAAGCGGGATCCGCCACCCACGGCGGCGGCGGGGTCACCGGGATCCCCGGGCGCAACGTGGTGCGGCAGATCATCGCCGATCGCCGTGCCCAGCGATGGCGCCGTTGGCGTGAGCGCTGACCACCCCGACCGCCGCCGACGTGACTGCCCGGGCAGGTCTCACACGCCGTGCTCGATGGGCAGCCTTCCGCGTGCGACTGCACGCACCAGGCACTCGTGGTCCCGCTCGGTCTGGTCGGCGTACTTGCGGGCGAAGCGGCACAGCGCTCGGTCGAGGGAGTCGGACTTGCCGACGTAGCCCGCGATCATCGACGCACCGCTCGTGCGCGCGTGGCCCTTGGCGAGCAGCCGCCCACAGATTCCGACGTAGTCGATCAGGGCCTTCGCGCCGATGTCGTCGAGGGCGACGCTGCCCTTCATGTTGCGGAACTGGCGGACGTAGAACTGCCGTCCGTCGACGGTCGTCCAGCCGAGCAGCGGGTCGCTGACCGTCTGCAGCGCCTGCTGGTACTCCACGACCCGTTGACCCTGGTGGTCGTGCAACGCGGAGTCGCCGTGGACGAACGGCGCGATCACCGAGCGGCGGGCCTGCTTGAGCTGCAGGAAGAGCACGTCGTCGGGGCTGCTTCCTTCACACAGCGCAACATAGGCGCGCAGGCCGACGCTACCCACGCCGACGACCTTGTGCGCCATGTCGAGCAGGGTGTATCCGCCGAGCATCCGCTCCCAGTGCGGGGCAAGGGTGGCGAGGTAGTCGTCCAGTGCGACCGCGAGCCGCTCGTAGTCCTGCTCGTTCAGCCGGGTGATCAGCGGCTTCTCCTCGACGATCCGGCGGCTGCCCTGGTGCTGCTCGGTGAAGCGGGGAACGGCTCGGTCGCTGGTCTTGGTCTTGGCCCGGCGCGCCGCACGGTTGATCGCCTTGGCCAACGAGGAGTCCGAGGTCACGGTCCGCAGCCGGTCGAGGTCGAGCCGCTCGAACGAGCGGGAGAGCAGCGGCTGCTCGGCCAGGTGGCGCACCTGGTCGCGGTACGCCGCCACGCAGGCGGCCGTCGCCTTCTTGCAGTGGCCCTCGGACAGGCCGTTCTGCCGGCCGGCCACCCAGATGCTCGCGGTCAGTCGACGCAGGTCCCATTCCCAGCTGCCCGGGTGAGCTTCGTCGAAGTCGTTCAGGTCGAGGACAAGCTCGCGCTCGGGTGAGCCGTAGAAGCCGAAGTTGCCGACGTGCGCGTCACCGCAGATCACCGGCGTGATGCCGGTCGACGGCAGGGCGGCAAAGTCTTCGGCCATCACGATCGCCGTCCCCCGCAGGAAGCCGTACGGCGACTCCACCATGCGGCCCACCCGTACCGGCACCAGCCAGTCCTCACGCCCCTCGTGCGACTGGTTGATCTGGTCCACCGGGTCCCGCCGTCCCGGTGGTGGGTCCCACTTCTTGAGCGAGGAACGCGGCACCTGCTTGCGCAGCGCCCGCCCCATGGCGTACCGCTCGGCGCGCGGCGTTGGCCGGCTGCGCAGAGACGCGTAGGGCTGGCTGCTGGCTGAGGCGAAGACCACATGCTTGGGCGAACTCACACCGCACCCCACAGAATCGTCGCGCGACCGGCCGGTCTCCGGCCATTATCGGCCCGAGAGGCCGACCGCTACGAGTCGGTGCGGCGAGGACGCGGTTGAGGTCAGCCGGCGGACGCGAGTAGCCGTGCGAGGTGCCGTTCGCCGGCGCTGGTGGGGTTCGAGCGGGTGTGGTCGATGGGCTGGCCGTTCCACGCCCGTCGCCGCCTGCGCGGCCTCCGTTTGGTCGCCACCGACGCCGACCTGTCGGCGGGTGACGGCGCCCTGGTGGAAGGGACGGTCGGTGACCTGCTGCTGCTGATCACCGGCCGCACCGCCGCTGCCACCCGTCGCCTTCGCGGGCCCGGCGTGGAACAGATCCGCTGATCGCTCGTTCCTGGGACTGCCAGACTGGTCCGACCATGTCCTCGTCGCTGCGCGTCCGCTCGCTGAGCATCCCGCGGCGCGAACTGCGCTGGCGCTTCTCGCGCTCCGGTGGCCCCGGTGGGCAGGGCGTGAACACCGCCGACAGCAGGGTCGAGCTGTCCTTCGACGTTGCGCGGACGACCGCGCTGCCCGAGCCGCTTCGCCGGCGGGCGTTGACCCGGCTGGCCCATCGCCTGGTCGACGGCGTGCTCACCGTGTCGGCGCAAGAGCATCGTGCCCAGATCGCCAACCGGCGGGCCGCCGAACAGCGCCTGGCCGAGGTGCTCAACCAGGCGCTGGCGCCGCCGCCGCGGAGCCGCCGCGCGACCAGGCCGACGCGGGGCTCGGTACGGCGGCGGCTCGACGCCAAGCAACAGCGTTCCCGCACCAAGCAGCTGCGCCGCCGCCCGACGGACTGAGCGCCCGCCTGCGGTCGAGGTCAGCGCGGCAGCCGCTGCTGCCAGCGACGGTGGCCGACCAGGTCGCCACCCTCGCGTGCCTCCAGTGTGATGTCCACCTCGTAGCCGTGAGCGCCCACGGCCAGCCGCATCGTCGACCGGGTCGACGGTCGGCGGGTCCCGTGCGGGTCATGGTCGACGGCTACGCGCGCGCTGGCCGGATGCTCGGCGGGCTGGACGTGCCGTCGGTGGTCGTGCAGGAGGGCGGCTACCACCTGCGGTCGCTGGGCACGCGTCCGGCTGACCTCAGCCTGCGTACGCGAGCAGGCGGGCGAGGTGTTGTTCGCCGGGGCTGGCGGGGTGGGGGTCGGGTGGGGGGTCGGGGCCGCTGCCCGGGCCGAGTGCGGGTGGGGGTCGGCTGGTGTGGGTGCGGCCGCTGGGTAGTCGCCACTGGATGTCGGGGGCGTGGATGCGCAGCTGGTCGAGGCCGTCGCCGCGGCTGGTCGGGGGCTGGGCGGTGACGGTGATTTGGGGATGGTCCTTGAGGATGTGGGGGAGCTTGGCGAGGGCTTGGGCGTTGGCGGCGGCGGTGGGGCCGCCGTGCTGGTGGTCGCGGATGTGGTCGACCTCGGCGATGCGGCCACCGCCGAGGCGGGAGTCCTGGTCGCGGCACAGCGCGAACTGGCCGAGCCCGCCGGTGAAGCAGCGGGCGGTGGAGCCCATCGCTATCAGCCGGCCGTCGACCGGGTCGCAGAACAGTGCCCGCAGCCGGGTCCTGGCCGGGCTGGTGGCTGGGCTGGTGGCTGGGCTGGTGTCGGCGGTGTCGATGATGTCGCGGATCACCGAGGCCGGCACTGCTCCGTAGCCGCGGAGCAGCCCGGGGTTGTCGTCGATGCCGAGCAGGGTCGCCGCGGAGATGACCACCTGGACCTCGACGGGCAGCGGCAGCCGCCGTGCCGGCGGTCCGGCGGCGTCGGGCTGGTCTGGGGTGTCGGGCTGGTCTGGGGTGTGGGGCTGGTCTGGGGTGTGGGGCTGGTCCCAGCAGGCCAGGTCCCAGGCGGGGTCGTCGGGTGCCGGGTCGGGGTCGGGGTGGACTGGCGACGGGTCGGAGTCGGTCCAGGGCTCCAGGCCGTCCACGCAGTGCCAGCTCGCCGGCGCCGGGCCCGCGTCCGGGCTTGCGTCCGGGCTTGCGTCCGGGCCTGCGTCCGGGCTTGCGTCCGGGGCCGGGGCCGGGGCCGGGGCCGGGGCCGGGGCCGGGGTGGTGAGGGTGGTGCCGGTGAGCCAGGCCACGAACAGGTCGGCCATCAGGGTGTCCAGTGAGCGTTCGTCGCCGGCCTTGCGCATCGCTCGGGCGGTGCGGTCCAGCAGGGTGAACACCGCCCACGCTTCCTCGGCCCGCAAGGTGGCGAAGATTGCGGCGACGCCGTCT
>JBBSNM010000100.1:0-8550 GCA_038232655.1 Propionibacteriales bacterium | reverse complement strand
CGCCCAGACCACCCGCCAGCCGTTGTCGTGGACCAGGTGGTGGTGGCGTCCGCAGAGCAGCACTCCGCCGTGGTCACCGTTGACGTCGGTGCGCCCGCCGGCCGCCCAGGCAGTGGGGTGGTGCACCTCGCACCAGGCTGGGGGCCGGTCGCACCCGTCGGCGATGCACCCACGCTGCGTGGTGCCGAGAACGCCGCGTTGGTGGTGATCGTGGAAGCGGCGGGCGCGGCCCGCGTCGAGCACCACCGAGTCGCCGCCGAGCACCTGCGGCACGAGGTTTGCGTTGCACGCCAACCGCCGGGCCTGGCTCGCCGACATCGCGGTGCCGGTGGACAAGGTGGCGGCGCCGACGCCGGTGACCAGCGCTGCTAAAGACAAGGTGACGGTCACTGTCGGGGTGGACCGGCCGGCCTGGGGCAGCTGCTCCGTCGGCAGGTGCTCGATCAGCTCGCAGAACGCGAGGCCGAGCCGCTGGGCGTACGGCAACCGTTCGTTGTCCAGGTCAGGGTCCACCGGCTGTTCACTCGCCGCCTGCTCGCCGCCCGCCGGCTCACTCGCCGGCTGGTCGGGCACGGGGCGGCGAGGAGCCAGCATCGCGTCCAACGCAGCTTGCAGCATGTCGGCCTGCGCGTTCGGGAGCACGAACTTCCCGCGGGTGGACCCGTCGTCCTGCGGGCGCATCTGCAGCATGGTGGTGGCGCGAGCTGCGGCCTCCTCGGCTTCCAGCAACCTGCCTTCCGCTGCGTCGGCACCGTCGGGGTCGACCGCCTCCCACACCCGCCGCCCGAGGATGCGCAGCTCCTCGGGGCCGAAGGTGGCGGACAGTTCGACCAGGTGCGCCTCACACGCCTGCCGCTGGACGTCGGTGACCTCTTTGGGAAGCCGGGCGATCGCGGCCACGATCACCGCGGCCTGCTCGATGTTGACCTGCCCGCTCGCCAGCGCGGAACGGGTGATGGAACACCGGCGGTCCAGCGCGCTGCCCAGCCGGACCTGGGCAGCCGCGGCGCGCCGGGACATCCGCTGTGATGCGCGCAGCCATCCTGCGGTCGAAGTCGCCGCGAACGCCGCACCGGGCTCGCGGCTGTGCGCGGCCGCGGCGAGGCGAAGGCACACCTCGTCGACCCGCGCCCGCGCCGACGACGCCTGGGTGACCAGGTCGGCAAGTTCGGCATCGGACAGCGACCAGCAACCGGTGTCGGCGACCTCGCCGAGAGCTGCCTCGACCGTCGACAACGCGACTGCCAGCGGATGACGCCACGCCGGCGGCAACACACCGCCACCGCCGACGCTCCGCTCCTGCACCGTTGCTGCCATATCAAGAGACTAGGACCCACCACCGACAATTGGTCGAACGTATGTTCGGATGTGGACGATTCCTGCTATGCGCGGGCTAGGCTGAGCTCATGAAGCGTGCCTGGCTGCCTGGGCTAGCCACCCTCGGTGCCCTGGTCGCGGTGAACGCGATCCTGGACCGTCGTCGTGAGTGCGATTGCGACGACCGGTGCTGGTGCCAGACGCCGCTGGGCAGGCACGTGCGCTGGCTCGTGCCGCTGAAGCATCGGTTCGACTGAGGGATGGCTAGGGGAACCGACGACGCGCGCCCGACGTCGAAGCCCCGTGAGCCTCCGTCCCGTGAGCACACTCCCCGGCCCAGCCCAGGCCGCGGCGGTCGTTGCGGTGTCTGTCGTCGTGCTGCTGCTCGGCCAAGGCGCCGCCGTGGCGTCGTGCGCCGTCGAACCGGGGCCGGCGGGCTCGCCGGTCGTCGTGGTGGGCACCCCCACCGAGTCCCGAAGGGGCTTCACTCGGCTAGAGGTGTCCGAAGTCTGGCGAGGACCTGACCTGGCCGAGCAGGTATGGGTGCTGTCGGGGCAGGAGCAGCCAGCCTGGCCGATAAGCCTGTTCCAGGGCGTCAGCAGCAGCACCGATGCCGACCTGCAGCACGGCACCGCCTACATCGTGGGCGCGAGCATGGACTTCATCACCAACGACTGCGTCGTCCGTGCGGCTGGCAGCAAGGCGGAGCTGCAGAAGCAGCGGCCAGCCGACATACGCAAGCCGACCGTCGACGGGCTCACCGGGGCTGATCCGCCACCGCCCGCTTGGGCACCGTGGGCAGTGACCGCTGCCGGCGTCAGCACCGTCTGGATCGCAGCAGGCACCTTGCTCCGCCGCTGGCGGAGCTAGCTCACACGCGCGCCCGAGGGGCTCAGGCGGCCGCGACCGCCTCGTCGACCTCGTCGTCACCGCCGACCAGCTCGAGCACCCGGCCGACGGCTCCACCCGACGTGAGCAGCGCATGCAGGACGGCAGCGACGTCGTCCCGCGGGATGTCGCCGCGCTCGACGCTCTCGGCAAGGCGGACCCGCCCGGTGGCCGTCTCGTCGGTCAGCCGGCCCGGCCGCACGATCGTCCAGTCCAGGTCGCGCGATCGCAGGTTCTCCTCCGCGGCCGCCTTGGCCCGCAGATAGACCTGGAAGGCGTCCTCGGAGTCTGGGTCGGCGCCGTCGACGCCCATCGACGACACCAGCAGGTAGCGACGGATGCCCGCCTGCTCGGCCGCATCTGCTAGCAACGCGGCACCGTCACGATCGACTGTCTCCTTGCGGGCGGCACCGCTGCCCGGACCGGCACCGGCGGCGAAGACGACCCTTCCGAGCCGTTCAGCACCGCGACCAGCTCGTCGACGGAGCTCTCCTCCAGGTCGACGACGGCGGCATGGGCGCCCAACTCTTCCAGCTCGCTGACGTGGTCGACGTTTCGCACCAGTCCCACGGCGTCGTCGCCGTTGTCGGCGAGCCGGCGTTCTAGCAGCAGAGCGATCTGACCATGTCCACCAGCAATGACGACGTGCACTGGACGGTCCCTTCGGTCGGCGTTCCTTCAAGTAGTCCGATGCCCGGGTCTACCGGATCGGGCTCAGCTGCCCGCGGGCACCGCCAGCTCACCGAGCTCGGACCAGTCGTCCTGCGGCAGGCTCGTGTTCACCACCCGCGGCGTCTCCGCCAGGTGCGGCGGCAACGTCTGCTGGGCGCGCTTGAAGTGATCGGACTGGACATGCTCGGCACCGGCGTGCTCGTCCCGAAAAGCCTCCACGAGCACGTACTCGGTCGGGTCGTCGAGGCTGCGCGACCAGTCGAACCACAGGCAGCCGGGCTCCTCGCGGACGGCCTCGGTGAAGTCGCCCGCGATCTCGGGCCACCGGTCGGCGTCCTCGGGCAGCACTCGGAACTTGGCTACGATGAGGATCATGTGGCGCTGGCTCCAATCTGAGGGTCACGGCCCGAGGGACATCATGGACGCTTGCCACCCGCGCCGTCGAGGCGCCGCTGGTGGCTCAACCGGATTCGACGCCGCAGTAGTCGAGCGCGAGTGCCGCGAGAGTACGCGCGCAGGTCACGACGTCGGCGATGGGGACGGACTCGTTCGGCGCGTGCGCGAGGGTGACGTCGCCCGGCCCGTACTGGAGGGTGGGGATCTGACCCAACCCGGTGAGCAGGCGAAGGTCGCTGCCGTACGGGCCGCCCCAGACCGCCGGCGCCGGCTGCCCGCTCACCTGGGCATGCGCCGTGCGTACGCGGTCGAGCAGGTCGCTGCTCTCGACCAGTCGGCCGGACGCGAACTGTCCACCCCACCACTCGACCACCACCGGGTGCGCCCGCAGCCACGCGTCGGCGTCGCACGCCTCGGCGACGGCCCACTCGAGGGCGGTCCGGGCGTCGGCGACCGACTCCCCCAACGCCACCCCCAGCCGCCCCTCAGCGACAAGCAGCGCCGGCACCGTCGAGGCCCAGTCGCCGGCGCGGACGACGCCGACGGACAGCGGGTAGGCGATGTCCCAGCGAGCGAACAGCGGGTCCACGTCGGCGTTGCGTGAGCGCTCCAGCTCGCCGAGCGCCGCGAAGACCGGCCAGAACTTCTCGATCGCGCTGACCCCGGCGGTCCGGCGGGAGGCGTGGGTCGCCTGACCGGGCACGCGCAGCCGGAAGGTCAGCGACCCGGCGTTGGCCGGCACCACGTCGAGACCGGTGGGCTCGGGAATGACGCAGGCGTCGGCCCACCAGCCCCGGCGCAGGGTGGCGTAGGTGCCCATCCCGCCGTCCTCCTCGGCCTGGACGCTGGCGAGCAGCACGTCGCCACGCAGCGGGGCTCCGCTGCGGCGCAGCGCCTTGACCGCCCACAACGCGGTCACCAGTCCCGCCTTCATGTCGCAGGCACCACGGCCGTGGACGTGGGTGGCGTCGATGCGGCCGGAGAACGGGTCGCCGCTGGTCCAGCTGGCCGGGTCGCCGGCCGGCACCACGTCGACGTGGCCGTTCAGCATGAGGGACGGCCCGCCGCCGGTGCCCGGGGACCGTCCGACCAGGCCCCAGGCCTCGTCGCGGGTCACCTCCATGCCGGGGAAGTCGGGCTCGGCCGCGATCTGTGCAAGCGGGATCTGCCAGTGGTCGAGGTCGAGCCCCTCGGCTTCGAGCGTGCGGGCCATCTCGGCCTGCACACCGTTCTCGACGTCGGACCCACCGAGGCTGGGGATGCGTACGAGATCGGACAGGTGGGCCACCATGTCGTCGATCTGCTCGTCCACGCAGTCGAGAACCCGCGCCCGCCAGTCGGTCATGCTCAGTCACGGTAGTGGCACCGTACGTGCGGCACCGGTCAGCCGGCGAAGTCGACGCTGGCCAGCGCCACCTGTCGGTGCCCCGCCAGCCGCTCGGCCTGCTCGGCGATCGCGGCCTGCACCTTCGCCGTGGCCGGGGTCCACAGCTGGACGTGCAGGCGCAGCCGCTTGCCGGTCTTGCGTGGTCGCCACATGCCGGCGATGTCGCCGTCGTGCAGCACGGCGCCCGGCCGGCCGAGCGCCGGCCACAGCTGCTTGGCGCGGGCGGTGTCGTCGACCAGCAGCTGCCGGTCCTTTGCCTGCCAGAACAGGTCGAAGGGCCCCAGCAGCCGGGTGACGTGCACCGGGCTGGCGGCCAGGGCGGCCTCGTCGGCCGCCAGCACCCACCGCTGCTCGCCGTCGACCGACACCTCGACGGTGTCGGTGGGCCACCGGGCCTTGACGTCCTTGGCGGGGGCGTCGAGGTAGTCGGCCACGTGCTTCGGCGTGGCCGGCCCGAGCAGCCGCAGGTAGGTGCGGACGACGTCGTGTGCCGGCAGACTGTGCTCGCAGGCTCGAAATCGGCGATGCGCCGGAGCACTGGCGGCGACGTCTTTGCCTCCAACTCGAGGCCGGCCCGCAGCGCCGCCAGCCGAAACGGCATCTCGTACAGGTGGGTGGCGTCGCATGGTCGGCAGTGCCGCAAGTACGGCGGGTCCATCAGCTCTGTGAGCCGGGCCGAGACCTCGCCCTTGGCCATCGGCTCGACCACGACCGAGCGCATCGTCGCCGCGATCGCGTCGAGCGCCTCGATGTTGGTGATGCCGGCCGCCTTCAACGGCTTGGCCGCGTCGTAGATCCGCTTGCCGGCGTCGGCGTCAGAGAACGGCTAGACGGCGGCGGCGATAGCGGGCAGGTCGGCCCGGCGGTAGGCGTGCGGGGCACCCCGGATCGTCCACGCCCGGGCCAGCGCCGGGGCCGGCAGCGCGGACACGTCGACCCCACGCAGCGCCAGCGCCCACGGGCGCATCGTCGGGACCGCTGTCTTGCACCCCGATGTCCAGCACCGCGGTGTCGTCGAGCGTGCCCTGCTCGCGGTGCAGCTGCTGAGCGCGCACCCGGAAGGCGAGCACCTGCTCGCGCGTGCACGAGGTGGTCACGGGTTGCACGGTAGACCCGAGTGCGGACAGTGCCGCCCTGACGATCACCGCCTCACAGCGGGGCGAACGCCACCCCACGCCTCGGCTCGCCGTTGAACCGCTTGCTGTCCGATCCCACCCACAGACCGCTGCCCGTCGCCATCATGTCCTTGCCCCCGATCCGGGCGGGCTTGTCGGGGTTCCAGGCAAGCGCCTTCCCGGTCCGCGAGTTGATCGCTCCGATGCCTCGACGTCGCACCGCCGTGGCCACCGGGTCGTCCTGGTAGCCGCGAGCATTGTCCAGCCACTTGAAGTGACCCTGTACGTACACAGCCGCGCCGGTGGCGGCCACCGACCAGACGCTGTCGCCGCCGGTGTAGTTGATCCACGTGGGCCGCCTGGGGCGCCGTACGTCGGTCTCGAAGCGTGCCGCGGCGTCGCAGACCGTCTCGCCGAGGTCTCCCCTGCGGGAGATCTGTCCGGTGGACACCACCACGAAGTAGCCGCCGCGCGGGGAGAAGTCGACGTCTTGCAGGTAGGCCACCCGACGAGCGTCGGTCGAAGAGCAGGGCTTGCGGAAGGCGCGGTAGTACCACCGCGCGAGCCGGCCCCGGTTGTCCCGCAGGCCGACCATGAAGGCCCGCTTGCGGGACTTGCCGGACACGGTGGTGAAGTTGCCGACCGCGACCAGTCGGTTGTCGTCGGGGCTTACCGCGAAGCGGTAGACGGCGGTCCTGCCCCAGCTGCCGGAGATCTCGCCCCTGACCCGCAGCCGCAGGTAGCCGGTGTTGCGCCCCGTACGCGGACGCAGGGCGACCAGCGCCTGGGGGAAGCTGCCGCCGACCAGCAGCCGCCCGTCCACCCGGCGGATCTCGTTGACCCGACCGCCCGGAAAGTCGGCGTTGAAGCGCCGCCTGACCTTGCCGGTGCGGGCGTCCACCTTCGCCAGCCCGATCCGCCGAACGCCGTTGACGTGGCGGAAGGAGCCGCCGAGGTAGACGGCCTTTCCGACCGCCTGGACCGCCCAGATCGGGCCGTCCACCTTGGGGGCGAAGGAGCGCATCGCTCCGGTGGTGGCGTCGAAGGCCAGCACATGGTGGCGCCGGTACGTGCGGGTGGCGGCGGCGTTGCTCACCGTACGGAAGGTTCCGCCGGCGTAGACGGTGCCGCGGGAGCGGCTGAACGCGTCCATGTGCGGGTGCCCGACCGCGTTGTCAGCACGCAACCTCGGCGTGAAGTTGGCCGGGTTCTCACGCACGACCCTGGGATGCTCTCTGGACGCCACCGCAGCGTTCGACGCGACCAGTGAGATGCCGACCACCAGCACAGCCAGGCGGACACACCGACCCATACCGTTCCCCTTGTCCCGAACCTGCCCCCCGGCGGGACACAGGGAGAACCTAGGCCTTCGCGCACCAAATGTCACCGAAAGTGGCAATAACGTCACCCTCCATTCCCACAGATGTAAAGTCTGCGGGTCAGTGACGACTCACGCGGGGGGATGATCGCGTAGCCAGCTGGCCGCTCGGCGCGCCGACGCGCGGGACAACCACGCATCCTCGACCAGCTCGGCCAGCTCCTGCCGGGACAGCGCACCGATCTGGCTAGCCCGCAGCAGCACGGACGGGTGGCCGTCGAAGTGCGCCGTGGTGAAGTAGGGAGCGGCATCGTCTTGGACCAGCGCTTGCTTGTCCCCCTCGGAGCCCACCCAGAACACGATCACGTCGCGGTAGCGCTCCCCGGTCACTGGGTCGATCGCGTCGGGCCGCGGGTTGCGGAAGAAGACGAACGACTTCCCACCCACCTGGTAGACCGGATTGTCGCCAGTCCCGGGGTAGACCGTGACATGCGGCATCGCCAGCGCGAGCTCGTGGACGTCCTCGACCCGAGCCGGCCGGGTGGGATCGTCTGCCACGCGGCCGAGCCTAGGTGACCGCGCGTGCGCTAGTAGCCGCCTCCACCTCCGCTGCCACCTCCACCGCCGGCGAACACGACGAGCAGGACGAACACGACGACGACCGCCGCTGCGCCGGCGATCAGCACCCACCTCTGGTTCACGGCCACCACGCACCTCTCCGGGCATCAAGATCAGGCGTCATCATCCGGCCCGTCGACGTTGACCGTGGGGACCCCGGTGCCGGCCCGCGCGATGATCGCGGTCGCCGCACGGTCGCCGGGGTTGGACTCACGGTGGACGGTGTGGGCTGGCACATGGACGAAGTCCCCCGGCCCGGCGTCGGCGACGGATCGGCCGCCGGGCCCGAACTCCAGCCGCATGGCTCCGGTCACGACGTACAGGCTGGTCTCGTGGCCACCGTGATGGTGCCAGCCGGACGTCGACCCCGGATCGGTGTGCACGACCCCGGACCACAGCCCGTCGACATCCACGGCCCGTTGCCGGTGCATTCCGGGCGTCGGGTCCGCGTCCACGAGGGCATCGGCGTGGATCACCCGGATCGGCTCGGCCATGGATCGAGTGTGCTCGCGATACAGCGCCGGGATCAAGGCTGTCGCCCGAGCTTACGACACGCCGGGCACTGGGACAGCTCCGCGGGTTCGTGTTGGAGTCCAGGCACGCGGACCGTGCGGGAGCCGAGTCCACCGCCGAGTCCCGGTGGCACGTGTCGGTCTACCGCCTCTCGACCGCGTCCTAGGTGCGGCTGAAATCCTGCCGGCGTCCAGGCGCTGCCACCGGTGCGTCCCGGACGCGGTAGTGGTACGTCGCGACCTCGGTGAACTCGGCGGCCGCGTAGAGGCGGCACGCGGCGGTGTTCGATCGCTCGACCTGAAGGTAGAGCCCCGGCGCGTCCTGCT
>JBBSNM010000099.1:0-8753 GCA_038232655.1 Propionibacteriales bacterium | reverse complement strand
TCGGCGACGGCGCTGGTCAGCGTGGCAGCGAGGTCGGTTTCGCTCGGCACCAGGTGTTCCGGCTCCCGCCCGGTACGCCGTACCGCGTCGGGCAGGTCGGGGTCGGTCACCGCCTGCTGCACCACCTGAGCAGCTAGCGCGAACACCTCGGCAGAGTTGCGGTAGTTGGTGGACAACCGGAACGTGTGCTCCGTCTTGCCGGTGAGCGCTTCTGCCCGGGCTGCGGCGGCCTCCTCGGCCAGCGGCCACGAGGACTGCGCGGCGTCGCCGACGATCGTCCAGCTGGCATAGCGGCCCCGCCGGCCGAGCATCCGCCACTGCATCGGCGACAGGTCTTGGGCCTCGTCCACCAACACGTGGGCATAGCCGTCGTCCTCGGTGCGGCGTGCGGCCCGCAGTCGGCGCTGCTCGGACTCCGCACGCTCAAAGCTCATCTGCTGGCTGGGGATGTCGTCGCTGATCGGCGACTCGGCGATCACGTCGCCGAGCAGGTAGCGCAACTCGTCGATCAACGGCACGTCCTCGAT
Source organism: Propionibacteriales bacterium (assembly GCA_038232655.1). Taxonomy (GTDB): domain Bacteria; phylum Actinomycetota; class Actinomycetes; order Propionibacteriales; family Nocardioidaceae; genus JACCVL01. Next base: position 8,226 of record JBBSNM010000099.1, on the reverse strand, counting down.
GCTCGGCGGTTCGGAATGCGCGGATGACGGGGCGGACTCGAGCAGCACCGCCACCTCGTCCGCGCTCAGCGCACCCTGGGCGTAGCGGCGCAGCCGGGCCGGGTCGTGCAGCCAGCGCCACACCTCGACCGCCTCCAACGGGGGCCACCAGTCCCGCGCGAACTGGCCCACCGGCCCGTCGTCGCCGAGCTCCTCGACGAACGCCTCCCGGCCCCGGTCCAGCGCTCGCTGCCCGGCGATGCGCGACCAAAGCAGGTCGAGCAGCGCTTGCTGCACCTTGCGCACCGGCCGGTTGCGGCGCTGGCCGCCCGAGAGCAGCTGGCGGCGGAGGGCGGCCAGGTCGCGCTCGTCGAGCTCGAGCACCTCGTCCCGCCAGAACGCCCGCAGCCGGGTCGGTGTGCCCGGTACGACGTCGCGGGCGGCGCGGGCGAGCACCCGACGCATCCGGGCCGAGCCCTTGACCGCGGCCACCTCCGGGACGTCGTGCTGGATGGCCTCGACGCCGTCGACGACCGCACCGACCGCACGCAGCGTCACGGTGGTCTCGCCGAGGCTCGGCAGCACCCGGTCGATGTAGGCCATGAACACCCCGGACGGCCCGACCACCAGCACGCCGCCGCCCTCGAAGCGTCGGCGGTCGGTGTAGAGCAGGTACGCGGCGCGGTGCAGCGCCACCACGGTTTTGCCGGTGCCGGGACCACCGCCGATGCTGGTGACGCCGCGGGCGGGGGCGCGGATCGCCTCGTCCTGCTCCTTCTGGATGGTGGCGACCACCGAGTGCATGTACGCGTCGCGCGCCCTCGACAGCTGCGCCATCAGCGCACCGTCGCCGATCACGGCCATGTCGGCGGGCGCCGCGTCGGCGTCGAGCAGCTCGTCCTCGACACCAGTCACCGTCTTGCCACGACCGCGGAGGACCCGGCGGCGCACCACCCCGGCCGGATCCTGAGCGGTGGCCCGGTAGAAGACCGCGGCCGCCGGTGCGCGCCAGTCGACGAGCAGCACCTCCTGGTCGGCGTCGCGCAGCCCGATGCGGCCGATGTAGCGCGGCCCGTCCACCTGCGGGCCGGGCACCAGGTCGAGCCGCCCGAACACCAGCCCCTCGTGCGCCGCGTCTAGAGCGGCGATGCGCTTGGCGGCCTGGAACACCATGGCGTCGCGCTCGACCAGCCCGCCCTCGTGCCCGAGCCGCGCCCGGCCGTGGCCCTCATGGGCCAGTGCCTGCGCCGACCTCGCGGCCGCTTCGAGCCGGTCGTAGACCGCGTCGACGTAGGCCTGCTCGACGGCCACCTCGTGCTGGACGAGCTGGTCGTTGTGCTCCGGCACGGTCCGATCGACTCCCACGTGTGGCGAAGATTGCGAGCGACCGATCTTACGCGTGCCGTCAGCCCCGCAGGAAGGCGCTCATGGCCGCGCGCGCCTCGGGTGAGGCGAACAGCCGGGCCGAGGTGGCCGCCAGCTGCTCGCCGCGGGTGTCGATGCGCGCCAGCAGGTCGGCGTTGAGCAGTGCCTTGGTCTCGCGGACGCCCTGCCGGGTCGTCCGCGCGAACTCGCCAACCAGGCCCGCGACCGCCGCGTCGACCGCCTCGTCGGGCACCACGGCGGTGACCAGGCCACGCTCGACCGCCTCGGCCGCACCGAAGGTCGCACCGGACAGGGCCGCCAGCGCCGCCCCGCGCGGGGTCATCCGCGCCTGCACGGTCAGCGAGACGGTGGCGGCGGCCAGCCCGAGCCGTGACTCGGTGAGGGCGAACGTCGCGGACTCCGCAGCCACCACCACGTCGGCGGCGGCCACGATCCCGAGGCCGCCGGCGCGCACAGGGCCGTCGAGGCGTACGAGGACCGGCACCTCGAGCGCCACGATGGCGCGCTGCAGATCGACCATCGTGCGGGCGCCCGCCGCCATGCCGTCGGCGACCGCCTCGCGCATGTCCGCGCCGGAGCAGAACACCCGCCCGGACGAGCGGACCACGACCACCCGCACGGACTCGACGGCGGCGGCCGCGTCGAGCTGGTCGATCAGCTCGGCGACCAGGCGGCGGCTGAGGGCGTTGCGGTTGGCGGGGCTGTCCAGCGTGATGGTGGCGACCGTGTCGGCCAGGTCGAGATGCACGAGCTCGTCGTCGACGTCCATGCCCCCGATCATTCCCGACCGTTGCCGGCGGCGGGTAGCGTCGCACGTCGTGGAGACCCGCGACGCCGTGCGGATGGGCACGGCGCAGGGTCGCTGGGTGCTGCTGGCGACCATCCTCGGCAGCGGGATGGCGATGCTCGACGGCACCGTCGTCAACGTGGCGCTGCGGGTGATCGGGTCCGACCTGGGCGCCGACCTGGCCGACCTGCAGTGGGTCGTCAACGCCTACATGCTCACGCTGGCGAGCCTGATCCTGGTGGCTGGGTCGCTCGGCGACCTGCTGGGGCGACGACGCGTGTTCTTGGCCGGGGTTGCCTGGTTCGCCGTCGCGTCGGTGCTTTGCGGCCTGGCGCAGGAGCCGGTGCTGCTCATCGTCGCCCGCGCGCTGCAGGGTGTCGGCGGCGCGTTGCTGACGCCGGGCAGCCTGGCGATCCTGCAGGCCAGCTTCCACCGTGACGACCGGGCGCGTGCGATCGGCGCCTGGTCGGGTCTGGGTGGGGTGGCCGCGGCCATCGGCCCGTTCCTCGGCGGCTGGCTGGTGCAGGAGGCGTCCTGGCGCTACGTGTTCTTGATCAACGTGCCGGTCGCGGCGGCGGTGGTGGCGGTCACGCTGCGCCACGTCCCAGAGAGCTGCGACCGCACCGTCGCCGGCCAGCACGTCGACGTCCGCGGCGCCAGCCTGGGCGCGCTCGGGCTGGGTGGCGTCACGTACGCGCTGATCGAGGCCGGCGAGGGCGCTGGCGTTCTGGTCGTCGCGCTGGCGCTGGCTGGTGTGGCCGCGCTGGTGGCCTTCGTGGCCCACCAGCGACGCGCGCCGCACCCGATGGTCCCACCGAGCCTGTTCGCGTCGCGAACGTTCACGGTGAGTAACCTGCTGACGCTTGTCGTCTACGCCGCGCTGGGCGCGATGTTCTTCTTCGTCGTCCTGCAACTGCAGGTCACGATGGGCTTCACCCCGCTGCAGGCGGGCATCTCACTGCTGCCAGTCACGATCTTGATGCTGGGCTTCTCGGCCCGCTCGGGGGCGCTCGCCGCCCGGATCGGCCCCCGCCCGCAGATGGCTGCCGGGCCGATCGTGTGCGCTGTCGGCGTGTTGCTGCTGGTCGGTGTCGACGCGGACAGCAGCTACCTGACCGGGGTGCTGCCCGGCGTATCGGTCTTCGCCGTCGGCCTGACGCTGCTGGTCGCACCCCTGACCGCAACCGTGCTGGCCGCGGCACCGGACCGGTTCGCCGGCGTGGCCAGCGGGGTCAGCAACGCGGTGGCCCGCACCGGCGGCCTGCTGGCGGTCGCGGCGCTGCCGGCGGTGGTGGGGCTGAGCGGCGCCGACTACGACGACCCCGACGCCTTCGGCGGCGGCTACCGGGCGGCGATGGTGGTCAGCGCCGTGTTGCTGGTGCTGGGCGGGCTGATGGCGCTGGTCGGGCTGCGGCGTACGGGGGCGGACACGTTGGTCGAGGCCGAGGAGGCTCCGGGGGCCCAGGCTGAACCGGAGGGGCGGGTGTTCGAGCTACCGCACTGCCCCCCGGCGTCGGTCGGCCACCACAAGCAGCGGGCTCACAGCAGCCGGCGCACCCACGACAGCGGGGCGTAGCGCAGCACCGGCATCAGCGCCCACCATGGCCACGTCGGCACCACTGCTGCGTCCACCTCGCGCTCGATCGCTGCCACCATGGCCCGGCAGCCGGTCTCGGTGTCGACCATGTGCCGCACCGTGTGGGCGACCCGCTCGTTCATCTCCGAGGCGATGTAGCCGGGGAACAGCGTGGTCACGGCAACAGCCGAAGTGCCCGCCGGCCGCCGCAGCTGGTCGGCACGGATGCCCTCGGCCAGCGCGGCGACGCCTGCCTTGGTCGCGGCGTACGCCGTCATCGCGCCGGGCATGCCACGGGCCGCCGTCACCGACGACACGACGACCAGGTGGCCGGCGCGGGCCGTGGTGAAGACCTGCATCGCGGCCTCGCACTGCGCCAGCGCGGACACGAAGTTGGTCATCGCGGTCTGCCGGTTGGCGTCGAACCGGCCGGACCCGATCCGGGCGCCCTTGCCCAGCCCGGCGTTCACGACGACCCGGTCGAGTCCGCCGAGCTCGTCCCGGCAGCGTCCGAAGACCTTGAAGACCGTGTCGTGGTCGTCGACGTCGAGGTGGTGGGCGGTGACGGTGATCGTCGGGTAGGCGGCCAGCAGCTCGGCGCGCAGCGAGTCGAGGCGGTCCGTACGGCGTGCGGTCAGCGCCAAGTCGCGCCCTCGCTCGGCGAACAGCCGCGCCATCCCCGCACCCAGTCCGGAGCTTGCGCCGGTGATGAGAATGCGCTGCCTGACCAGACGCTCGCCCATCGTGACCCCTCCCGGCTCCGCGGCCCTGCCACGGCCGGTGCCACCGTCAGGGTACGTACGCCCGGGCGGGCGGCGGTAGATCCGCCCCGCCCAGACGCGGCGGCGCAGTCGGTTCCGTCGGCACCCAAACCCTGGCTGGCAAGGTGCCCACCGCACCGAGTGAAGCTGCGCGAGCCCCAACGGCGAGACAACCCGCGGATGAGTGGCGCGGGGGCGGGGGCGGAGCGCAGCCACGGGCGGGGCGCACCGAGGTCCGAACGGCGAGACCCCGGGCGGGCGGCGGCAGATCCGCCCCGCCCAGACGCGGCGGCGCAGTCGGTTCCGTCGGCACCCAAACCCTGGCTGGCAAGGTGCCCACCGCACCGAGTGGCGCGGCACGAGTCCCAACGGCGAGACAACCCGCAGATGAGTGGCGCCGGGGCGGACGGATCAGGTGACGGTCACCGCAACCCGGTGCAAGCCGGTGGCACCGTTGGGTCTCGGCGATGTCGTGGCCGAGGTCTGGGTCGCACCGTCGCCGTCGGTGGCGCGCACCTCGAGGACGTGGTCGCCAGGCTCGGCCGGCCACTCCCAGACCCACTGCCGCCAGGTGTCGATGCCGTCGGCAGTGGCCAACCTGGCCCGCTGCCACGAGCCCCCATCAACGCGCACCTCGACGGCGTCGATCCCCCGGCCTTGGGCCCAGGCGACGCCCGCCACCGCCACCGTCCCGGCCTTCAGGTCAGCCGACGACCCCGGTACGTCGATGCGCGACGCGGTCTTGACCGGCGCCCGCTCGGACCAGCCGCGGTCGGTCCAGTACGCCGAGAAATTGGCGAAGCTGGTGACCTCGAGGTCGGTCACCCACTTGGTCGCCGACACGTAGCCGTAGAGCCCCGGTACCACCATCCGTGCCGGGAAGCCGTGCTCGATCGGCAGCGGCTCACCGTTCATCGCCACCGCGATCATCGCGTCGCGCCCGCCGGTGAGCGCCCCGATCGGGGTACCGGCGGTGAACCCGTCGGCGCTGGTCGACAGCACCGCGTCCGCGCCGGCACGCACGCCGGCCTCCTCGAGCAGGTCTGCCAGCAGCACTCCGGTCCAGGTGGCGTTGCCCACCAGCCCGCCACCGATCTCGTTCGACACGCACGTCAAGGTGATCCGGCGCTCCACCAGCGCCCGATCGAGCAGGTCGCTGAAGCTGAGCTCCAGCACGTTGTCCACGGCACCGTGGATGCGCAGCGACCAGGTGGCCGCCGGCACGTCCGGCGGCGTCAGCGCCGTGTCGATGCGGTAGAAGTCGGCGTTGGGCGTCAGGTACGGCGTGATCCCCCGCACCGGCAGCGACGCGCCGCGAGGCACCGCGCCCACGGTGTCGGCGGCAGCGGGGATCATGACGTCGCGGCGGGAGGCGAGGGCCTCGGCCGGCCCGAGCAGGCGGGAGCCGATGCCACCGACCGCCACCACGGCGCCGGCGGCGAGGACGGCCTCAAGGAACTTGCGCCGGTCGAAGTCGGCCCCCACGTCGTCGCCGGGGTGTGGCTCGCCCCAGGGAGCGGCCTGCGCGTGCCGACGGCGGACGAGCGTGGACAGCAGCCACGAGATCGCGACCAGGCTGACGACGATCGCGACCAGCGCCGGCAGCACCGTCACCGGGGCCGAGCCGAGCGACGTACGGTCGGTGGCCGCGGCCACCAGGGCCAACAGGCCGAGGCCCGCGGTGATGGTCTGCGCCAGCCACGGTCGGCGCAGACCGAGCAGGCCGGCGAGCGCGGCGAGCGCGGCGATGACGATGAAGATGCCCGCCCGCAGCACGGTCTTGTCGGCGGTGCCGAACTGCTCGACCGCGAAGTCCTTGAGCCAAGCGGGGGCGAGGTCGATGGTGGCGTTGCCAACCGACTCGATCGGGGACGGAACGCCGGTGAACAGTGAGGCGGTGAACGCGGCCGCAGCCACCCCCGCACCGGCCGCCAGCAACCCGGTGGCCGCGGCGGCCAGGCGGGTGGCGGGGCGGAAACGGGTCACGTCAGGGGTTCGGCTCGGCCGGCCCCCGGGATTGGACCGCGGCGCCGTAGACCGCCCGGGTCTGCTCGGCGACGGCGTCCCAGCCGAACGCCTTGACCGCGCGTACACGGCCGGCCTCGCCCATGGCGTGCGCCCGGTCCGGGGCGGCGGCGACCGCGGTCAGCGCCGCGGCCAGGTCGGCCTCGAAGCGCGCCGGGTCGAGCGGGGTGCCGGTGCCGTCGTCGGCCTGCTCGATCGGCACCAGCAGACCGGTCTCGCCGTCGTCGACCACCTCGGGGATGCCGCCGGTCGCGGTGGCGACGACCGCTGTGCCGCAGGCCATCGCCTCCAGGTTGACGATGCCGAGCGGTTCGTAGACCGACGGGCAGGCGAACACGGTCGCAGCGGTGAGCAGCGCGACGACGTCAGCGCGTGGCAGCATGCCGGCGATCCAGACGATGCCGTCACGCTCGGCGCGCAGGTCGGCGACCAGCGACTCCACCTGGGCGCCGATCTCGGGGGTGTCCGGCGCACCCGCGCACACCATCACCTGAACCTCGGGGGGCAGCGACGCCACCGCGCGCAGCAGGTGCGGCAGCCCCTTCTGCCGGGTGATCCGGCCGACGAACACCACACTCGGCCGGTCGGGGTCGAGCCCCAGCGCACGCACCCGGTCGGGGTCGTGGACCGGCTGCCACAGCTCGGTGTCGATGCCGTTGCGAACGACGTGCACGCGGTCGGGGTCGACGGCGGGATAGCTGCGCAGCACGTCGACACGCATCGCGTCGCTGACCGCGATGACGGCGGCGGCGCCCTCGACCGCGGTGCGCTCCACCCACGAGCTGACGGCATAGCCGCCGCCGAGCTGCTCGGCCTTCCACGGCCGCAGCGGCTCCAGGCTGTGCGCGGTGAACACGTGCGGCACCCCGTGCAGCAGGCCGCCGAGGTGCCCGGCCATCGCGGCGTACCAGGTGTGCGAGTGCAGCACGTCGGCACCGGCGACGCCGGCCGTCATGGCCAGGTCGACACCCAGCGACTGCAGCGCCCCGTTGGCGTCGCGCAGCTGCTCGGGCACGTCGTACGCAGCGGTGCCGGGCTCGTCGCGGGCGCCGCCCCAGCAGTGCACGCGAACGTCCAGGTCGTCGAGGCGGCGCATGGCGCGGACCAGCTCGGCGACATGCACGCCAGCCCCTCCGTACACGTCGGGCGGGTACTCACGGGTCAGCACGTCTGCGCGCATGCTCCGACCCTAGCCCTGGGTGCGTGCAACCCCCTAGGGTCAAACCATGTCGGTCCGTGGTCGTGGCCCCAAGGTGTTGACGATCGTGCTGGCCGGCGGTGAGGGCAAGCGGCTGATGCCGCTGACCGCCGACCGGGCCAAACCGGCGGTGCCATACGGCGGGATCTACCGGCTGGTCGACTTCGCGCTGTCCAACGTGGTCAACTCCGACTACCGCAAGGTCGTGGTGCTGACGCAGTACAAGAGCCACAGCCTGGACCGGCACGTGACCCAGACCTGGCGGCTGTCGTCCCTGCTCGGCAACTATGTGACGCCGGTGCCTGCGCAGCAGCGGGTGGGAAAGCGGTGGTACGCCGGCAGCGCCGACGCGATCTTCCAAAGCCTCAACCTCGTGCGCGACGAGCTGCCCGACATCATCGTGGTGGTCGGCGCGGACCACGTCTACCGGATGGACTTCGCGCAGATGGTCGAGTCGCACGTCGACACCGGGGCGGGGGCGACGGTGGCGGCGATCCGGCAGCCGATCGCGCTC
>JBBSNM010000098.1:0-8760 GCA_038232655.1 Propionibacteriales bacterium | reverse complement strand
CGCCGCCGCCAGCCTCGCGGTCGCGCTCGGCGCCGACAAGCTCGTGGTGCTCACCGATGTCGAGGGTCTCTACGCGGACTGGCCGGCCAGCGACGAGGTGATCAGCCAGATCCGGGCGGCCGAGCTGGGCGAGCTGTTGCCTGACCTGGCCACCGGCATGATCCCCAAGATGGGCGCGTGCCTGCGCGCCGTGCGCGGCGGCGTGCCGCGGGCGCACGTGCTGGACGGTCGGGTGCCGCACGCCGTCCTGCTCGAGATCTTCACCGACGAGGGGATCGGCACCATGGTGCTGCCCGACGAGTCCGAACAGCCCGCAACGGAGGCGCCGTGAGCACGCTGTCCGAGCGGCACGTCGCCGCGGTGATGAACACCTTCGGACCGCCGCGCCGGGTGCTGGTGCGTGGCGAAGGCTGCCACGTCTGGGACGAGGACGGCCGGCGCTACCTCGACCTGCTCGCCGGCATCGCGGCCAACGCCCTCGGACACGCCCACCCGGCCGTCGTCGAGGCGGTGAGCGCACAGGTCGCCACCGTGGCGCACGTGTCGAACTTCTTCGCCAGCAGGCCGCAGGTCGAGCTCGCCGAGCGGCTGGTCGACCTGCTCGGCGGCACCGGCAAGGTGTTCCTCACCAACTCCGGCACCGAGGCCACCGAGGCTGCCTTCAAGCTCACCCGCCGCACCGGACGGACCACGGTGGTCGCCGCCGAAGGTTCTTTCCACGGCCGCACGATGGGCGCGCTGGCGCTCACCTCGAAAGCCGCGTACCGCACGCCGTTCGAGCCGCTGCCCGGTGACGTCACGTTCGTCCCCTACGGCGATTCAGCCGCGCTTGAGCGCGCCGTCGACGAGACGACGGCCGCGGTGGTGCTGGAGCCGATCCAGGGGGAGGCCGGCGTGGTGATCCCACCGGCGGGCTACCTGCGGGCGGCCCGGGACATGACCCGGCGGCACGGCACGCTGTTGTGGCTGGACGAGGTGCAGACCGGCGTCGGGCGCACGGGGGAGTGGTTCGCCCACGCGGCCGAGGCGGTGCGCCCCGACCTGGTGACGCTGGCCAAGGGGCTCGGCGGTGGGCTGCCGATCGGTGCCTGCATCGGCCTCGACGGTGCCGCCGACCTGCTCCAGCCCGGGCACCACGGCAGCACCTTCGGCGGCAACCCGCTGGCCGCGGCCGCCGCGCTCGCGGTGCTGACCACGATCGAGTCCGACGGCCTGCTCGAGCAGGTGGCAAAGGCCGGCGAGCACCTGACCGGCGGGCTCCGCCAGCTCGGGCACCCGGCCATCGCCGCGGTGCGCGGACGTGGCCTGCTCACCGCCACCTCCCTGCGTCACGACATCGCCGGCCCGGCGTCGTGGGCGGCCCTCGACGCCGGCTTCGTCGTCAACGACTGCACCCCGTCGGTGCTGCGCACGGCCCCGCCGCTGATCATCGAGACCGCCCAGCTCGACGGCTGGCTGGCGGCGCTGCCGGCGGTGCTGGACACCGCGATCGCGGCCGACAGGGAGGGTGCGACGTGACGAGCGCAACGACCGGTGCGGCGCCTCGGCACTTCCTGCGCGACGACGACATCACCGCGGCCGAGCAGGCCGAGGTGCTCGACCTGGCCGTCGCCATGAAGGCCGACCGGTACGGGCACCGCCCGCTCGCGGGGCCGCAGACGGTCGCGGTGCTGTTCGACAAGCCGACGCTGCGCACGCAGCTGTCGTTCAGCGTCGGCATCGCCGAGCTCGGCGGGCACCCGATGGTCGTCGACTCGCGGCTGGCCGCCGTGGGCGTTCGCGAGTCGATCGCCGACACCGCCCGGGTTCTCGGGCGGCAGGCGGCGGCGGTGGTGTGGCGCACCTACGGCCAGCAGCGGATCGCGGAGATGGCGGCGCACGCCGGCGTGCCGGTCGTCAACGCGCTGACCGACAGCTTCCATCCCTGCCAGCTGCTGGCCGACCTGCTCACCGTGCGCGAGCGGCGCGGCCACCTCGCCGGGCTGACGCTGACCTACCTCGGCGACGGCGCCAACAACATGGCCCAGTCCTACCTGCTGGGCGGCGCGACCGCCGGCATGCACGTGCGCGTCGGCTCACCCGCGGCGTACGCGCCGGATGCGGACGTGCTGGCCGACGCGCAAGCCATCGCCGCCACCACCGGCGGTTCCGTGCTCGTCACCGCCGACCCCGCCGCCGCGTGCGACGGGGCCGACGTGCTGGCCACCGACACCTGGGTCTCGATGGGCCAGGAGGACGAGGCGGACTTCCGGGCCGCGCCCTTCGTGCCGTTCGCGTTGGACGAGCAGGCCGTCGCGGGCGCTGCCGACGACGTGCTCGTGCTGCACTGCCTGCCCGCCTACCGCGGCGCCGAGATCGCCGCCGCGGTGATCGACGGCCCGCACAGCGCGGTGTGGGACGAGGCCGAGAACCGGCTGCATGCGCAGAAGGGCTTGCTGGCCTGGCTGCTCGACCAGCACGGAGACCCGTCATGACGGCAGCCTCGAGCATCCCGCAGACCAAGCCAGCTCGCCAGCAGCGCATCGTGCACCTGTTGGCCAACCACCAGGTCCGGTCCCAGACCGAGCTGGCCGAGCTGCTGGCCGAGACCGGCCTGCACGTGACGCAGGCGACCCTGTCCCGCGACCTGGTTGAACTCGAGGCCGTCAAGGTCCGGGCCGCCTCCGGAGCACTGGTGTACGCCGTGCCTGCCGAGGGCGGCGACCGCACCCCCCGTGCGGGGATCGAGCCGGGCGCCTCCGAGAGCCGGCTGGCCCGACTGCTCGCCGAACTGTTGGTTTCCGCCGAGGGGTCGGCGAACCTGGCCTTGCTGCGCACGCCGCCCGGTGCTGCCCAGTACCTCGCCTCGGCCTTCGACCGGGCCCAGCCCACCGAGATCCTGGGGACGGTCGCCGGCGACGACACCGTCTTGGTGATCAGCCAACGAGGCGACGGCGGCGCCGCCCTTGCCGAGCGGCTGGTGGCGCTCGCCAACGACCCGGGCCTCGCCAACCACTCCGACCACTCCGACCACTCTGGCCACCCGCACACCTTCCAGAACCCCAAGGAGGCACCGTGAGCAAGGTCCTCACGTCCCTGCCCATCGGCGAGCGGGTCGGCATCGCCTTCTCCGGCGGCCTCGACACCTCGGTGGCCGTCGCGTGGATGCGCGAGAAGGGTGCCGTGCCGTGCACCTACACCGCCGACATCGGCCAGTACGACGAGCCCGACATCACCGGTGTGCCCGTTCGGGCGCTGCAGTACGGCGCCGAGCTGTCCCGTGCCGTGGACTGTCGGCGGATGCTGGTTGAGGAGGGGCTCGCGGCGCTCGCCTGCGGCGCCTTCCACATCCGCTCGGCCGGCCGCGTCTACTTCAACACCACCCCGCTCGGCCGGGCCGTCACCGGCACGATGCTGGTCCGGGCCATGCATGAGGACGGGGTGGACATCTGGGGTGACGGGTCGACCTTCAAGGGCAACGACATCGAGCGTTTCTACCGCTACGGTCTGCTCGCCAACCCCGAGCTGCGGATCTACAAGCCCTGGCTGGACGCCGAGTTCGTCCAGGAGCTCGGCGGCCGCCACGAGCTGAGCCACTGGCTGACCGAGCGCGAGCTGCCCTACCGCGACAGCCAGGAGAGGGCATACTCCACCGACGCGAACATCTGGGGTGCCACCCACGAGGCGAAGGTGCTGGAGCACCTGGACGTCTGCCTGGAGCTCGTCGAGCCGATCATGGGCGTGCAGTTCTGGGACCCGGCGGTCGAGGTCATCCCCGAAGACGTGACGATCCGGTTCGAGCGGGGCCGCCCCGTCGAGGTCAACGGCACGGTGTACGACGACCCGGTCAGGTTGGTCTACGCGGTCAACGAGATCGGCGGCCGGCACGGCCTGGGCATGTCCGACCAGATCGAGAACCGCATCATCGAGGCCAAGTCGCGCGGCATCTATGAGGCCCCGGGGATGGCGCTGCTGTGGATCGCCTACGAGCGGCTGGTCAACGCCATCCACAACGAGGAGACCGTTGCCAGCTACCTGGCCGGGGGGCAGCGCCTCGGCCGGCTGCTCTACGAAGGCCGCTGGCTGGACCCGCAGGCGCTGATGCTGCGCGAGTCGACCCAGCGCTGGGTGGCCTCGGTGGTGACCGGAGAGGTGACGGTCCGGCTGCGCCGCGGCGAGGACTACACCGTCCTGCGCACCGCGGGGCCGGAGTTCTCCTACCACCCGGACAAGCTGTCCATGGAGCGGGTCGAGGCGGCCGCTTTCGGGCCGACCGACCGCATCGGCCAGCTCACCATGCGCAACCTCGACATCGCGGACTCGCGCTCCAAGCTCGAGGCGTACGCCGCGCAGCCGCAGGACCAGGGTCACGTCCTGGTCGAGCACGGGAACCTGCTGGGCACCCTCGAGCCGGGCGGCGGCGACCGCATCGCCAGCAACCCGAGCGCCGGCGATGCCGAGGCCCTCGACGCCGCAGCGATGGAGGCGGGTACCGACTGATGACCACCACCAGCGGGGCTCTGTGGGGCGGCCGATTCGCGGCCGGCCCGAGCCCCGAGCTCGCCGCGCTGTCCCGCTCCACGCACTTCGACTGGCGGCTGGCGACCTACGACCTGGCTGGCTCGCGTGCGCACGCCCGGGTGCTGCGCGCTGCCGGCCTGCTCGACGAGACCGAGCTGGGTGCCCTGCTGGCCGGGATCGATGAGCTCGCCGCGGACGTGGCCGCCGGCGACATCGGGCCTGCGCCCGGTGACGAGGACGTGCACACCGCCCTGGAGCGGGTGCTCGTCGAGCGGCTCGGGCCCGAGATCGGCGGCCGGCTGCGCGCCGGGCGCTCCCGCAACGACCAGATCGCGACCCTGTTCCGCATGTACCTGCGCGACGAGGCCCGGGCGGTGGCGGGGATGCTGCTCGACCTCGTCGACGCGCTGGCCGAGCAGGCCCGCCAGCATCTCGGCGTGCCGATGCCCGGGCGCACCCACCTGCAGCACGCCCAGCCGGTGCTGCTGTCGCACCACCTGCTGGCGCACGCCTGGCCGCTGGTGCGCGACGTCGAGCGGCTGCACGACTGGGACCGCCGCGTCGGTGCGCAGTCACCGTACGGCTCGGGGGCGCTCGCCGGCTCGTCCCTGGGGCTCGACCCGGAGGCGGTGGCGCACGAGCTCGGCTTCGACACGTCGAGCGCCAACTCGCTGGACGGCACCGCCGCCCGCGACTTCGTGGCCGAGTTCGCGTTCGTGCTCGCGATGGCCGGGGTCGACCTCTCCCGCCTCGCCGAGGAGGTCGTGCTGTGGGCGACCCGGGAGTTCGGCTTCGTCCGGCTGCACGACTCGTGGTCGACCGGCTCCAGCCTGATGCCGCAGAAGAAGAACCCCGACATCGCCGAGCTGGCCCGGGGCAAGTCGGGCCGGCTCGTCGGCCACCTGGCCGGTCTCCTGACCACGCTGAAGGCGCTGCCGCTGGCCTACAACCGCGACCTGCAGGAGGACAAGGAGCCGGTCTTCGACGGCGTGGACACGCTGCGCGTGCTGCTGCCGGCCTTCACCGGCATGGTCGCCACCTTGCGCTTCGACACCGACCGGCTTGCCGCGCTGGCCCCCCAAGGCTTCTCCTTGGCCACCGACGTCGCCGAGTGGCTGGTGCGCCAGGGCGTTGCCTTCCGCGACGCGCACGAGGCGGCCGGTGGCTGCGTGCGCAGGTGTGAGGAGCTCGGCGTGGCCCTGGACGAGCTGTCCGACGACGACCTCGCCGTGGTGTCGCCACATCTCACCCCCGACGTCCGCCAGGTGCTGAGCGTCGAAGGCTCGATCGGCTCCCGCGACGGTCGCGGCGGCACCGCACCGCAGCGGGTGGCCGAGCAGCTCGACGAGCTGGTCGCACGGGCGGCGGCGCTGCGCACTGCCAGCAGCCCCGAGCGGTGAACGAGACCCGGGACGAGGCTGCTGCAGCCGAGCTGTCGGCGCCGGTCGCGCAGGCGGCCTTCTCGCTGCTCGGCCGCCGGCTCGCACACGGAGATGTGGTGCTGCGGCTGACCGAGGTGGAGGCGTACGGCGGCGAGGGTGATCCTGCGTCGCACGCCTGGCGGGGACGCACCCCCCGCAACCAGACGATGTTCGGCCCGGCCGGCGTCGCCTACGTGTACCGCAGCTACGGGCTGCACTGGTGCCTGAACGTCGTCGCCGAGCCGGACGGGCTGGCAGCCGCCGTGCTGCTGCGCGCCGGCCAGGTCCTTGAGGGTGTCACGGTCGCCACCGCCCGCCGGGCCTCCGCACGGCAACCGCACGAGCTGGCTCGCGGGCCGGGACGGTTGACGCAGGCGCTCGGGGTGGACGTCGGCCAGCAGGGCGCCGACCTTCTTCGCAGGGGGTCGGAGCTGCAGCTGCTGCCGCCGGATCCGGCGGCCGGGGCCCCCGCGGTCGAGGACGTCGCCTGCGGCCGCCGGGTGGGCGTGTCGCGTGCCGCGAACCTGCCCTGGCGGTTCTGGCTGCGCGGTGACCCAACGGTGTCGGCCTACCGGCGCAGCCCGAGGGCTCCGAAACCGGCTTGCTGAGGTAGGGGAGACTGCTGCGATGACCACCGATGTGCTGGCCGACCTCGACGCCCGCGGGCTGGTTGCGCACGCGACCGACCGTGACGCGCTGCGCGCGGAGCTCTCAGCCGCCCCGGTCACCTACTACGTCGGCTTCGACCCGACCGCACCGAGCCTGCACGTGGGCAACCTGGTGCAGCTGATGACGGCCCGCCGGCTCCAGCAGGCCGGTCATCGCCCGCTGGTCCTGGTCGGCGGCGCGACCGGTCTGATCGGCGATCCCAAGGCGGCCGGCGAACGCATCCTCAACAGCAAGGACGTGGTCGCCGGCTGGGTCGAGCGCATCGGCACCCAGGTATCGAGCTTGGTGGACATGGACGGTCCCGGTGGCGGGACCGTCGTCAACAACCTGGACTGGACCGGCCCGCTGTCGGCCATCGACTTCCTGCGGGACGTCGGCAAGCACTTCCCGGTCAACCGCATGCTCGGTCGCGACGTGGTGCGCTCCCGGTTGGACGACGGCATCAGCTACACCGAGTTCAGCTACGTGCTGCTGCAGTCGATGGACTACCTCGAGCTCTTCCGCCGGCACGACTGCCGGCTGCAGACCGGCGGCAGCGACCAGTGGGGCAACCTCACCGCCGGCGTCGAGCTGGTCCGCCGCGCCGAGGGGAAGCGGGTGCACGCGTTGGCGACCCCGCTGGTGACCAAGGCCGACGGAACCAAGTACGGCAAGACCGAGTCGGGCACGGTCTGGCTGGACGCCCAGCTCACCAGCCCGTACGCCTTCCACCAGTTCTGGCTCCAGGCCGAGGACTCGATGGTCGGCAGGTACCTGCGGATCTTCAGCGAGCGGTCGCTGGACGAGATCGCCGAGCTCGAGGAGGCGACGGCACAGCGGCCGGCGGCTCGGGCCGGGCAGCGCGCACTGGCCGACGACGTCACCGCCCTCGTGCACGGTGCAGACGAGGCGCACGCGGCGGCCGAGGCGGGCGCCGCGTTGTTCGGCCGCGGTGACCTGAGCGGTCTCGCCCCGTCGATGCTGGCCGCTGCGCTGGCCGAGGCGCCGCACGCACGCATCGAGGCCGGCCGGACGCTCCCGAGCGTCGTCGACGCCCTCGTTGCCGCGGGGCTCGCGACCAGCCGGGGACAGGCACGCCGCACAGTGGACGACGGCGGCGCCTACATCAACAACGAGCGGGTGACTGCAGCAGACGAGCCGCTGGCGGCCGAGTCGCTGCTGCACGGGCGGTGGCTGGTGGTGCGCAAGGGCAAGCGCTCGGTGGCCGGTCTCGAGGTCGTCCGCACCGGCTGAGAGTTCAGCCCAGGAGTGCTTGACCAGGGGCAACGGATCCAGCCCTGTGACCTGCAACGATCCGCAGCGCGCCGGCACCAGGACCCCCCGGTTTGACTCCGCCCGAAGCAGGTCCATAGTGTGCTACCTGTCGCCGCGAGTGATGGGAGCCAGGCCCACCCGGGCCAGCAACCCGCTCGGGCGGCCCTCCGGTCGCAGACAGCCGGCGCACTCCTGCGCCAGTTGCGTTGCCGGCTGGTGTGGGAGGGGCCGGAGCCCGGAGTTTGACCCGGGCTGGCGGCCTCGGTAGAGTATGGTAGTTGCCCCGAAGTGCCCGGTCGTGAGACCGACTTCATCGGTGTGCGCCTGATTCTTGAGAACTCAACAGTGTGCCAAAAGTCGACGATTGATTTACAGAACGCCCCGTCGGCGCCCGCGGCCTGCTTGGCAGGTCGGGGACGACGACGGATTCCTTTGACAAGTGATCAACTTGTCAGGGTCAACAGTTGACGGTGCGCTCCTACGGGAGGGCACTGGCCAGATGTCAACGGAGAGTTTGATCCTGGCTCAGGACGAACGCTGGCGGCGTGCTTAACACATGCAAGTCGAGCGGTAAGGCCCCTTCGGGGGTACACGAGCGGCGAACGGGTGAGTAACACGTGAGCAACCTACCCTTCACATCGGAATAACCCCGGGAAACCGGGGCTAATACCGAATACGACTACCTGCGGCATCACAGGTGGTGGAAAGCTCCGGCGGTGAAGGATGGGCTCGCGGCCTATCAGCTTGTTGGTGGGGTAACGGCCCACCAAGGCGACGACGGGTAGCCGGCCTGAGAGGGTGACCGGCCACACTGGGACTGAGACACGGCCCAGACTCCTACGGGAGGCAGCAGTGGGGAATATTGGACAATGGGCGAAAGCCTGATCCAGCAACGCCGCGTGAGGGATGACGGCCT
>JBBSNM010000097.1:0-8890 GCA_038232655.1 Propionibacteriales bacterium | reverse complement strand
GAACGCCCAACCGCCGTCCTTCGGCGACGGGCCGTTGCCGGTGAGCAGCACGCAACCGACGTCCGGGCTCTGCCGGGCGGAGTCCAAAGCTGCGTACAGCTCGTCGACGGTGTGCGGCCGGAAGGCGTTGCGCACCTCCGGGCGGTCGAATGCGACCCGTACGGTGCCGGCGGCCGGACCGGTGCCGACCGCTCGGTGGTAGGTGATGTCGGTGAGGTCGTCGAAGCCCGGCACCGGGCGCCAGGCTGCCGGGTCGAAGAGCTCGGACACCGGTGGCGGCTGGTCGGCTGTCATGAACACCAGTCTGTCCGCACGCAGCACTCACCGGCCACCGCACGTCCGAAACGCCCGCACGCCCGGCAATGCCCGCCCGCCACGCCGGAGGCCGCACCCCCCACCCGCCGCGCCCGCCCGCCACGTTCACTCGACAAGACGGCACCGGGGGCAGGCAGCACGCGGCGGTGGCCGCGACCACTCGGTGCGTGCGGCACCACCGCGGCAGCGAAATGGGTGCCGAACGTACCGAGTGCGGCGTGCACCGCCCGGTGGGACGCCCCGCGGTCAGGCGATGGCGGTGTCGCCGATCGCGGTGGCGAGCGCACTCAGATGACCCAGCCGGGCCAGCTCCGACGCGAGCACCTCGGGGCCGCCACGACGCCCGAAGACGAGCAGCACGTCCTCGCTCAGCGGGGCGGCGGCGAGCACCGTCCCCTGCCAGGCGGGGTGCTCGGCCAGCCGGCGGCTTCGCGTCGTCGCGAACCATCCGGCGACGTCGGGCGGCAGGTCAGGTGCGGTGCCGGTGGCGACCACGACCTTGAGGCTGTCCGGCTGCGCGGTCCGGTGCCCCGCACCGGTGCCACCGGGCGGGTCGTCGACCTGCGCGTGCACCGCCATCGCCCAGTCACAGCGAAACGTCTGTGGCACCAGCTCCACCAGCCGTTCCACCGCGCGAGCCGGCTCCTGCGTCATGGCCTCCACGACCTCGAGGTCCATGCGCAGGCTGGCACCGGCGTTGTACCGGGAGATCCACTGCACGCGTACACCGTCGAGGCGATGGCACGCGCTGACCAACGCATCGGGCAGCACCGCGGCCGGCAGCTCGAGCAGCACGTCGTCGACAGCCTTTCCCTCGCCGCTGTGCTCGACGATCTCGATCGCCTGGATGTCGGCGCCGGCGGTGCCGAGTGCCGAGGCCAGCATGCCGAGCGACCCCGGCACGTCCGGCAGCTCGACCCGCAGCAGAAAGGGCATGCATCCCACTGTGGCAGTCGTATGTTTCGAGCAGCGAAAGTGTCCAGACAGTGGTCACCGGGACAGCGCGACCATCTGGTAGGCGAGCACGCCGGCGCCGAGCATCCGGCGGAACGGCGTCACACCCCGCAGCAGCTCGTCCAGCCCCCACACGACAGCAGCTCCCACCGCGGCTCCGCGCAGCAGCCGGTCGGTGTCGTCGCCGAGATCGGTCACCAGCCGCCCGCCGGAGGTGACGGCCAGACCCCCAGGGCAGGGTTCGCCGGCTGGGCGATCACCTGCCGGCCGCTGTCGTCTCGGAACAGCCGGTCTACGAGGCTGGTCCGGCGGCGGCTGGGCACGGGCATGATGGTGCCATGAGCCAGCCTGATCCCGCCGCGTCGGTGGCTGCCCACGAGCGGAGCCGCCCCCGTCCGCCCATCATCGACAACAGTTCGTGGCGCACCGCCGGCCTGCGCCTGGGCGGCCGGGCGTTGCCGCTCGTGCCGCCGGCACGGATGTACGTCTGCGGCATCACGCCGTACGACGTCACCCACCTCGGGCACGCCGCCACCTTGGTCTGGGCCGACGTGGCCGCCGCGGTCATGCGGTTGGCCGGGGCCGACGTCGTGGACGCCCGCAACGTGACCGACGTCGACGACGTGCTCACCCGGGCTGCCGCCGAGCACGGCCAGCGCTACGACCGGTTCGCGGCCGTGCAGGAGTACCAGTTCGGCCACGACCTGGCCGCGTTGCGGGTTCGGGAGCCGCAGCATGCACCCCGCGCCGCCCGCCACGTCGACCACGTGATCGCGCTCGCGGCTGCACTGCTCGCCACGGACGCGGCCTACCTGCTGGACGGGTCGGTGCTGTTCCGTGGGGCGCAGGTGCCCGCCGGCGCCGGGGTCGCCGACGCGGAGGCCAGACGGCTGCTGGCTGAGTCCGGCGGGCAGCCCGAGCTCGAACGCTACGAGGGACCGTTCGACGTGCCGGTGTGGCAGCGATCGGGGCCCGACGACCCGGCCTGGCCCAGCCCGTGGGGTTGGGGTCGACCCGGCTGGCACGCCGAGTGCACCGCGATGACGCTGGCCACGCTGGGTCCGCGGGTCGACGTGCTCGCGGGCGGCGCCGACCTCACATTTCCGCACCACGCGTACCAGGGCGCGATGGCCGCGGCGGTCAGCGGCGTGCCGCTGGCGCGCACGCAGCTGCACGTAGGCACGGTGAGCATCGACGGTGCCAAGATGGCCAAGTCGACGCAGAACCTTGTCCTCGTGGCCGACCTGCTGCGGCAGCACCGGCCGGAGGCGCTGCGGCTGTTGCTGCTGGACCGGGTCTGGCACCACCCGTGGCAGTTCACCCCAGAAGGACTGGACGCCGCGACCGCCCGGCTCGACCGTCTGCACGCGGCGGCCGGTCGCAGCAGCGGGTCCGAGGCGGCGACCGACGCCGTCAGCCGGGCGCTGCTCGACGACCTCGACGTCCCCACGGCGCTGTCGGTCGCCGAGCAGGAGGGTGGTGCGCCGGCCCGCCGGCTGCTGCGGGTGCTGGCCCTGCACTGACCGCTCACGGCAGCAGCAGGCAGCTGTCGCCGAACTCGTGCCACAAGTAGCCTTCGGCGACCGCCGTGTCGTAGGCCCGCTGCACGATGTCGACGCCGGCAACGGCCTCGAGCAGCAGCAGGTGGGACGCTTGCGGCTGGTGCCAGCCCGTCACCAGCCCGTCGACGATGCGGGCGGGGCGGCTCGGGTCGAGCACCAGGTCGGTCCACCCGCGCCCGGGAGAGACCCAGCCGTCGGCGTCGGCGACGGTCTCCAGGGCGCGCGTCACCGTCGTACCGACGGCGACGACCCGCCCGCCGCCTGCGCGGGCGGCGTTGACCGTCCGGGCGGTCGCCGCGGGCAGGTGGTAGCGCTCCGGGTACGGCGGCTCCTGCGCCTCCGCAGAGGAGACACCGGTGTGCAGCAGCAGCGGGGCCACGGCGACACCTCGAGTCGCCAGGTCGGTGACCAGGCGGGTACTGAAGGGTCGCCCGGCACTGGGCATCTCGGCGCTGCCGGGCTCGGTCGCGAACACCGTCTGGTAGGCGGCCAGCGGCCACCGCTCAGGCACGTACCCGTACCGGATCGGGCGGCCGTGCCGCCGCAGGTACGTCTCCAGGTGGACCGGGCGGTCCACGAGGGCCTCCCACAGCCGGGGGCGGGTGGTGGCCTGGTCGAGGTACGGGCGGTGGACGCGCAGGCTCCGGCCGGCGGGCAGCAGCAGCCGCTCACCCGGCACGACGTCGCCAGCGGGACCGGTGGCCGCCTCCCCTGCGGGGCGCACCTCCACCACCCAGCGGCCGTCGTCGAGGACGGTGGACAGGTGCAGGGTCGCGTCCGCACCATCGCCGCGGCGGACGTCCACCGCGGCCGGCCGGGTGGCGGAGGTGTTGACCACCACGACATCGCCCGGGCACAGGAAGCGGCTGAGGTGGCGGAAGGAGGTGGACACCGCACGCCGTCCGGTGGCGACCAGCAGCCGCACGCCGTCGCGGGCCAGTCCCCGCTGCTCCGGCGGCACCGTCGCGGACAGCTCTGCTGGCACTGCGAAGGAGGTGCCCGCCTCCCCGACGTAGCTGGTCACGGGTGCTCCGCGAGCAGGTCGCCCGCTTGGTAGCGCCCGCTCGGCAGCGAGCCCTCGAGCAACGACAGCAGCGCGGGCGCGACCTGGTCCGGCTCCGGCCGGTCGGAGATGTCCTCGCCGGGGTAGGCCCGCTGGTGCATGGCCGTGCGCATGTCGCCGGGGTCGACGGCGTAGACCCGCAGCGCCGGCAGCTCGACCGCCAGCACCGCGCTCAGCCGGTCCAACGCGGCCTTGGCCGCGCCGTAGCCACCCCAGCCGGGGTAGGTCTCGACGGCGGCGTCGGAGCTGACGTTGACCACCACCCCGCCCGAGGCGGCCAGCAGCGGCAGCAGTCGCTGGGTTAGCGCCAGGGGGGCGAGCGTGTTCACCCGCAGCACCCGCTCCAGCGCGTCGAGCGGGTAGGTCGCCAGGGGTGGCAGCGGAGCCGGCCCCAGCGTGCTGGCGTTGTTGACGAGTGCGTCCAGCCGGCCGACGGCCTGCACGGCGCCGGCGAGCTCTTCGCGGTGGTCCGGGTCCGCCACGTCGCCCGGGATCGCCACCACCTCGGTGAGCGCAGACAGCCCGCTGGTCGCCTGCAGCAGCGCCGCGGAACCTCGGGCGTCCAGGACGAGCGACCAGCCACGCTCGGCCAGGGCGTGGGCGACGGCGAGACCGAGCCCGGCCGAGGCCCCGGTGACGAGGGCGACCGGCTGGTCGGATTGCGCGGTGTCGGGTGTCAAGGAAGCAGCCATGTCTCCAGAGTGCAACCTGAACCTGACTGCAGGTCAAGGTTGTAGGCTGATCGCATGCGGACCACCGACCTGCTGACCGTCGGCGAGGTCGCCGAGCGCGGCGGCTTCGCCCGGTCCGCCTTGCACTTCTACGAACGTGAGGGCCTGATCGCGGCAACCCGTACGAGCGGCAACCAGCGGCGCTACCAGCGCAGCGTCCTGCGCCGGCTCGCCTTCATCCGGGCCGCGCGCAACGTCGGGCTCAGCCTGGACGAGATCCGCGCCGTGCTGGCGACGCTGCCCAGCAACCGCACGCCCACCCGGGCCGACTGGGCCCGCATCTCCCGGCTGTGGCGACGGCGACTGGACGACCAGATCGCCGCGCTGGAGGCGTTGCGCGGAGGGTTGGAGTCCTGCATCGGCTGCGGCTGCCTGTCGCTGCGGCGCTGCGCCCTGTCAAACCCGCAGGACCGCTTGGGCGCCGACGGGCCCGGCGCCCGCTACCTGCCGCCGGCTGCTGTCGCCCGCTGACGTCCTTGGGCAGCGTCGGTCCGTCTGGCATCGTGAATGGATCGAAAGGACCCGGGCAGTGCGGCCGATCACCTCGCGGATCAGCGCGTGGTTGGAGCAGACACGCCCGGTCCCCCGCCTCAAGGCTGCTGCACTGGCGCGCCGGTGGACCGAGCTGCCGCCCAGCTCGCGGACTGCGGCGCAGTTGGTGGGCCGGCACGCGGTCGGCTGCGAGGGGACGCACGGCGTCTTCCCCAAGTGCAACCTGACCTGCTCACCGTGCTACCACTCCAAGGACGCCAACAAGGTGCGTGTCGACGGCGAGCACACCGTGCGCGCGGTCGATGAGCAGATGGCCTTCCTCGAGCAGGCGCGCGGGCCGTACGCGCACGCCCAGCTGATCGGCGGCGAGGTCAGCCTGCTCGACCCCGACGCGCACGCCGAGACGCTGCAGGCGATGCGGCGTCATGGCCGTGAGCCGATGTCGATGACGCACGGCGACTTCGACGCCTCGTACCTGCGCCGGCTCGTGCTGGGCCCCGACGGCCGGCCGCGGCTGCCACGGGTGTCGTTCGCCGCGCACTTCGACTCGCTGATGCGCGGCCGCCGGGGCGTCCCCCGCCCCCGCAGTGAGGCCGACCTTGCGCCGTACCGTCGACGCTTCGTGCAGATGGTCCGCGGGGTGTGCGCCGTGCACGGCATCTCTTCGTACCTTGCGCACAACATGACGGTCACGCCGTCGAACCTCGACGAGCTCGCGGACACTGTCAGGGCGACGGTGCCGATGGGCTTCGACATGCTGTCGTTCCAGCCCGCCGCCTTCGTCGGCGACGACCGGCGCTGGCGGGAGGGGTTCCGCGAGGTGACTCCTGACGCGGTGTGGGCCGAGGTCGAGCGCGGCATCGGGGCGCGGTTGCCCTGGCGCGCGGTGCAGATGGGCGACCCGCGCTGCAACCGCACCACCTGGGGCTGGCTGGTCGGCGACCGCTTCGTCGCCGCCCTCGACGACGAGGATCCCCGCGACCTGGCGGTGCGCGACGTCCTCATCGACCGGCTCGGCGGGCTGCAGGTGTCCGGTACGCCGCGGCCGATCGTCCTTGTGCGGCTCGTGCGGGCCGTGCTGCCCAACCTGGACGCGCTGCCGGTCGCGTGGGGGTGGGCGCGTCGGGCCGTGCGGCGCTCGGGCGGGCTGCGCACCCTGCTGCGCGAGCGGCGCACAGTGCGGTCGTTGGTGCTGGTCATGCACAGCTTCATGGACGCCGCCGAGGTCGCTCCGGCGTGGGCGCTGATGGAACAGGGCGTCGAGGCCGACGACCCGGCCGTCCGCGCCGTCCAGGAGCGGCTGCAGTCGTGCGTCTACGCCATGGCGCACCCCGAGCAGGGACGCACCGTGCCGGCCTGCGTGCAGCACGCGGTGCTCGACCGGGTCGAGAACGAGCAGCTGCGGACGTTGTTGCCGATCGTCGACGTCCGCCAGCCCGTCGCCAGCTGACCCCAAAGTTGTCACCGTCTCAGCGCGTTCTGCGCAACGTCGCGGTGACAACTCTCCGGGGGGCGGGGAGTGGGACGATGCTGGCCGTGAGCAGGAGCCGGTGGGCGCAGTGGGCGGTGGGCGTTGAGCGCGCCGCCGAGAACCGCATCGCGGCGTTCCTGCGCGGCCGGCCCGACTGGCATGTCACCGTCGACCCGTACGTCGCGCACGGCACCGCCGAGCAGTGCTCGGTACGCGGACGGGTGCTGGTCGCCCGCCGCGAGCCGGCCGAGCGCGACGGCCCGTTCGCCGCTCTGCTGACCGCCGCCGGCCGCTACCTGTCCGTCGAGGTGTCGGGGATGCCGGTGACGATCGAGGTCGCCGGCCGGTCCCAGCAGGTGGTGTCGGGCGCCGAGGGCTACCTGGACGCGACGGTGGACCTGCCCGGCCTGGCTGCGGGCTGGCACACCGTCAGCTACCGCCCGGCGGGCGGCGAAGTGGTCGAGGGGCCGCTGCTGGTCGTCGACCCCGAGGCCCGACTCGGCATCGTCAGCGACCTCGACGACACCGTGATCCACACCGGCCTGACCCGGGCACTGGTGGCGCTGCGCAACACGCTGCTGGTGGCCGACAGCAACCGGCGGGCGGTCGCCGGTGGCGCCGAGCTCTACCGGGGACTGGTCGCCGTTGATGGCGGCCGGTCGCCGGTCTGGTACGTCTCCACCGGGGCGTGGAACGTGCACCGGATGCTGGTCGACTTCCTCGCCCGCGCCGGCTTCCCGCCCGGACCGGTGCTGCTCACCGACTGGGGGCCCGGCCAGCGCTGGCTGTTCCGCGAGGACAGCGCGGCGTTCAAGGCTCGGACGATCCTCGACCTGTTCGCCCGGCACCGGCAGCTGTCGTTCGTGCTGGTGGGCGACAGCGGCCAGCACGACGCCGAGGCGTACGCCGCCGTGGTGCGCGCCGAGGCGGGCCGGGTGCGCGCGGTCTACATCCGCGACGTGCCGCCGGCGACGCCGGCGCGTACGGCTCGCGTCACCGGGCTCGCGGACGAGGTGCGCGCCCTTGGCGTGCCGATGCTGCTGGCCAGGGACAGCGTGGCCGCCGCCGAGCACGCGCACTCGTTGGGGCTGGTGGATGCGGCCACGGTGGAGGGGGTCCGCGTCGCCACCGAGTAACGTGCGGTGTCGTCCACGGTTCCGATGAGACCCTCCACGTCCGCACGCGCCGGACGCTCCGCGGGCGTCGACGGGCTCCGCGAGGTCCGTAGCGCATGCGCGGTACGCTGCCTTTCGGGAGGTGGTCACCATGCCGGCATCGGTCTCCTACCGGCTCGACCCGCAGCTCAAGGCGCAACTGGCCCAGCGCGCTCACCATGAGGGCGTCAGCGAGACGAGCTTGGTGACCCGGCTGCTCGATGAGGGCCTCAAGACATCTGCACATCCCGGCATCGTGTACCGCGACGGGCCGGCCGGGCGACGTGCGGCCGTGGCCGGCGGCCCGGACTTGTGGGAGATCGTGTTGGCGCTGCGGCACACAAGCAAGCGCGGCGACGCGCGAGTCGGCGCGACCGCCGAGCAGCTCGACCTTGCCGAGCAGACGGTGCGAACCGCTGTGTCATTCGCCGCAGCCCACCCCGATGAGATCGAGGCGATGATCACCCGCAACGAGGCAGCGGCAGAACGCGCCCAACAGGCGGCCCGGGAGCGCGAGCGCTTTCTGGCCTCGTGAGGTTCCTCATCGACGAGATGTTCAGCCCGGCAGTCGCCCGGCACCTGACCGAGCTCGGACACGACGCGCTGCACGTCCGCGACGTCGGCCTCTCCGGCCGTACCGACGACGAGGTGTTCGATCGCGCCACCGCCGAGGACCGGACCGTCGTCACCGAGAACGCAGTCGACTTCGTAGCCCTGCTGAATGCTGCAACGAGTGCCGGACTGGTCACGGCCCCCGTGGTGCTTACGCTTAAGCGCACGCTGCCGGCCGATGCCGGCGCCATGGCGCACGAACTGGCCGAACGCTTGGCCCGGTGGGCGGACAACCATCCCGCCCCCTACCGTCACGCGCACTGGCTGACCTGACTCATGGTCGGTCGGCTAGCCGGGTCTGACCTCCGAGGTCGGTAGGAACGCTATGCATCACCTGGCGCCGGCGCCGGCCGGCGTAGAGGTCGTCCTCCTCGGCGTATCGCACCAATTGCTCGAGCGCGTCCCGGCGCTGTGCACGAAGACGTTCCTAAGAGCGGACGAGATCGTTGAGCTGGACGAGGCGGTGCCGGCCAGGCTGGTGGCTAACAACAACCGGCCGGACTGTCCGTCATCGCACTCTGGCGCGCCGGCGCGTT
>JBBSNM010000096.1:0-8941 GCA_038232655.1 Propionibacteriales bacterium | reverse complement strand
GCGGCATGCGGGCTCCTCGAGGGCGGTGACGGGTCGGCTCGGGAACACTGTGAGGGGTCCGCCGGCTTCCCCGGGCAACCAGATCGGACCCAAACGCGGACAACACGAGGGGGACGCAGATGCCAGTGGCGCCGCAGCCGTCGGCCCGGGCGCGGCTGGCACTGCTGATCGGTGTCGCCGCCGCGGTGGTCGTGCTGGCGCTCGTCGTCGACCTACCCTCGGTCGCCGAGACCCGTGCCCGGGTGCAGCGGGCGGGTGCGTTGGGCCCGGTGCTGTTCGTCGCCCTCTACGTGGGGCTCGCCCTGCTGCCGCTGCCCAAGAACGTGCTCAGCGTCGCGGCCGGCGCGGTGTTCGGGCTGGGTCCCGCCTTCGGGCTGGTGCTGCTCGCCGCCGTGCTCGGTGCGAGCGTGGCGTTCTGGCTGGGCCGGCTGCTGGGCCGCGACGCGGTCGAGCGCTACACCGGCAACCGGGTGGCCCGCGTCGACGCCTTGGTGGTCCGGCACGGGCTGCTGGGCATCGTGCTGCTCCGGCTGGTCCCGCTGGTTCCGTACACCGCCCTGAACTACCTGGCCGGGCTGTCGGCCCTGCGCTGGTCGCACTACCTGGTCGGCTCGACCCTCGGCATGGTCCCCGGCGTTACCGCGCTGGTGCTGCTGGGCGCGTACGGCACCGAGCCGCGGTCGTGGCCGTTCATCGCCGGCGCCCTGCTGCTGGTCCTGCTCGTGGCCCTCGGCGGGCTCTTCGCCCGTGGCCGTTCCGGTCGGAACGCCGCAGAGCGGGGTGGGTGACGTGCTCGACCCGGTGGCGCGGCGGCTGCTCACCCGTCCGCTGGACCGCACCGCCGCCTGGATCGACCGCAGCTGGGTGAGCCCGGACCGGGTCACGGTCGTCGGGCTGGTGCTCGGCCTGGGCAGCGCGGCCGCGGCGGCGCTGACGCTGTGGCCGGTGGCGCTGGCACTGTGGCTGGTCTCCCGGCTGGCCGACGGGCTGGACGGGCCGCTGGCTCGCCGGCGTGCTCGGCACCGGGCCGGCAGCCCAACCGGCAGCCCAGCAGGCAGCCCAGCCGGCAGCCCGGCGGCCGGCTCGTCGGAGGCGGGCGGCTTCCTGGACATCGTGTGCGACTTCACCGTGTACGGCGCGACCGTCGTCGGCGTGGCGATCGGGGTCGGGGTCGACACCGGCGCCGCTGCATGGCCGTTCCTGGCGGTGCTCGGGGCCTACTACGTCAACGGGACGGCGTTCCTCGCCTTCTCCTCGCTCGCCGAGCGCTCGGGTCGGCGCCTCGACGACGGGCGGTCGCTGTCGTTCATCGGCGGCCTCGCCGAGGGCACCGAGACGGTCGTGGTGCACGCGCTGTGGATGCTGCTGCCGGGTATCGCCGCCCCGGTCGCGTGGGTGTGGGCGGTCGTCGTGGGCCTCGGCGCGGCGCAGCGGGTCTGGACCGGCTACCGGCTGCTGCGCTGAGCGCGCAGGTCGAGCCACCGTCGCCTCGCCTGCACCAGCGTGTCGGTCGCGCGACGGGCGGCGGGCGCCGCCAGCCGCGACCGCACGTCGGTGATCGCTGCCTTCCAGGGGCCGTCGCCGTACGTCGGGTAGGGGTGCATCGCGCCGCCCAGGTCGCGGGTGCGCATGCCATGCTGCAGCGCCAGCACCAGCTCGGGAAGGGTGTCGCCGGCGCGCGGGCCGACCACGGTCGCGCCCACCAGCCGGCCCTTGCCGTCGACCGCGAGGCGGGTGAAGCCGTCGGTCTGGCCCTCGGCCACCGCCCGGTCCACCTCGTCGTGCCGCTGGGTGATCAGCTCGAGATCGGCCCGGCCGTTGCCGCCGGCTGCCGTGCCCGCCCCGACCGCCGCGATCTCGGGGTCGGTGAAGGTGACCCGGGGGATGGTGGCGACGGTCGCCGCGCGACGCAGGCCGAGCACCGCGTTGCTGGCCGCCGTGCTGGCGTGCACCCCCGCCACATGGGTGAACTGTGGATGCCCGGTGAGGTCACCGGCCGCCCACACCCGCGGGTTGGTGCTGCGCAGCGACCGGTCGACGAGAACGTTGCCGGGCCCGTCCAGCTCGACACCGGCGCCGGCGAGACCGAGGCCTGCCGTGCGGGGTCGGCGGCCGAGCGCCACGAGCAGCCCGTCGTGCTCGACGGTGCGGCCGTCACTGGTGCGCACGCTGCCCTGGTCGACGTCACCCGTGACCTCCTCGAGGCCGGTGCCGGTGCGAACGTCGACGCCGTCGGCGACCAGGGCAGCGGTGACCAGGGCGGAGGCGTCGGGGTCCTCACCGGGCAGCAGCCGGTCGGCCATCTCGACCACGGTGACCCGGCTGCCAAGGCGGGCGAACGCCTGGCCGAGCTCGCAGCCGATGTTGCCGCCGCCGACGACGGTGAGCCGGTCGGGCAGCCG
Source organism: Propionibacteriales bacterium (assembly GCA_038232655.1). Classification (GTDB taxonomy): domain Bacteria; phylum Actinomycetota; class Actinomycetes; order Propionibacteriales; family Nocardioidaceae; genus JACCVL01. The sequence goes on along the minus strand of JBBSNM010000096.1, from coordinate 6,539 downwards.
GTCGCTGTCCCAGATCGTCTCGCTGGTCCAGGCCCCGGCGGCGCGCAGCCCGGGCAGGTCGGGCACCGACGGGGTCGCGCCGGTGGCCAACAGCACCTGCCGGCTGCCGATCCGTTCGCCGTCGACCTCGACGTCGGCCCCGACTCGTCCACTGGCGCCGACCCCACCGGCCAGCCGGGCCCGGCCGCGGAGCACCGACACCCCGGCCTGCTCGAGCGTGGCGGCTGAGTCGGTGGGCTCGATGATGGCGATGGCGCTACGTACGTGCTTCATCACCGCGCCGAAGTCGACGCGCACGTCGCCCACGTGCACGCCGAGCCGGTCCGCTGTGCGTGCGCTGGCCGCGCGATGGGCCGCGGCCAGCAGGGACTTGCTCGGCACACACCCGGTCCACAGGCAGTCCCCGCCGGTGCGGTGGCTCTCGACCAGCAGCACCCGGGCACCGAAGCTGGCGGCCGTGCGGGCGCCGACGATCCCGGCAGTGCCGCCACCGATGACCACCAGGTCCCAGTGCTGCGCGGCGGCCTCGGCAGTGCCGATCGTCACGATGACTGCTCGGCGATGATGCGATCCAGCCGCTCGTGCAGCCGGCCGACCGCGTCCGGCGCCGGCGCCGTTCGCTGCGACAGGTTGTCGAGGACCCGGCGCAGCAGCCGGTGCTCGTCGGCGAGCGCCGCGCAGTGCTCGCAGATGGCCAGGTGCTGCTCGAGCCGACGTGCCTCGTCGGCGCTCAACGGGACGCCGCGCTCGGCGTCGAGGTAGCGCTGGATGCGCCGCGACGACCAGTGGCAGGTCCACAGCATGCGCGCGCTGGTGATCACGACGGGCTCCCTTCGGGGGGTTGGACCAACAAGGCCTTGCGGAGACGGTTGCGGGCCCGGTGCAGGCGGGACATCACGGTGCCGACGGGCACTCCCAAGGTCCGTGCCGCCTCCGCATAGCTGAGCTGATCGATGTCCACGAGCACGACCACCTGGCGAAAGCGCGGGTCCAGGTCGCGCAGGGCCGCCTCGAGTCCGGCCTCGAGCCAGCCGTACAACGCCTCGTCCTCGACGGTGGCGGGTGGGGCGGCCCCGAAGGCGGGCCGCTGCCCCTCCGGCACGTCGCCGCCGTCGAACAGGTCTGGGCGCTGACGGCGGTGCATGTTGGCGTTGGTGTTGCGCAGGATGGTCAGCAGCCAGGCGCGTGGATAGCGACCGTCGAAGCGGTCGATCGCGCGGAAGGCGCGCACCAGCGTCTCCTGCACCAGGTCTTCAGCGTCGGCCCACGAGCCGGTCAGGGTGCGTGCCACCCGGAGCAGCACCTCGATCTCTGGCTCCACGTAGCGCTTGAAGTCACCGGCGCGCGACTCGCTGTCGGTCATGGTCCGATCCTGCACGACGGGGTAACCCTCCGGTAGGTCGCCGTTGTTCCCCGCCCGTACGGGACCAACCTGCCCTGACGCCCCTCGGGGGTTCGGGCCCGGCGACGAGACGTGGGGCCGCCCCGTGCGCCACCCCGAGGCCCGCGTTCCCGCGCGCCAGGTGAACCGCGGGCGCACCTTGGCGGTCGTGACCGGGGGTGAAGAGTGGACCGGCCGTCGCTGAGCGGGCCTACGCCACGCGATGGCGTCCCACGGTCGGGGCGCGCCGCACTCGGTACGTCCGGCACCATCGTTGCTACCGCGTTGGTGCGGCACGCACCGAGTGGTCGTCCCCACCCCCGCGGCGATGGACAGCGGGCGGCGTAAGCACGTGCGGAGGCAAGCGACCATCGCGCACGTGGCCGCAGGTCAGGCCATCGCGGTCAGCGCGTCCTCGATCGCCCGGTGGAACGTCGGGTAGGCGTAGATCATGGTCCGTAGGGTGCCGGTCGGGATCTCCGCATGCACGGCCAGTACGAGCGCGCCCAGCACCTCGCCGCCTGGTCGCGCCCACCAGCACCCCCCGCTCGGCATCCTCGACGAGCTTGACGAAGCCGTCGTTGCCGGTCTTGTGGATCCATCCACGAGCAGACGAGGGCAGCTGCGCGGTCCCCACCCGCAGCCGCAGACCCTGGTCGCGCGCCTGCTGCTCGGTGAGCCCGACGGAGCCGATCTCGGGATCGGCGAAGGTCACCCGCGGCACCGCGTGGTAGGCCGCCGGCGTCGGCCGCTCGCCGAGGATGGCGGCGGCGGCGATCGCCGACTGGTACATCGCCATGTGCGTGAACGCGCCCCGCCCGGTGATGTCGCCCACCGCCCACAGCCCGTCGGTCACCTGCATGGCGTCGTCGGTCGACACCGAGGCTGCCGACGTGTCGACACCGAGCACGTCGAGACCGAGACCGGCAAGATCGGCACGTCGGCCGGTGGCGACGAGCAGCCGCTCGGCGCTGAGCGCGCAGCCGTTCAGCGCCACGGTGAAGCGGGCGCCGTCGTGACCGACCGTGCTGGCCCCGACACCGGTGTGCACGGTGACGCCGTGGGCGGCCAGCACCTCGGCCAGCAGGCTGCCCGCCTCCGGCTCCTCCAGCGGCAGCAGCCGGTCGGCGGCCTCCACGATCGTCACCTCGGTGCCGAAGCGGGCGAACACCTGTGCCAGCTCGACCCCGATCGCACCCCCACCCAGCACGATGAGCGACGCGGGTGGCTCCTTGGCCTCCACCGCGTCCCGATTGGTCCAGTACGGGCTGCCCGCGAGCCCGGGCACCGGCGGCACCGCTGGCGCCGTCCCGGTCGCGAGCACAACCCCGCGGCGCGCGACGAACGTCTCCCCCGCGGCGCTGACCTGCCGGGGCCCGGTGATCCGCGCCTCGCCGCGGACGAAGAGACCGCCCTTGGTGACGAAGCGGTCGACGGCGACCTGGTCGTCCCAGTTGTCCGTGGCCTCCGCACGAATGCGGGCGGCCACCGGGCCGTAGTCCGGCCGTACGACCGTGTCACCGGCCACGCCCGGCACCCGCCGCGACTCGGCCAGCAGGTTGGCCGCCCGGATCATCATTTTGGACGGGATGCAGCCCCAGTACGGGCACTCGCCGCCAACCAGGTCGCGCTCGACACCCACCACCTCCAGTCCGGCGTCGGCCAGCCGCCCGGCGACATCCTCGCCACCCGGCCCGAGACCGACAACCACGACGTCCACCACACCGGTCATGACTCTCCTCCTCGCGTACGACTGCAAACGCAACCCCGCGAAGCGGCTGGCGGCTTCCCGGGAATGGCGGGCGCTCACCGTGGGGTTTCCCTCGTGTCGCCGACCCCCATCGGCTGACGACCGAGCCCGAGAACGTGCCCGACGGAGATGTAGGCGATGGCCCCGACCCACCGAGCCGCGACCCGCGCCGGGCTGTTCGCCGCCAGCCTCGTGCTGGTGGCCACCGGCTGCTCGGCGGCCGGTGACGAGGACGCCGCCAACGAGGGCGCCGCAGCTGACGGCGCTGCGGCAGGCGCCGCCGACGATTCGAGCGCGCCGGCCGACGGGTCCGGGGCGAGGTCCGACACGGCGGCCCCCAGCCCGCTGTCGTTCAAGACGGAGACGGTCGACGGCGGCACGTTCGACGGCGCCGCACTGGCCGGCGAGCCGGTCGTGCTGTGGTTCTGGGCGCCGTGGTGCACGATCTGCCGTGCCGAGGCCCCCGAGGTCGCAGCTATCGCCGCCGACTTCGAAGGCGAGGTCACCTTCGTAGGGGTGGCCGGGCTCGGGCAGACCGACGCCATGCGCGCGTTCGTGAAGCAGACCGGCACCGACGGCATGCAGCACGCCATCGACGCCGATGGCTCGGTCTGGCAGAGCTTCGGTGTGGTCTCGCAGCCGGCCTTCGCGTTCGTCGCGAGCGACGGCAGCGTCGAGACCTTCGCCGGCAGCCTCCCACCCGACGACCTGGAGCGGGCCGCAACAGGGCTCGCGGACGGCTGACCCGTGGATACCGGGCTGCTGGCGGTCGCGTTGCTCGCCGGCGCGGTGGCGACCTTCAACCCGTGCGGCTTCGCGCTGCTCCCGGCCTATCTCGCGGTCCTCGTCAGCGGCGGCTCACCGCCTGGATCCGGCCACCGACCCAGCGCATCCGCACCGGGCGCTGCGGACTCCACCGCCAGGGCCATGGGCCGGGCAGTGCGGTTCGCCGCAGGCATGACCCTCGGATTCGTCGGCGTCTTCGGGCTGGCCGGCCTCGCCGTCGCGGCGTTCGCCGTCTCGTTCGAGCGCTGGCTGCCGGTGCTCACCGTGGTCATCGGTTTCCTCCTGGTCGCCGCTGGTGGTTGGCTGCTGTCCGGGCGCACCCTCGGCCTGCCCGGCCTGCCCGGCCTGCCCGGCCTCACCGGCCGCGGCCAAGGCCCCACCAACGCCTGGGCGTCGACGGTCACCTACGGCTCGTCGTTCGCCCTGGCCTCCCTGTCCTGCACCCTGGCCCCCTTCCTGGCGGTCACCTCCGCGTCACTGCGCGGCGGGCAGCCCATCGATGTCGTCGCAGCGTTCGTGGTGTACGCGCTCGGGATGGGAGCCGTCGTGCTCCTGCTCGCCCTCACCACCGCCGTCGCCGGCTCGGCGCTGACCGCCCGCGTGCGCCGGGCCGGTGCGCTGATCAACCGCGGCAGCGGCCTGCTGCTCGTGGTGGCCGGCGCATACGTGGCCTGGTACGGCTGGTTCGAGCTCCGCGTCCTCGCCGGAGCCGACGGCCAGGACGCGGTCGTGAGCGTGGCGACCGGGGTGCAGGCCAGCCTCGTACGAGCGGTGATCGGCCTGGGTGCACCAGGGGTCGCGCTGCTCGGAACCGCCCTGCTCGGTGTCCTCGTGACGTACAGCTGGATGCGGCGGGCACACCAGCGCAAGAGGCAGGGTCGGGCCGCGCAGCCGCGCGACGACGTGGATGTCGGGAGGTAGGGCCATGTGGACGAGACGGCACACGAGAACCAGCAGGAGCAGCACCGCCAGCCGGCTGAGTGCGCTCGTGGTCGTCGTCGGGCTGCTGGCGGTGTCTTGTGGTGGCGGCGCCGTGCAGCAGGAGACCGACGCCGGGGGCAGCCCCCCGGCCGGCTCCTCCGGTGGCAGCTCCGACGACTCCGGCGGCTCGGGAGGCCGGGGCGGCACGCCGGTCGTGCTGGAGCCGATCGACTCCTCCGCCCCCGAGAAGGTCCCCTCGGCGCTCGACGACGTCAACGACTCCGAGCTGCCGGAAGCCGTCATCGACACCGACGAGCTCAAGTCCGGCGGTCCGCCACCGGACGGCATCCCCGCGATCGACGAGCCCAAGTTCGTCAAGCCGGCAACCGTCGACTGGCTGGCCCCCAACGAGCCGGTCATCGCCCTGGAGCTCGACGGCGAGCGCCGCGCGTACCCCGTCCAGGTGCTGATCTGGCATGAGATCGTCAACGACACCGTGGGCGGCAGGCCGGTGTCGGTCACCTACTGCCCGCTGTGCAACACCGCGCTCGCCTACGACCGGCGCATCGACGACCGGCTGGTCACGTTCGGCACGTCCGGGCTGCTCTACAAGTCCGCCCTGGTCATGTACGACCGGCAGACCGAGTCGCTGTGGTCGCAGCTGGAGAGCCGCGCGGTCGCCGGCGAGCTGGCCGGCACCGAGCTGGACCGGATCCCCGTGCAGACGATCACCTGGTCGCAGTGGAAGTCGCAGTCCCCCGACGGCTACGTGCTCAGCCGAGACACCGGCCACGTCCGCGACTACGGCACCAACCCGTACACCGGGTACGACAACCCCGACGGCGACCCGTTCCTGTTCGACGGTGAGGCCGACCCGCGACTCCCACCGATGACCCGGGTGCTCGGGGTGGGCGAAGGTGACGACGCGGCCGCGCTGGAGCTGGACAAGCTCGCGGACGTGGGCGCCACCCACCTCACCGTCGATGGCACCCCCGCGGTGGCCTTCGCGGTGCCCGGGCTCGCCTCGGCGTTGGACGCCGCGAACGTGGCCGACGGGTACGCCACCGCCGCCACCGGGGTGTTCGACACCCGCATCACCGGCCGACAGCTCACCTTCGAGCCGACTTCCGACGGCCAGTTCCGTGACCTGGAAACCCAGTCCATCTGGACTTTGACCGGGCAGGCCGTTGACGGCACGCTCGCCGGGGAACAGCTGCGGCGGGTCGACCACCTGGACACCTTCTGGTTCGCCTGGGCAGCGGGCGAGCCAAAGACCACGATCGTCGACCCGGAGGGCGGTGCCGACCGGTGACCACCCGCCCGGCCGCCTAACACAGCTGTCACCGGCGCCCGGTGTTCTAGCATCGGTGCCGGTGACAACCGTGCCCGCGGACTACCGACCCCAATCCCGGCCCGATACCCCACCCCGACAGTCGAGGAGCACACACAATGCCTGCCCTGGCACCCAGCACAGCCGTCCGGTGGCTGCTTGCACCCGCCACGAGCGCACCGCCCCGCGGCAACGCCATCGCGCTGGCCGCGCTGCGGATCCTGCTGGGCCTGCTGTGGCTCTACAACGTCTCCTGGAAGCGCCCACCCGATTTCGGTCGAAGCAGCGGGAGCGGCCTGTACGGGTTCACCAAGGACGCCGTCGACCACCCGGTCTTCCCGCCGTACAGCTGGGTGGTGGAGACCTTCGTG
>JBBSNM010000095.1:0-9176 GCA_038232655.1 Propionibacteriales bacterium | reverse complement strand
GGAGGGGATGCGCCGTTACAGCCACATCGGCACCGGCAACTACAACCCGAAGACCGCCCGGCTGTACGAGGACCTCGGCCTGCTCACCGCCGACCCCGGTGTCGGGGACGATCTGCTGCACCTGTTCAACGACCTGTCCGGGTTCTCGCGTGCCAGCGACTTCGCGCGGCTGATGGTGGCCCCGTCGGGCATCCGCGACGGCCTGGTCGAGCGGATCGGGGCCGAGGTGGCCCACCACCAGGCGGGACGGCCCGCCCGGGTGCGCTGCAAGATGAACTCGCTGGTCGACGAGCAGATTATCGACGCGCTGTACCGCGCCAGCCGGGCCGGCGTCCCGATCGACCTGTCGACGCGCGGGATCTGCGCGTTGCGGCCGGGTGTGCCGGGTATGTCGGACAACATCCGCGTACGGAGCTCGCTGGGCCGGTTCCTCGAGCACAGCCGGATCTTCGCCTTCACCAACGGTGGCAACCCCGAGATGTGGATCGGGTCCGCCGACCTCATGCACCGCAACCTCGACCGGCGGGTCGAGGTGCTCGTACGGGTTTGCGACCCCCGCCACGTCGACCAGCTCGACCGGCTGCTCGACACCGTGTTCGACGACGGCACGTCGTCGTGGCACCTGGCCAGCGACGGCACGTGGAGTGGTGAGCACCGCGACGCCGACGGCAACCGGTTGGTCGACCTGCAGGAGATGCTGATCGCCGACGCCCGCCGCCGCCGCCAGGAGGTCAAGCGCCGCGCCAGCTGAGGCTCGCCTCGGCCTCGCCAAGCACCAGCAAGGCCCGGTCGCCCCTGGTCGCCCCCGGCCTGTCACCCCTCCCGGATGCCCCGTTCTTGGGGTGCACCCTCGGTTCACGGTGGAGGGTGCGCGGGGCTGGAGCCCCCACGCAGACTGAGCCGTTCATGTAGTGGTCTCCGTACGGAATGTGAGACGTCGCGCGACGCATGTGCACCGTTCACTCGTGGTTCACCTTGGCCGGTCCAACGCTTCATCTGGGTTGCCTACGTTCCTGCAGCAGCGGCACCGCGCGCGAGCCGTGCCCACTTCCATGACCGCAACACGAGAGGCGACATCCCAGTGAACCGACGTTTCCTGCACACCGCTGCTCCCCCAGTGGCCGTGCTCGCTCTCGTCCTGACTGCCTGCGGCGGTCAGAGTGGTGGTGGGACCGGTGGGTCTGGAGGCGAGTCCGACATGTCCGGCGAGGTTGTCATCGATGGCTCCTCGACGGTTGAGCCGCTGAGCTCCGCGGCGGGCGAACTCTTCAAGGAGGAGCAGCCGGGCGTCAACGTCTCGGTCGGCACCTCGGGTACCGGTGGCGGCTTCGAGAAGTTCTGCCAAGGGGCTACCGACATCTCCGACGCCTCGCGTCCCATCGCCGAGGATGAGGTCGAGGCTTGCAAGAAGGCCGGCGTCGACTACAGCGAACTGCGGGTCGCGACCGACGCCCTCACCGTCGTGACCTCGGCGGACAACGAGTTTCTCAACTGCCTGACCACCGACGAGCTGGCGACCCTGTGGGGACCGGACGCAGAGGGCAAGGTCACGACCTGGGACCAGGTGAACCCCGACTTCCCCAACGAGAATATCGAGCTCTACGGCCCGGGCACCGACTCCGGCACCTTCGACTACTTCACTGATGAGATCAACGGTGAAGAGGGCGCCAGCCGCTCGGACTACAACGCCTCCGAGGACGACAACGTCATCGTCCAGGGCGTGAGCGGCTCGGCCAACGCCCTGGGGTACTTCGGCTACACCTACTTCGAGGAAAACGGGGACGCCCTCAAGGCCATCGAGATCGACAGTGGTGACGGGTGTGTCGCGCCGAGCGCGGAGACCGCACAGGACGGCTCCTACACCCCGCTGGCGCGTCCGTTGTTCATCTACCCGTCCAAGGAGGCGGTGGAGAAGAAGGAGCACGTCGCGGCGTTCATCGACTTCTACGCCGAGAACAGCAGCGAGATCGCCGAGGTCGCCCAGTACATTCCGCTCAACGACGAGCAGACCACGGAACTCCAGGACCAGGCCGGCCAGCTGACCGGCAACTGACCCGATCCTGACCGATCTTCCCCGCGCCACACCGATCGAAGGCAGACTCTGCACTCGTGAGCACCTTGACCGCCGGCGGGGGCTCGTCCTCTGGGACGGGCCCCCGCCGGGGCAACTCCTCGATCGACGGTCCTTCCATCCAGCGCCAGTCGGCGCGCTACGGCGAGCGGCTGGTGATGGGGTTCCTCATCTCGTCCGCCGGACTGTCGGTGATCGTCACCGTCGGCATCGTGGTGGCGCTGCTGGTGCCCGCCCTGGAGTTCTTCCGCGAGGTCTCCGTCTGGGACTTCCTCTTCGGGACGCGGTGGGCGCCGACCTTCGCCAACTCCGACTTCGGCGTGCTGCCGCTCATCACCGGGACCTTCTGGACCACCGTGATCGGCCTGGCCCTCGCCGTGCCCGTCGGCCTGGGGACAGCGGTGTACCTCGCGGAGTACGCCAGGCCACGCGTGCGCAAGACTTTCAAGCCGGCCCTTGAGGTCCTGGCCGGTATTCCCTCGGTCGTTTACGGCTACTTCGCGCTGGCGTTCGTGGCCCCGGTCGTGCTCAACAACCTGCTGAGCCTGGAGGTGGGCACCTACAGCGTGCTCGCCGCCGGCCTGGTACTGGGCATCATGATCATCCCCACGATCGCGTCACTGTCCGAGGACGCGCTCACCGCAGTGCCACAAGACCTTCGGCAGGGCTCGCTGGCGCTGGGCGCCAACCGGATGCGGACGACGCTGCGAGTGGTCTTTCCGGCGGCGATCTCCGGTATCGCCGCGTCCATCGTGCTCGGCCTGTCCCGGGCCGTCGGGGAGACGATGATCGTCGCGCTGGCGGCCGGCACCCAGGCGCGCATGGTGGACTCACCGACATCCAACGGCCAGACCATGACCGGGTTCATCGCCCAGACCGCCACCGGCGAGAGCACGCCGGGGACGCTGACCTACAACACGCTGTTCGCGGTCGGGCTGCTGTTGTTCGTCATCACGCTGATCATCAACATCATCAGCATCCGGCTGGTGCAGCGCTTCCGGGAGGCCTACTGATGGCGACCATCGGCGCGGTGGCGACGGCTCCGCTGCGAGCGGGCCGAGCCGGGGAACGCAGCGGGACGTCGATCGGATTCCTGGTCGCCTTGTGGGCTGCCCTTGCGTTCGCACTGGTCTGTCTGGCGACCCTGCTGGTCACAGCCTTCATCGACGGCTACCCGCGGCTCGACGGCGCCCTGTTCACCAGGTACTCCTCGCGGGTCATCCCGGAGACCGCGGGCGCTCGCGCGGCGATCCTCGGCTCGATGATGGTCATCGTCACCACCGCGCTCATGGCCATCCCGTTGGGCGTGGCCGCCGCGGTGTACCTCGAGGAGTTCGCCGACCCGCGGCGCTGGTTCAACAAGCTGATCGAGGTGAACCTGCAGAACCTGGCCGCAGTTCCGGCCATCGTCTACGGCATGCTCACCGCGGGATTCGCGCTGACCGTCGGCCTGCCGCGCCGGGTGGTGCTCAGCGGCGCGATCGCGCTCGCCCTGCTGATCTTGCCGGTCATCATCATCACCACGCGGGAGGCGTTGCGCTCCGTCCCGGCCGAGATCCGGCAGGGCTCGCTCGCGCTCGGCGCCACGCCGTTGCAGACGGTCTGGCGCCAGACGTTGCCCTCCGCACTACCGGGCGTTGCCACCGGCACCATCCTCGCGCTGTCTCGGGCACTCGGCGAGGCGGCGCCGCTGCTTCTTCTCGGCGGACTGGTGTTCGTCACCTATGACCCCAACGGACTCATGTCGGGGTTCACGACGTTGCCCATCCAAATCTTCTCGTGGACCGGTCAGCCGCAGGTCGAGTTTCGCCAGGTGGCGTCCGCGGCCATCATCGTGCTGCTCGGGCTGCTGCTGGTGATGAATGCGCTGGCCATCGTCATTCGCAACCGCTACCAGCGACACTGGTGAGGACCTCATGAGCCTATTCTCGACCCGCACAGCCACGCCTCAGACGGGACCGACCATGGCACCCACCCCAGACAGCGCGGCCCCCAGTGAACCGGCGGGCACCGGGCAGAACCGGCCCAGGCCAGACCCTCTCGCGGACCAGCGACACAAGCTCGCGGACAAGCCGGTCCCGGTCATCGACTGCGAAAACGTCGACATCTACTACAGCGACTTCCGCGCGGTCTCCGATGTGACCATGGTCTTCGGCGTCAACGAGATCACCGCACTCATCGGGCCCAGCGGCTGCGGCAAGTCCACCGTGCTGCGCTCGCTGAACCGGATGAACGACCTCATTCCCGGCGCGCGCGTGACCGGCTGCATCTCGTACCACGAGCAGGACATCTACGGACCGGACGTGGACCCCATCGAGGTGCGCCGGCGCATCGGCATGGTCTTCCAGAAGCCGAACCCGTTCCCCAAGTCGATCTACGCCAACATCGCCTACGGCCCCAAGGTCATCGGCATGGACGTGAAGAACATGGACGACATCGTCGAGGAGGCGCTGACGCGGGCCGCGCTGTGGGACGAGGTCAAGGACAAGCTGAAGCAGTCCGCGTACGGGCTGTCCGGCGGCCAGCAGCAGCGACTGTGCATCGCGCGCACCATCGCCGTGCAGCCCGAGGTCATCCTCATGGACGAGCCGTGCTCGGCGCTCGACCCCATCGCGACCGCTCGCATCGAGGACCTCATGGACGAGCTGCGTGAGGAGTACACGATCATCATCGTCACCCACAACATGCAGCAGGCCGCCAGGGTGGCCGACCGAACGGCGTTCTTCACCGCCCGCCCGTCGGAGGACACCGGGGACCGCACCGGTCAGCTCGTCGAGTACGACGCCACGCGCAAGATGTTCAGCAACCCCGGCGACCAGCGCACCGAGGACTACATTTCGGGTCGTTTCGGCTAACCGACGGTTCCGCATGCCGCGCCGCTGAGCGACTGCCACACTGACCCGGGTGAGCGAGCGAGCCATCCAGGCAGCGGGCGCGGTGACCTGGCGGATGGTGGGCGATCGGCTCGAGGTGCTGCTGATCCACCGGCAACGCTACGACGACTGGAGCTTCCCCAAGGGCAAGCTCGACCCCGGCGAGCATCCGGCGAGCGCCGCGGTCCGCGAGGTGCACGAGGAGACCGGCGTCGCCGTACGGCTCGGCCCGCCGGTGGCCCGGCACTCCTACCCTCAGCAGAGCGCGGCCGGCACGGTCAAGAACGTGACGTACTGGTCGGCCCGGCCGACCGACCGCAACGGAGCCGGTGCCGACGGCTACGAGCCCAACGACGAGGTCGACGACGTGCGCTGGTGCGCCATGGACGCCGCCGCCCGCGCGCTCACGTACAAGCGGGATGTCGCGGTGCTCAAGCGGTTCAGCCGGGCAGCCGAGCGCCGAGCCCACCGCAGCAACCCGCTGGTCGTGCTGCGGCACGGCTCGGCAACCGCACGCAAGGCGTGGCGGGGTAACGACCGGCGTCGGCCGCTCGCTGACGGCGGCCTCGCCCAGGGGGAGCAACTCGTGCCGTTGCTGCGGGCCTACGGCGTCGACACCGTGGTCTCCAGCGACTCACGGCGATGCGTGCAGACGGTCCAGCCGTACGCAGCCGCGGCCGGTGTCGGTGTCGAGGAAGACGCGCGGTGGAGCGAGGAGGCGGCCAAACCGGACGACGTGCGCTCGGCGGTCGCCGCCCTGTTTGCCGGCAAACGGCGCGCGGTGCTGTGCACGCACCGGCCGGTGCTTCCGTGGGTGTTCGAGGGGTTGGGGGTGCCGGTGGTGAAGCTGGCTCCGGGCCAGGCCCTGGTCGTGCACCGGCGCAAGGGCGCAATCGTCGCGACCGAACTGCTCAAGCCCTGAGGAGACCGGGTCTGGTCACACCAAGCAGGTCGTCGACCTCGGTCTGGCTCAGCGGACCCTCGTGCTCCGACGCGGCGATCATGAGGGCGCCGGTCAGTTCGATCTCAGCCAGCACCGCCTCGTCATGGACCCGCCTGTCCGGCTTGTGCACGTTCCGCCCCATCTCTTCGTAGATGTGCGCACAGCATGACCCATGACCACTACTCAGCGCAGCAAATGTCAGAAGAGTCGCGTTCTGCTTGCCTGGCGTCCACGTAGGCTTCAGCATGACCGCCGCACGACGCTGGTCCCTGGTTGCGGTCACTGCGATGCTGCTGATCGTCGTGCCCCCAGCGGTCGACGCGCGCCCGGTGGCCGACCGCGAGCTCGATGCCCAGCAGCTGCTCACCCGCATTCGGGCGGCCGACGACGTCGCGTACTCCGGCTACGTCGAGGCGCACGGGGGCCTGCCGCTGCCCACGACCGACGAGTTCGGCGCCGTCGCCGACCTGTTCGGCGGCACCAGCAGGCTGCGGGTGTGGTGGCGGGGCGCCGACGCGTGGCGCGTCGACCGGCTGGCGACCGGCGGCGAGACCGACCTGTTCCACGCCGGGCCGGTGACGACGACCTGGAACTACGAGCGGCTGCGCGCCACCAGCACGCTCGACGCCGTGGTGTTCCTGCCGCGTGCGGTCGATCTGCTGCCGCCCCGGCTCGCCCGGCTGGTGCTCACCGACCTGCGCGCCGATGAGCTCAGCCGGCTGCCGGCGATCCGGGTCGCCGGCAGGGACGCGCCCGGGCTGCGCCTGACGCCGTCGCTGCCACAAGCCAGCATTGACCATGTGGACATCTGGGCCGACGCCGACAGCGGCCTCCCGTTGCGGGTCGAGATCCTCGGCACTGGTGACCGCACCCCGCCGGTCGAGACCTCCTTCGCCGAGGTCTCGCTCGACCGGCCGCCGGCCGACACGGTCACCTTCGAGCCGCCAGCGGGCCCACGCCCGAGCCTCGGAGGGTTCGGCAGCGACAGCCTGGCCAACCACATCCCGGCGGTGTTTCGGGCGCCGCAGCTGGCCGGGCTGCCCGCCATCGGAGCCAGCCCGCCGGGGCTGTTCAGCCGCTACGGCCGGGGGGTGACGCAGTTCCTCGTGCTGGGTCTGGACGACGACGTGGCCGGCCCGCTGCGCCGACAGCTCGCCACCGCGACCGGTGTGGTCGTGGACGGCGACGGCAGCGGACTGGCTGCGGGGCCGTTGCGCCTGCGGCTCAGCCCACACCGCCACTTCGAGCCGAGCTGGCTGCTGGTCGGCACGGTCAACGACCAGACGCTGCGCCGCGCCGCGCGCGAGATCTACGACACCCGCTCCCCAGCACCTGAGGGTGCCGGATCGTGATCCGCACCCAGAGGCTAACCAAGCGCTACGGCTCGGTGCTGGCGGTGGACGAGGTCGACCTCGACGTCCGTGAGGGCGACATCTACGGCTTCCTCGGCGCCAACGGCTCCGGCAAGACCACGACCGTACGGGTTCTGCTCGGCCTGGTGCTGGCGACATCCGGTTCCGTGCAGCTGCTGGGACGCCCGATGCCACGCTCGGCGGCTGCGGTGCTGCCGCACGTCGGTGCGCTGGTGGAGGGGCCGGCCGCGTACGGGCACCTGTCCGGGCGGGCGAACCTGGCACTCGTCGACGCGTCCGGTCGCGGAGGCGACCGGAGATCTCGGCGGCGGCGGATCGCTGCCGTGCTCGAGCAGGTCGGCCTGGACACGGTCGGTCGTCGGCCGGTGCGGGCGTACTCGCTGGGTATGCGGCAGCGGCTCGGCCTGGCGGCCGCCCTGCTGCGCACGCCGCGGCTGCTCGTGCTGGACGAGCCGACCAACGGGCTCGACCCGCAAGGCATCCGCGAGATCCGCGAGCTGATGGTCGAGCTGAACCGCCGTGGCAGCACGATCTTCTTGTCCAGCCACCTGCTGGCCGAGGTCGAGCAGCTGTGCACCCGGGTGGGCGTGCTCGACCGCGGGCGGCTGGTGCTGCAGGACCAGCTCGCCGACTTGCAGGCCCCGACCGGTCGCACCGTCGTCCGGACCCCGGACGTGGCCGCCGCCCGGGCGCTGCTCGACGGCCGCTCGGAGGTGCACGGCGACCGGTTGCTCGTGCACGGCGTCGACGCGGCGGTGCTGAACGCCGAGCTGGTTGCCGCCGGCGTACGGGTGGCAGAGCTCGGGCCGGAGCGGCGCAGCCTGGAGCAGGTGGTGCTGGCGGCCACCGACCCCGACAGCGTCGCGGGCGGGGCCACATGATCCTGGTCGAGCTGCGCAAACTGGTGCGCCGGCCGCGCACCTGGGTGACGATCGGCCTGCTGGACGCGCTGCCGACGCTGGTCGCGGTGCTGCTGGCGATCACCGACCTCGGCCCGAGCCCGGGCACCGGGCCGGCGTTCCTGTCCGCGGTGCTGTCCGACGGGTCGCTGTTCCCGCTGGCGGCGCTGGGCATCGTGCTGCCGCTGTTCTTGCCGGTCGCGGTCGCGGTCGTCGCCGGCGAGTCGATCGCCGGCGAGGCGCAGGGCGGCACGCTGCGCTACCTGCTGGTGCGACCGGTCGGGCGCACCCGGTTGCTGGTGGCCAAGCTGGTCAGCGTGGTCGGCTTCGTCGTGCTGGCGGTGCTGGTGGTCGCGATCACCGGCTACGTCACCGGGGCGCTGCTGCTGGGCGACCAGCCGGTCGCGACGTCGGTGACCACCAGCGTGTCGGGGTCCGGGCTGTCGCAGACGGAGGTCTGGCAACGTACCGGGCTGGCGATGGGCTACGTGATGCTCTCGATGCTCGGCGTGGCCTCAGTGGCGCTGTTCTTGTCGACCCTGACCGACACCCCGCTGAGCGCGGCGCTCGGCGCGCTGGCGCTGCTGATCGCGTCCACGCTGCTGCTGACCCTGGACGCCGCCGACACGTTGGACCCGTACCTGCCGACGCGGTACTGGCTGGCGTTCGTCGACCTGTTCCGCGACCCGATCCTGTGGCGTGACGTCGTCCGCGGCACCCTGCAACAGGGCGCGTACGTGGTGGTGTTCCTCGGGGCTGCCTGGGCCAACTTCACCACCAAGGACATCACCAGCTGACTGCGCGCGCGGCGCCCGCTCGGTGCGGTCGCGGCCGGGCCCACCACTCGGTGCGGTCGGCACCACAGCGGCCGCCGGTGTGGTGCCCCAGGAACCAAGTGCCGCGCACGCGCCGGGCCGCCAGCAGGCCAACGCCAACGGCCGGGCCAAACAGCACCACTCGGTGCGGTCGGCACCACAGCGGCCGCCGGTGTGGTGCCCCAGGAACCAAGTGCCGCGC
>JBBSNM010000094.1:0-9686 GCA_038232655.1 Propionibacteriales bacterium | reverse complement strand
TGGCCCGGTGCTGCTCAGGACTTGCGGCGTCGGTCACTCGCCCGCATCGACGGCAGCCGGATGGCCCCTGCAGCGTTGAGCTGTTGGCTCGCCGACGGGGTGCTCGCCACCTGCCAGACCGTCGGCCTGGGTCGGGCCGGCGGTCGAGGTGGCGGCGTACCGGGTCACCCAGGAGGCGCTCAGCAACGCTGTCCGGCACTCCGGGGCGACCCGATCCCAGGTGGCCCTGAGCGTGGACACCGACGGCATCCGGCTCGAGGTCACCGACAACGGGTCCGGCGAGGTGCGCCCGCGGCCCGGTGGCATCGGGCTGACCAGCATGCATGAGCGGGCGGTCGAGATCGGCGGTCGGCTGAACATCCAGGCTGCAGCCGCCAACGGGACCACGGTGTCGCTGTGGCTCCCCCGGTCGGACGGTGTTGCGCCGTGATCCGGGTCCTCGTGGTCGACGACCACCCGCTCTTCCGTGCCGGGCTGAGTGGCCTGCTGGGCACCGTCGCCGACGTCGAGGTCGTCGCCGCCGTCGGCGACGGCGACGAAGCCGTGCGGCGGACGATCGAGCTCGTCCCCGATGTGGTGCTGATGGACCTCAACCTGCCGGGGATGCCCGGGTTGGAGGCCACTCGCTGGATCTTTGCCCGGGCGCCCTCGGTCGCCGTCCTCGTCCTGACGATGGTCGATGACGACGACAGCGTGCTGGCGGCACTTCGGGTTGGGGCGCGCGGCTACCTGCTCAAGGGGGCGGTTCAGGAGGACGTGCTGGCCGCGGTCCGGGCCGTGGCGGCTGGCGGGGCGGTCTTCGGTCGTGGTGTCGCCGAGCGGGTACTGGCCGGTGGTGGTGGGATGCGAGGGTCCTACGGCGCTGAGCTCACCGAGCGAGAGGCCGAGGTGCTGGCCCTGATCGCCGCCGGGCGCAGCAACGCCGAGATCGCCAACGAGCTCAGGGTGAGCCTCAAGACCGTGCAGAACCACGTGTCGCATGTGCTGGCGAAGATGCAGGTGCGTGACCGCACCCAGGCAGCCCTGCGGATGCGGGGACTGCGCTGACGGCGGCCGTTGCCGACGCGGACCCACCCGCGCGTCGGTGCGACAATCACCCGGGTGAGCCCGACCAGCCCGTTCGACGAGGTCATCGACCGGTCGGCGTACGCGCTGATCCGGTTCGGCAACGAGGACGCGGTGACGCTGCTCGCCGGTGAGCGCGACGACGTCGAGCGGCTCGCCGACATCCCGCTCGAGCAGGGCCGCCCCGAGCCCGGGCGCCGCTTCGACCGGCTCGTCGCGATCCCGTACCGGCAGGTACGTGAGCGCGGTTTCGAAGCCGTCGACGACGGCACCCCGCTGTCGTCGGTCACCATCGACCACGAGAGCACCCTGTCGCTTGACGAGGCGCTGGCCGCGCTGCCCGAGCAGCCGCCGGTGTTCGCCAACCGCGGCGGCTTCGAGATCCCGGACGCCGACTACGAACAGGTCGTCGACGCCGTCATCCGCGACGAGATCGGCACCGGCGAGGGCGCCAACCTCGTCATCGGCCGCACCTGGCGCGCCCAGGCCGAGCGGTTCGGCCACACCGAGGCGCTGACCGTGTGGCGGCGGCTGCTCGAGCGCGAGCGCGGTGCGTACTGGACGTTCTGCGTGTTCACCGGCGACCGGTGGCTGATCGGAGCCAGCCCCGAGCGGCACGTCAGCCTCGAAGCCGGCCAGGTGCGGATGAACCCGATCTCCGGCACCTTCCGGCTGCGCGGCCTCGACACCCACGCCGCCCGCAAGCGGGCGCTGCTCGACTTCCTCGCGGACGAGAAGGAGATCTACGAGCTGTTCATGGTCGTCGACGAAGAGCTCAAGATGATGTGCGACATCTGCTCCGAGGGCGGCCTGGTGCTCGGGCCCTACCTCAAGCAGATGACCCACCTCGTGCACACCGAGTACCTGCTCGCCGGCCGCACCCACCGCGACCCCCGGCAGGTGCTGCGCGACTCCATGTTCGCCGCCACCGTCACCGGCAGCCCGGTCGAGAACGCCTGCCGGTTGATCGCCCGGTACGAGCCGGCGGGCCGCGGCTACTACGGCTCGGCCCTCGCGCTGCTCGGCCGCGACGAGACGGGGGCACCCACCGCGGACTCGCCCATCCTCATCCGCACGGCCGACGTGGACACCACCGGCCGGGTCTCCGTCACCGCAGGGGCGACGCTGGTGCGCGACTCCGACCCCGCCTACGAGACCGCCGAGACCCACGCCAAGGCCGGCGGAGTGCTGACCGGCTTCGGCCTCGTCGACCCGCCCGCGGCCGTCAGCGACGAGAAGGTCAACCAGCTTGCCTTCGACGAGGACGTGCGAATAGCGCTCGGGTCGCGCAACCAGCGGCTCGCCTCGTTCTGGCTGACCGACCAGTCCCGCACACCCGCCCACCCCGACCTCAAGGGACTGCGGGCGGTCGTCGTCGACGGCGAGGACGACTTCGTCAACATGCTGCGGCACGTGCTGGGCGTGCTGGGCATGACCACCGACGTGGTGCGCCACGACGCGTGGACGCCCGGGTGCACCGACGGCTACGACCTGGTGGTGGTCGGTCCCGGCCCGGGCGACCCCCGCGAGCTCGACGACCCGAAGCTCGCCTCGCTGCGGCACGTCGTCGACCGCCTGCTCACGGCCGGTCGACCGTTCCTCGCGGTCTGCCTCGGCCACCAGGTGCTGGCCGGCGCCCTGGGCCTCGACCTGGTCTACAAGGACATCGTCTTTCAGGGCACCCAGAGCCAGCTGCCGGTGCTCGGTCGCGACGAGGTGGTCGGCTTCTACAACACTTTCGTGGCCCGGGTCCCGGTCGCCGGGCTGCCGCCCGGGGTGACGGTGGAGACCGACCCGGCTAGCGGCGACGTGCACCTGCTGCGCGGCCCGCACTACGTCGGCGTGCAGTTCCACGCCGAGTCGATCCTGTCCCAGCGCGGCTACGACATCGTCCGC
This sequence comes from Propionibacteriales bacterium, assembly GCA_038232655.1. Classification (GTDB taxonomy): domain Bacteria; phylum Actinomycetota; class Actinomycetes; order Propionibacteriales; family Nocardioidaceae; genus JACCVL01. The sequence goes on along the minus strand of JBBSNM010000094.1, from coordinate 6,725 downwards.
CAGCTGGTCAGCGGGCTGCTCGGGTCATGACCCGGGCGTCCCGCCGTCGCTGTCGAGGGTGACCTTGGCGGTGGCCGTCTCGCCGTCGCGGACGTAGGTGAGCGTCACCGTGTCACCCGGCCGGTGGCTACGGATGGTCGCCACCAGGTCGTCCGAGCCGCTGATCAGGTCGTCGTCGACCTTGGTGACGATGTCGCCGCGCTCCAGCCCGGCGGCATCACCGGCGCTGCCGGAACCGACCTCCCGCACGACCGCACCGTTGACGATGCCGTTGTCGTCGGCGGCGTCGCTGACGGTGACGCCGATCTGGGCGTGCGTGGCCGTCTCGCCCTTGCTGAGCTGGTCCACGACCGGGCGCGCCTCGTCGATGGGGATCGCGAAGCCGAGACCGATCGACCCGCCGGCGCCCTGCAGCGACGACGAGTCCGTCCGGATGGCGGAGTTGATGCCGACGACGTCGCCGGCGGCGGTGACCAGGGCGCCACCGGAGTTGCCGGGGTTGATCGCCGCGTCGGTCTGGATCGCGGGGAACACCGAGCTGGCCCCGTCGGCGTTGGGCTCACCGGCCGCCACCGGCCGGTCGAGGGCGCTCACGATCCCCGACGTGACCGTGCTCTCGAGGCCGAACGGCGAGCCGATCGCGATCACCTGCTGGCCCACCTTCAGGTCGTCGGAGCTGCCCAGCGTCGCCGGTTCGAGCCCGGAGACGTCCTCGGCCTCGATGACCGCCAGGTCGGTCAGCGGGTCGGTCCCGACCACTCGTGCCGGCGCGGTCGAGCCGTCGTCGAAGGAGACCGTCAGGTTGCCGCCCTCGGCGTTCTCGACCACGTGGTTGTTGGTGAGGATCTGCCCGTCGGAGGACAAGATGATCCCCGAACCGCTGCCGGCGCCCTGGCTGGTGCGGAGGTCGATCTTGACCACCGACGGCAGCACAGCGGCGGCGACGTCTTGCACCGCGCCGGTGACCGCGGGCTGGGTGCTGCCCGTGTCGTCCTTCTCCAGGGTGTCCGCGGTGCTCACACCGCCGTCGGTCGACGACTGGCTGGGCGCCTCCGACGCGATGTCCCCCCCGATCGCGGCATAGGTCGCGGCCCCGCCGACACCTCCGAGCACGCCCGCGAGCAGCGCGGCCACCACGATGGTGCCGCCGCGCCGGCGTGGTTTTCGCTCGTAGGCGGGCGGTGCCGGCGGTGGCGGTGGGGGCGGTGAGTCCGCCGCGAAGCTGCGGAAGTCGCCGATCACCTCGGTGTCCTCGTCGCCCGGGCGAGGCGACTGAGGCTGGTCAGGGCCGTACGTGGTCATGGAGCAATAATGCGCATGTTCCCTGAGACGCGGCTGAGCCGCCCGTGAGACGCCGCTGTCAATGCACGCCGCTGCCCGGCAGCCGCAACGTCAGCAAGGCGCCGCCGTCGGGGGCGTTGCCGGCCAGCACCTGACCACCGTGCCGGTCGGCGGTCCGGCGGACGATGGCAAGCCCCAGCCCGGACCCGCTGAGGCTGCGCGCCTCGGCCGAGCGGTAGAAGCGGTCGAACACGTACGGCAGGTCGTGGGAGGCGATCCCGGGGCCGTGATCGCGCACGGTGAGCACCCCGCCGGCCAGGCGCACCTCGACCAACCCGTCGGGCGGGCTCCACTTCACCGCGTTGTCCAGCAGGTTCGTGATCGCCCGCTCCAGCAGGCTGGGTTCGCCGACGACCAGCCACTGGCTCAGATCGGTTTCGATGCGCACCCCACCGGCGCGCCGCCGGACGCGGATCACGGCCGCCTCCACCACGTCCACGAGGTCGATGGCCTCCGGATCCTGGGCCAGCGGCTCCTCGCGGGCGAGCTCGACCAGGTCGCCGACGAGCGTGCTCAGCTCGTCGATCTGCGCGTCGACGTCAGCCAGCAGCTCGGTGCGCGCGTCGTCGGGCAGCCCGCCGTGCTCCTCTGCCTGCGCGAGCAGCTCCAGGTTGGTGCGCAGGCTGGTGAGCGGCGTGCGCAGCTCATGCCCGGCGTCGGCGACCAGCTGGATCTGGCGGCGGCGGGACGCGGCGAGCGAGGCGAGCATCGCGTTGAACGCTGCGGTGAGCCGGGCCAGCTCGTCATTGCCGGTGCCCGCGCTCGCGATCGGTGTGAGGTCGTCGGTGCGCGCGACGTGCTCGGCGGCTCGGGTGAGCCGTCGCACCGGCCGCAGCCCGTTGGTGGCGACACCCCAACCGGCCAGCCCGGCCAGCAGCACGCCGACCAGCCCGATCGTCCAGGCGACCACGGCGAGGCGCTCCAGCGAGTCGTACGTCGGCTCCATCGATTGCGCCAGCACCAGGGCGGAGCCACCGGGCTGGGGCACGGCGACCAGCCGCGATCTGTCACCGTCGATCACGACCGTGCGCAGCGACCGCGGCTGGGCGCCGCGGGCGACGGCGAGCTCGCTGGCCGACAGCGCGTCGACCAGCTGCAGCTCGCCGCGCGCGGTGCCGGTCGGGCTGAGCACCGCCAGCCGCACGTCGGAGGCGGTCACCAGCTGGGTCGGGATGTTGCTGTCGAGCGCCGACTGCAGGAACGGGGTGTCGGCCGTCGCCTGCGCCCGTTCGACGAGCGAGTCGTCGAGCGACGACTCCAGCTCCATCCGCAGCGTGACGTAGACGGCGACACTGGCCACGGTCAGCGTGAGACCGACCGCCAGCGAGGTGAGGATGGTGACCCGCGAGGCCAGCGTGACGTGCTTGGCCAGCCGCTCGCGCCCGAGGGCCGGCCAGCGCGCGTACGACGACGATACGGTCACGGCGGGGTGTCCCGCAGCACGTAGCCGACGCCGCGGACGGTGTGCAGCAGCCGGGGCTCACCCTCGGCCTCGGTCTTGCGGCGCAGGTAGCCGACGTAGACCTCCAGCGAGTTCGCCGTGGTCGGGAAGTCGTAGCCCCATACCTCCTCGAGGATGAACGCCCGCTCCAGCACTCGCCGCGGCCGTCGCAGGAACAGCTCGAGCAGCGTCCACTCGGTCCGGGTCAGCGCCAGCGGGCGGTCGCCGCGGCGTACGTCGCGGGTGGCGACGTCGAGGGTTAGGTCGCTGAAGCTCAGCACCGTGTCACCGTCGTCCTCGGCGGTGCGCGCCGCCCGGCGCAGCAGGGCGCGCAGCCGGGCGAGCAGCTCCTCGAGCGCGAACGGCTTGGTGAGGTAGTCGTCGGCACCCGCGTCCAGGCCGTCGACGCGGTCACCGACGGCGTCTCGCGCGGTGAGCACGAGGATCGGCAGGTCGTTGCCCGCCGAGCGCAGTGCCCGGGTCGCCTCCAGACCGTCGAGGCGGGGCATCATCACGTCCATCACGATCGCGTCGGGTCGCACAGCCGGCACCCGGGCGAGGGCATCGGCCCCGTCGGCCGCGGTGTCCACGTCGTAGCCGTTGAACTGCAGCGAGCGACGCAGTGAGTCGCGGACCGCCCGGTCGTCGTCGACCACGAGGATGCGCATCCCGCCAGCCTGCCAGCCGGGGCTGAGACCAGGCTGAGGAAACGCCGCCGGTCAGGCGGCCTCTGGTTCGAGGGCGGCACGGGCCGCGGCCCCCGCTCGCGGCCCGTACGACCCGCCGAACATCGCCGCATGCACCAGCAGCGGGTGCAGCTGGTGCAGCGGCACCCGGGCCCGCCAGCCGTCGGCCAGTGGGTGGGCCTCGGTGTAGGCGCTCAGCACGCGTTCCAGCTGGGGCAGACCGAACAGCGCGAGCATCGCCAGGTCGGTCTCGCGGTGCCCACCGTGAGCGGCGGGGTCGACGACGTTCGCGCGGGCCTCCGCCGACCACACCACGTTGCCCGACCACAGGTCGCCGTGCACCCGGGCGGGCGGCTCGGCCGGGCCGGCCAGCTCGGCGATGCCGCCGAGCACGCGGTGCACCGCGTCGGCGTCGGCGTCCGCGAGGGCGCCCCGGTCGCAGGCCAGCCGCAGGTACGGCTCGACCCGCGCGGTCGCCCAGAACTCCGTCCAGCTGTCGGCCGGCTGCTGCGGCAGCGGCATGGTGCCGATCCAGCTGGTGCCGCCGCCGGTGTGACCGAAGGTCTCGGCGCCAGCGTCATGGGTGGCGGCCAGTTCACGACCGAGCCGCTCGGCCGCGTCCGTCGACGGCCGGCCGGGCTCGACCCAGGCGATGATGAGGCAGTCTTCGGCGACGGCTCGTACCGCCGGCACCGCCACGCCACCGTCGTCGGTCGCCGCGCCGATCCACTGCAACCCGGCCGCCTCGGCGGCGAAGAAACCCGCCGGCGGGTGCGGCCGGCTCTTGACCAGCACGCTCGAGCCGTCCGACAGCCGGGCTTTCGTCGCGGTGCAGACATCGCCGCCCGGCACCGCCACCGTGGCCACCACCGACCGGCCGAGCAGCTGCTCGGCGCGCGCCGCGACCGTTCCCATCCGTGCCATGTCGAGCACCGTACGCGGTCGGGCCCGGCGATGGCGTCAGCGCCGGGTCAGTGTCCGGCCAGTGCCTGCACGAGCGCGCCCGACGTGCGCTGCACGATCGCCAGCACCTCGTCGAAGCCGTCGCTGCCGCCGAACCACGGGTCGGGCACGTCGGTGTCGCCCGGCCCGGCGGCCGGGTCGAAAGACCGGTAGAGAGCCACCCGCGAGCGGGCGGCCTCGTCGGGAGCCATCGCCCGCAGGTCGGCGAGGTTGGTCGAGTCCATCGCCAGCAGCAGGTCGAAGCGGTCGAAGCAGGTGGCGTCGACCTGCTGGGCGCGATGACCGCCGGGGTCGTAGTCGGCGGCCCGCAGCGCGGCGGCGGCCCGTTCGTCCATGGGGTCGCCGACATGCCAGTCACCAGTGCCGGCGGAGGTCACGGTGATCGCCCCGGAGAGGCCCGCGGCGGCCAGCTCATGCTCGAGCACCACCTGCGCAGTCGGTGAGCGGCAGATGTTGCCCAGGCAGACCAGGGCGACCGCGACGTCAGTCATCGAGCACTGAGCTGACCGCCATGCCCACCAGGGCGATGACCAGCGCACCGCCGACGTAGTTCCAGAAGCCGTCGACCACGAACCGCACATCGAACACACCGGCGACCTCGGTGGCTAGCCGCAGCATCGCGGCGTTGACCACCAGCAGGAACAGGCCGAGGGTGAGGATGATCAGCGGCAGGGACAGCAGCTTGACGACCGGGCTGACGATCGCGTTGACGATCCCCAGCACTGCGCCGACCAGCAACAGCGTGACGATCTGCTCGCCGGTGCCCACTCCGCCGACCCGGATGCCGTCGAACAGGGCGGCGGCGACCGCCAGGGCCACCGCGTTGGCGATGAGGGTTACGAGTACGCGTTGCACGCCTCCCATGGTGGCAGAGCCGGTGAGCCGCTCAACGACGTAGCGCTGCGCCCAGGGACGTCTCCGCCCCACCGAGATGCTCGCGCAACGCCTGCACGACCTCCTCGGTCCGGTCCCGCTCCAGCAGTTCCAGCAGCCCACGGTGGGCGGCCACCTGTTCGCGTACGTTGCCGCGGACCCGGTCGACATGGCCCAGCGTCAGCCGGATCTCGCCGTGCAGCGCGTCGACCAGCGCGAGCAGCCGCTCGCTGCCGGTGAGGGCGGCGATCGCCCGGTGCACCTCGATGTGGGCGCGGGTGAGTTGCTGCGGGTCGGCGCCCGCGCCGCCCAGCCGCGCATAGTCGTCGACGCTGGCGCGCAACGCCGACCGCAGGTCCTCCGGCGCCCCCGCCCAGGCGCGTGCGCCAGCCTCCTCCAGCACGGTCCGCGCCCGGAAGACGTCGCTGAGCGCCGCGGGGTCGAGGGCGGCCACGGCGACCCCGCGGTTGGGGACGCGGATGACCAGCCCCTCGGCGATCAGCAGCCCCAGCGCCTCGCGGACGGTGCTGCGGGCCACGCCGAGCGAGTCGGCGAGACCGACTTCGCGCAGGGGAGTGCCGGGCTCCAGCTCGCCGGCGAACATCGCACGCCGCAGCTCCTCGGCGGCCCGCTCGACCGTTGACGAGTGTTCGAGCGTGAGCGAGTCGTACACGCGTAGTCCCCTGCCGGTCGGCTGAGTGGTTGTCCCGGACGCCCTGGTCCTGCATCATGGTCCCACAGTCAGATTGTCCGACAATCCGGCAACATACTGAAAACAGAGAGGAGGCAGGAAATGGGGCAGGTGCTGGGTTGGGGACATCGTTACGGCGCCGTGCGACCCGACAACTTCCGGGTCGCCTACGAGATCAACCCGTTCATGGACGTCGCCGACCAGCCCGATCCGGTCCGCGCCGCCGAGCAGTGGGACGAGATGGTCACCACCCTGGAGCGGCTGGGTGCCTCCGTCGAGGTGCTGGCCCAGCGCGCCGACGCACCGGACATGGTCTACGCGATGAACCTCGGGCTGGCTGCGACCGTGCATGGGCAGCCGCGGGTCGTGCTCTCGCACATGCGCCACCCCGAGCGGCGGATGGAGCAGCGGTCGTCCGCACCGTGGTTCGCCGACCTCGGGTTCGCAGCGTCCTGGGTCGGCCGTGACGGTGTCGGGGGGCACCTCGAGGCAGGGGACATGTTCCCCTTCGGCGACGCACTGCTGGCCGGCTACGGCCCGCGCAGCGACGAGCTGGGGTTGAAGGGGCTGGCCCTCGAGCTCGGCGTACTGAGGTGTTTCTGAGTTCGCGATAGAGATCTGCGGCGAATCAAACAACATCGGCGGGTCCCGGTGTGGTCGTATCTTCTCGTTGTGCTCGGTGCTTGGCAAGGCGTCGGAGGCGGGCCTGTTCGAGGCCGGCCTCGCGGGC
>JBBSNM010000093.1:0-9711 GCA_038232655.1 Propionibacteriales bacterium | reverse complement strand
TCTAGCGCGCGGCCCCGCGATCCCCATCTGGCTGCGCCACGTTTACGTGGCGGCCGGGCCCCTTACGTGGCGCGCGTGCCCCGTAAAGGGTCGCTGCGCCACGTTTACGTGGCGCGCGTGCGCCGGCCAGGCCCACCTGACGGATTTACTAGGACGTCCTAGTATTGTGTGAGCAGGCAGGCACCATCCAGGAGGTCACCATGGGCGACACCGGTCGCGAGCGCTGGCAGCGCAGGTACGACGACGCACTGGCGGCCGGCCGCGTGCGCGCCGCCGACTTCACCACCGTGTCCGGGTTGGCGGTGGAGCCCGTCTACGGCCCCGCGGACGAGACCGCCCACCCCGGTTTCGAACGCATTGGCTGGCCGGGGGAATACCCCTTCACCCGCGGGCTGCACACCACCGGCTACCGCGGCCGGCCGTGGACGATCCGGCAGTTCGCCGGTTTCGGCAACGCCCGGCAGACCAACGAGCGCTACCGGATGATCCTCGCCCGCGGCGGTGGCGGGCTGTCGGTCGCCTTCGACATGCCGACGCTGATGGGCCGCGACTCCGACGAGGTGATGTCGCTGGGGGAGGTGGGCCACTGCGGGGTCGCGATCGACAGCCTGGCCGACATGGAGGCGCTGTTCGACGCGATCCCGCTCGGCTCCGTCACCACCTCGATGACGATCTCGGGGCCGGCGGTGCCGATCTTTTGCATGTACGTCGTCGCCGCCGAGCGGCAGGGCGTCGACATCAGCACCCTCGACGGCACCTTGCAGACCGACATCTTCAAGGAGTACATCGCGCAGAAGGAGTGGCTGTTCGGTCCCGAGCCGCACCTGCGGCTGATCGGCGACCTGATGCAGTGGTGCGCCGACGAGGTCCCCCGGTACAAGCCGCTGTCGGTGTCCGGCTACCACATCCGCGAGGCCGGCTCGACGGCCGCCCAAGAGCTCGCCTACACCCTGGCCGACGGCTTCGCCTACGTCGAGCTGGGGCAGTCCCGCGGGCTCGACGTCGACGTCTTCGCCCCCGGGCTCAGCTTCTTCTTCGACGCGCACGTCGACTTCTTCGAGGAGATCGCCAAGTTCCGCGCCGCCAGGCGGATCTGGGCGCGGTGGATGCGCGACGTCTACGGTGCCACCACCGAGCGGGCGCAGTGGCTGCGCTTCCACACCCAGACCGCCGGGGTGTCGCTCACCGCCCAGCAGCCGTACAACAACGTCGTCCGCACCGCGCTCGAGGCGCTGTCGGCGGTGCTCGGCGGCACCAGCTCGCTGCACACCAACGCGCTGGATGAGACGCTGGCGCTGCCGTCGGAGCGGGCCGCAGAGATCGCGCTGCGCACCCAGCAGGTGCTGCTCGACGAGACCGGCGTGGTGAACGTCGCCGACCCGCTGGGTGGGTCGTGGTACGTCGAGGAGCTCACCGACCGGATCGAGGCCGAGGCCGAGGCCATCTTCGCCCGGATCCGCCGGCTCGGCGGCGACCAGACGATGACGGCCGGCATCCTGCGCGGGATCGAGGACGGCTGGTTCATGTCCGAGATCGCCGAGGCGGCGTTCGCCTACCAGGTGGCGCTGGAGAAGGGGGACAAGAAGATCGTCGGTGTCACCGGCCACACCGAGACCGTGACGCACGAGCTGGACATCCTGCGGGTGTCGCACGAGGTCGAGACCGACCAGGTGGCGGCGCTGGCCGCCCGCCGTGCCGCCCGCGACGAGACGTTGGTCGGCAACAGCCTCCAGACGCTGCTCGCAGCGGCTCGCACCGACGCCAACCTGGTGCCGCCGCTGCTCGATGCCGTCCGTGTCGAGGCCACCCTCGGCGAGATCTGCGGTGCCCTGCGCACCGAGTGGGGCGAGTACCGCGAGCCGGCCCGTTTCTGAGCGCTGGCACGATGGACCCATGACCGCGCAGAACTTCTCCCGGCCGGGAGCGATCGACCTGTCCGCCCTCCGTCCCTCCGGCGCCGCCGCGCCCGCATCGGGCCCCCCACTGGCCGGTGCGGTCGGCGGCTCGTTCAGTTTCGACGTCACCGAGGAGGGCTTCCAGTCCCAGGTGCTCGAGGCTTCGGCCCAGCACCCGGTGGTGCTCGCGTTGTGGTCGTCGCGCGCCCAGCAGAGCCGCGCGGCCGTCGACCTGATCAGCAAGGTCGCCGACAGCTTCGGTGGTCGGCTCGGCCTGGCCCGCCTGGACATCGACTCCAGCCCGCAGCTGGCGCAGGCGCTGCAGGTCCGGGCGGTTCCGTACGTGCTGGCAGTGCTGCGTGGCCAGCCCGTGCCGCTGTTCGAGGGCAGCGTCGACGAGGCCGCAGCCCGCGAGGCGATGGAGCAGGTGCTGCAGGCGGCGACGGCCAACGGGATCACCGGAACCGCGACGCCCGCCTCCGGCCCCGCTGACGACGCCGAGCTGGACGACGCCGATGACGAGCCGTTCTCCGACCCGCGCTTCGCCGAGGCCGAGGCCGCGCTCGAGCGGGGCGACACCGAGCAGGCCGTGGCCGCCTACCGGCGGCTGGTGGCCGCCAACCCCACCGACGCCGAGGCGGCCACGCGGCTGGCGCAGGCCGAGCTCGTGCTGCGCACCAGTGGCGTCGACCCGGCGACCGTGCGCGCCGCGGCCGCCGACAACCCCGACGACGACGAGGCCCAGCTGCTCGCAGCCGACCTCGACCTGCTGGGTGGGAACGCCGACGACGCGTTCGACCGCATCATCGAGGTGGTGCGCCGCACCGCGGGCACCGAGCGCGACCGGGCCCGCCAGCACCTGGTCGCCCTGTTCGACGTGGTGGGCGCCGACGACCCGCGGGTGGCCAGAGCGCGGCGTAGGCTGGCCAGCGCTTTGTTCTGAGCCGGCCGCGGCTGCGCCGGCTCGCGATGGCCGGGTTTGCGAGGGGGACGTGTGCGCCGGTTGGTCAGCGTGCTGCTGCTCGTCGTGGCCCTGACCTGCCTGCTGGTAGGCGCTGCCACCGCAGCCCTTTTCGGGCCCGACGACCGGGCGCACACGGGGTCGTTACCCGTTCGTGGCGCGGCGAGCGTCGCGGTGGTCGAGCCCGCGCTGCTGCCGCTCGCCGGTCTCGAGGTCCGGCTGACAGCCCAGCAGGCGGACTCCCGTCCGCTGTTCATCGGTGCGGGCAACGTCGTCGACGTGGCCAGCTACACCGACCAGGTGGCCCGCACCCGGGTCGACGAGATCTCGCTGCGCCGCAGTCTCCGCCAGCCGCTGCGGCTCGGCTCCGACCCGGTAGCCGGTGCCGAGACACTGCCAGCGCCACCGGACGGCCTCGACTGGTGGCTGGCCAGCGAGGTCGGCGAGGGGGAGGTGGCGTTGCCGGTCGAGCTGCCGACCGCCCGGGTCGGCATCGTGGTTGCCGCCCTCGACGACGAACCCCTCGCCGACCTCGAGGTCGGCGCGTCCTACCGGTTCCCCGGCGCCTTCGGGACCGGTCTCGGGCTGGTCGGGGTCGCGTTGGGTCTGGCGCTGTTCTCGTGGCTGGCACGACCACCGAGGCGGCCCAAGGCGCCACCAGCACCGCCGCCACCACCCGCAGCGCAGCCTCCGTCGCCGCCGACCGCATCGCAGCAGGAGCCGCAGCAGGAGGCGAGCGTCTGGTCGCGCCCCACCGCCGACCGATCGGCTCCACGCCAGCCTCGGGTGCGTCTCGTCGGGGTCGGGCTCGCCTGCTGTCTCGCCACCGCCGGCTGCGAACTGCCGCAGCGCGTCGACGCGCAACCGAGCAAGGTCGCGGCGTCGGAGGCCGAGGGTGCCGAGGTGGTCGAACGCTGGGCGGTGCAGCGAGCGGAGGCGCTGCGCCTGCTCGACGCGCAGCCCCTCGGCGCCGTCGAACAGCCACCGACGCTGCGTATCGACCAGGGGGCGTTCGAGGTCGCCCGGCGCCTGCTCGACGACGAGACCGCAGAGGTCAGCCAGGACCTGCGGCTGACGCGAACGCGGTCACCGCGGCTGTCGAGCTACCCGCTGTGGTTCGTCGCCGTTGTCGAGGACGTCACCGGCGGCGTCGCCAAGTTGCAGGTGCATCGCCGCAAGAGCGCCGTCAGCGACTGGCAGCTGGTCGCCCAGGCCGATGTGCTGGCGTCGACCACGATGCCCGCTCTCGCGGTCGACTCCGCAGGTGCGATCCGGCCCGTCCAGCCCGACGACGCCGCCGGGCTGCCGGCGGCACCGCAAGACGTGGCCGCCGCCTACGTCGACCTGCTGGACAACCCAGAAGCCGGCGGCAGCGACCTGGTCGCCCTCGACTCCTTCAACCAGCAGATGCGATCCGTCGTGCCCACCCAGTCCGCCGTCGATGGTGTCCGGCTGGAGCAGAGCTGGTCTGCTCGGCCGGTGGAGTGGGCCGTGCGCACCGACGACGGCGGCGCCCTGATGTTCGCCACGCTCGAGCGCACCGACGGCTACCGGCTCAAGGATCCCAAGTCGATCCGCTGGCCGGCCGAGTCCGAGCAGCGGGCGTTCCTCGACGACGCCACCGACAAGACCCCCACCCTCGAGTACCTGCACCAGGTGCTGGTGTACGTCCCACCGACGGGAGCCGGTCAGGCCAGGGCCATCGGTCAGTACGGGGGTGTCGTCGAGGGCCCGGCCGGCGATCGCTGAGGCGCGATCACGCCGGCGAGCGCCCGCTGTGCAGGAACAGCGGCACCGGGTCGGTGGCTGCCACCAGCTCGAGCCGGTCGGCCACCTGTGGTCGGCAGCGCGCCCGCACCGTCGCCGGATCGGCCCAGTGCACGGCCGCGATCTCGCGCGGCTCCAACCTCATGGACCGCACCACCTCGGCCTCGACGACGCCGAGGTCGAACATGAACAGGCAGGCGTCGTCCCACCCCGCCCAGGGCGGCAGCCAGTCGACGGTGAGCAGCTCGCCGGCCGCCATCCGCACGCCCAGCTCCTCGGCCACCTCACGGACCACGCACTCGCGGGGGGACTCGCGCGGCTCCACGACGCCACCGGGCAGGTCCCAGTCGTGCTTGTAGGTCAGCTCGCACAACAGCACCCGACCGGCGGGGTCACGCACCAGTCCCTGCGCAATCACCCGCTTCAGCGGCAGCCCGGCATTCAGCACCGCCCGGAAGCCGTCCGGTGAGCCGGGCTCCGGGTCGGACGCCAGCCGCCCGACCAGGACGTCGTCGACGCGGCGGCCGGCGCGCTCGTTGCGACCGCGCACCACGCCTTCACGGCGCAGTCCGGTACGGGCGGCCAGCCGCAGCGCGTACGCGTCACCAGGGTCGACGTAGGCCTCCACCCGGGCCAGTCCGAGCTCGGCGAAGGCGTAGCCGACGGCCAGCCGCAGCGCCCGCAGTCCGCGGTCCCCACCGACGGGCTCGGGGGTCAGCGTCCACAGCAGCTGGCCGTTGCCACCCGTCCCCGGCCGCAGCTCGACCGTGCCGAGCCGCTCACCGGCCCCCTCGACGTCAAAGCACACCACGTCGTCTCGCCCCGGGTGGCCGGCCGCGGGCGGCTTGCCGGCGCGCAGGACCAGGTCCCCGTCACGCAGGTTCGGCCGCTGGTCGGGCACCGCTCAGCCGTCGTGGCGCAGCCACACGGTCGCCAGCGGCGGAACCGTGAGGGTGGTCGACGCCGGCTGACCGTGCCAGGAGTCACTGTCGGCCGTGACCGTGCCGAGATTGCCGACACCGGACCCGCGGTAGGTCTCGGCGTCGGTGTTGACGACCTCGCGCCACGGGCCCGCGACCGGCAGCCCGAGCCGGTACTCGTGGTGCGGCACCGCCGCGAAGTTCGCCACACAGGCCAGCCGGCTGGTGCCGTCCGTGCGCAGGAAGCTGAACACGTTGTTGGTGGAGTCGTTGGCGTCGATCCAGGCAAAGCCGTCCGGGTCGGAGTCGGAGCGCCACAGTGCCGCCGCGTCGTGATAGGCACTGTTGAGGTCGCGCACGAGCGTCTGCACCCCGGCGTGCGAGGGGTCGTCGAGCAGCCACCAGTCGAGCTCGCGCTCCTCCGACCACTCGTTGTCCTGGGCAATCTCGCCACCCATGAACAGCAGTTGCTTGCCCGGGTGCGCCCACATGAAGGCGAGGTAGGCCCGCAGCGTCGCCAGCTGGCGCCAGCGGTCGCCGGGCATCTTGCGCAGCAGCGAGCCCTTGCCGTGTACGACCTCGTCGTGGCTCAGCGGCAGCACGAAGTTCTCGGTGTAGGCGTACATCATCGAGAACGTCAGCTGGTGGTGGTGGTAGCTGCGGTGGACCGGGTCGTGGGCGACGTAGCCCAGGGAGTCGTGCATCCAGCCCATGTTCCACTTGAAGCCGAAGCCGAGCCCGCCGAGGTGCGTCGGCCGGGTGACACCGGGCCACGACGTCGACTCCTCGGCGATGATCGTCACCCCCGGCGCCCGGCGGTACGCAGTGGCGTTGACCTCTTGCAGCAGCGACACCGCCTCGAGGTTCTCGCGCCCGCCGTACTGGTTGGGCTCCCACTCGCCCTCCTCGCGGGAGTAGTCGAGGTAGAGCATCGAGGCGACGCCGTCGACTCGCAGCGCGTCGGCGTGGAACTCCTCCAGCCAGAACAGCGCGTTGGCCACCAGGAAGTTGCGCACCTCGCTGCGGCCGAAGTCGAAGATGTACGAGCCCCACTCCTTGTGCCAGCCCTTGCGGGGGTCGGGGTGCTCGTACAGCGGCGTCCCGTCGAAGCGCGCCAGCGCCCACTCGTCGGTGGCGAAGTGGCCCGGCACCCAGTCCAGGATCACCCCGACGCCGGCCTGGTGCAGCCGATCGACGAGGTGCCGGAAGTCGTCGGGATCGCCGAAGCGCGAGGTGGCCGCGAAGAAGCCCGTGACGTGGTAGCCCCACGATCCGCCGAACGGGTGCTCCATCACCGGCATCAGCTCGACATGGGTGAAGCCGAGGTCGACTACGTAGTCGACCAGCTCGTCGGCCAGCTCGCGGTAGCTGCGACCCCGGCGCCACGACCCCAGGTGCAGCTCGTAGATGCTCATCGGCTGCTGGTGCGGCTCGCGCTCGGCCCGGGCCGCCATCCACTCGTCGTCGCCCCACTCGTGCGCGGTCTGGTGCACGATCGATGCCGTCTCAGGGGCGCTCTGCGCCTTGCGCGCCATCGGGTCTGCCTTGGCCCGCCACTGGTCGTCGGGCCCGAGGATCTCGAACTTGTACACCGTGCCAGCGCCGACATCGGGGACGAACAGCTCCCACACACCCGACGAGCCCATCGCCCGCATCGGGTGCGAGCGGCCGTCCCAGTGGTTCAGGTCCCCGACCACCCGGACGCCCCGGGCGCTGGGTGCCCACACCGCGAAGGACGTGCCGCGGACCGGCCCGACCACGCTGTCGTACGTGCGGACGTGCGCGCCGAGCACGTCCCACAGCCGCTCGTGGCGGCCCTCGCCGATCAGGTGCAGGTCGACCTCGCCGAGCGTCGGCAGGTAGCGGTAGGGGTCGTCGACAAGCTCGCCGTCACCGTCGTCGTAGGACACCCGCAGCCGGTAGTCGTCGACCTCGGCCGACTCGACCACACCCACCCAGACACCGGCGTGCTCGTGCTCGAGCCGCACCACCTCGTCGCCGCGCTCGACGACGACGCTGCGCGCCAGTGGGCGCATGGTGCGCACGGTCACCGCCCCCTCGTACGGGTGCGCGCCCAAGATCGCGTGCGGGTCGCCGTAGCGGCCGGCGGTGATCTCGTCCAGCACGCTGCGGTCGACCGGCCGAGGCCGGCTGGGGCTGGTGGACTTCGCGGTCACGATGCGCCTCCGGTGTCGTGCGCGAGCCGGGAGACGGCGCGCAGCGGGATGGGTAGCCAGGTCGGTCGGTTGCGGGCTTCGTAGACCGCCTCGTAGACGGCCTTGTCGGTCTCGTACGCCCGCAGCAGGACGGCAGCCGCGGAGGATCCGGCCGGGTCGGTGCCGGAGTCCTCGGCGTAGCCGGCGACGAATGCGGCCCGGTTGCGCTCGGCCCACTCCCGCGCCCGCTGGGCCAGCTGATGGTCGCCCAGCAGGTCGGCCCACTGTGACTGCGCGGCGTAGTCGAACGAGCGCAGCATGCCCGCCACGTCGCGCATCGGGGAGTCCAGCGCGGTGCGCTCGGCCAGCGAGGTGGCGGGCTCCCCCTCGAAGTCGATGACCCGCCAGCCGTCCATGGTGCGCAGCGTCTGGCCGAGGTGGAAGTCGCCATGCACGCGCTGCACCGCGACCCCCTCGGTGAGGCCGTCCATGGCGTCGAAGGCGCCGGTCAGGGCGGGGGCATGCTCGGCCACCTCCGGCACCTCCTTGGCGGCTACGTCGAGCCGGGCGCGCATCCGGGCGGTGACCTGGGACAGCCGGTCGTGGTCCCAGGTCTCGTGCGGCAGGGCGGCCGCCAGGTCGGCGTGCAGCCGGGCGGCGGTGATGCCGAGCCGGTGCGACTCCGACGCGAAGTCGCCACCCACCTCGTCGGGGTGCAGGTCGCGCTCGGCGAACAGGTCGCGCACGCTGGTCAGCGCCAGGTCCCAGCCGTCGCTGGCGGTGCGCAGGTAGTCCGACAGCATCGCAAGGTCGAGCTCGCCGGCATCCTCGGCGCCCGCCAGCCAGCCGACCAGCGGCACGATCTCGTGCGAGCCGCAGGTGGTGAGTGCCTCCAGCACCTCGATGTCGGGGTTGCGGCCGGGGGTGACGCGGCGGAACAGCTTGAGCAGCAGGTCGTCGCCTACGCGGACGTTGCTGTTGCTCTGCTCGCCGGTCAGCAACACGCTGGCCTGGCCCAGCTCGAGGTCGCGGGCGGCGACCCGGTGAGCACTCAGCGGCGCGGGCACAGCGACGTCCGTGGTCAGCGCCAGCGTGATCTGCTCGACGGCCGGGCTGTCGTGCAGCGCGTCGTAGACGTGCACGCCGTCGACCGTGCCGACGAGCGCGTGCTCGAGCCCCTCGGCCCACTCGACGCGGTGCGACAGCGGCAGCTGGTAGGTGTCGACGCCGGCGGCAGAAGTCACCGCGACCAGGGCCAGCTGCACGCGTACGTCGTCGCCGTCCAACCAGGCGAGGGTGCGCAGGCCGGTCACCTCGTGCTCGCGGCCCTTGCCGGCGAACCAGCGCTGGTGGCCGATGTAGGCCGCTATCTGCTGCTCGAGCAGCTCGGTCCCTGCGTCGCTCACTGGTCGTCCCCCTCCGCGCGCGCGATCTCGTCGACCGGGATGCGGAACCAGTAGAAGCCGTGTCCGCTCAGGGTCAACAGGTACGGCAGGTCGCCGATGGCAGGGAACCTGGCGCCGCCGAGCATCTCCACCGGCTGTGCGCCGTGGTAGTGCCGCAGGTCGAGCTCGACCGGCTGCGGGAAGCGGGACAGGTTGTGCACGCAGAGCACCACGTCCTCGCCGAACTCGCGCAGGTAGGCCAGCACCGACGGGTTGCTGCCGCCCAGGTCGGTGAAGGTGCCCAGCCCGAACGTCGGGTGCTCCTTGCGGATCCGGATCATCCGGCGGGTCCAATGCAGCAGCGAGGAGGTGTTCTCGAGCTCGGCCTCGACGTTCACGGCCTGGTAGCCGTACACGTGGTCCATGACCAGCGGCAGGTGCAGCCGACCCGGGTTGGCGTGGGAGAAGCCACCGTTGCGGTCCGGCGCCCACTGCATCGGGGTGCGCACCCCGTCGCGGTCACCGAGCCAGATGTTGTCGCCCATGCCGATCTCGTCGCCGTAGTACAGCACCGGTGAGCCGGGCAGGCTCAGCAGCAGGGCAGTGAACAGCTCCATCCGGTTGATG
>JBBSNM010000092.1:0-9907 GCA_038232655.1 Propionibacteriales bacterium | reverse complement strand
CAGGGTGGGGCGGGACCATCGCCCCACCCCAACCCAGGCTCACCCTCAGCTGCAGCCGCTGGTGCTGCCGCACCCCTCACACACGAAGCACGACCCGGCCGGGCGCATCTTGGTGCCGCAGGTGAAGCACAGCGGCGCGTCGACTGCCGACCCGGTGATCTCCTCCAGCAGCTCAGCGGTGGTGTGCGCGGTCGCCGGTGCCGCCTTGGCGGTCTCGGCCACCGGTGCCGGCGCCTCCACCGAGGCGTCCGCCTCGATGGCAGTCGCAGCCGGCGTACCGCCCTTGAGCGACTCCGACTCCGGCACCTCGTCGTCGGCCACCGGCTCGTACGAGCCGGTCTCGAGCTGACGGCGACGCTCCTCGGCGGTGTAGATGCCCAACGCCGACCGCTTCTCGAACGGCAGATGGTCCAGCGCGAGGCGACGGAACACGTAGTCCATGATCGACTGGCTCATCCGCACGTCCGGGTCGTCGGTCATGCCGGCCGGCTCGAACTTCATGTTGGTGAACTTCGAGACGTAGGTCTCCAGCGGCACCCCGTACTGCAGCGAGATCGAAATGGCCATCGAGAAGGCGTCCATCACCCCGGCCAGAGTCGAGCCCTGCTTGCCGAGCTTGAGGAACACCTCGCCGAGCCCGTCGTCGGGGTACGAGCCCGCCGTCATGTAGCCCTCGGCACCGCCGACCGTGAACGACGTCGTGATCGACGGCCGCGACTTCGGCAGCCGCTTACGCACCGGGTGGGCCAGCGCGACCGGCTCGGCCTCCACCGGCGCCTGCTTCTTCTGGGCCTTGCTGTCCGACAGCGGCTGGCCGACCTTGCAGTTGTCCCGGTACACCGCCAGCGCCTTCAGTCCGAGCTGCCAGCCCTGGAAGTAGACGTCGGCGATGTCGTCGACCGTTGCCGTCTCGGGCAGGTTGACCGTCTTGGAGATCGCCCCGGACAGGAACGGCTGGGCGGCGGCCATCATCCGGACGTGGCCCATCGGCTTGATGGCCCGCTCCCCCATCGCGCAGTCGAACACCTCGTAGTGCTCGGGCCGCAGCCCCGGCGCGTCGATGACGTGGCCGTGCTCGGCGATGTACTCCACGATCGCCTCGGCGGTCTCATCGGTGTAGCCGAGCTTGGTCAGCGCCTGCGGGACCGTCTGGTTGACGATCTGCATCGAACCGCCGCCGACGAGCTTCTTGAACTTCACCAGGGAGAAGTCCGGCTCGATGCCGGTGGTGTCCACGTCCATCATGAAGCCGATGGTCCCGGTCGGCGCGAGAACTGAGGACTGCGCGTTACGCCACCCGTTCCTTTTCCCGATCTCCAGGCAGTCGTTCCATGCCTTGGTGGCGACCTTGTGCACCGCGGAGCCGATCGGATGCAGCGTGCGCACCTGGTCGTTGGCCGCCTGGTGCTTGCGCATCACCCGGGTGTGCGCGCTGGCGTTGCGCGCGTACCCGTCGTACGGGCCGACCACGCCGGCGAGCTCGGCCGAGCGCTTGTACGCCGCACCGGTCATCAGGCTGGTGATCGAGGCGGCCAGCGCCCGCCCGCCCTCGGAGTCGTAGGCCAGCCCGCTGGCCATCAGCAGCGCACCGAGGTTGGCGTAGCCGATGCCGAGCTGGCGGAACGCCCGGGTGGTGTCGCCGATCGCCTCGGTCGGGAAGTCGGCGAAGCAGATCGAGATGTCCATCGCGGTGATGACCATCTCGACGGCCTTGGCGAACCGCTCGGCGTCGAACGAGCCGTCGTCTTGCAGGAACGTCAGCAGGTTGAGGCTGGCCAGGTTGCAGGACGAGTTGTCGAGGTGCATGTACTCGCTGTTGTGCACCACGACCCCCGGCTGTCCCTGGCCGGTGACGAGGAAGTTGTGCGTGCCGGGAACCTCCAGGTCGTACACCTTCACCGGCGCCTCGAGACGCACTGCGTCCACCCGGGCGACCGCGTCTCGGCCATCGGGGCTCACCAGCCGCTGACCGCTGGCCAGCATCTGTGCTTCGACCCACTCCCCATCGGCGAGGAAGCGGTGCCCGGGGGTACAGCGCAGCGTGAGCCCACGCTCGGTGACGACCTCTACCAGGTCAGCGGTCTCCCCCGCCACCCACGCACGGGAGACCGACTCGAGTGTGAAGGACGGCTCGAGCCCCAACTGGGCGAAAGACAGGACTCTGACGGCGTCTCCCGCGTCTACGCGCTTCGTGAGCTGCTCGAACTCGACGGGGCCGGCCTCGGTCGCCACGAGCGTGTCACCGGTGAAGCAACACGGATTGCTCGCGGTGATGCGCCCGGACTCCGGGGTGGTGTGCCAGTCGTTGATGGTCGAGTCGTACTGCACGCCCGGGTCGGCGCACTCCCACGCCGCCTTGGCGATGTCGCCCCACAGCCCCTTTGCGTCGATGGAGTCGATGACCTCACCGGTCGTACGCGCCCGCAGGCCGAAGTCGGTGCCGTCCTCGACCGCCCGCATGAACTCGTCGCTGACGCGCACCGAGTTGTTGGCGTTCTGGTACTGCACCGACACGATGTCACTGCCGCCGAGGTCCATGTCGAACCCGGCGTCCCGCAGCACGCGGATCTTGTCCTCCTCGCGCGCCTTGGTCTGCACGAACTCGGCGATGTCGGGGTGGTCGACGTCGAGGACGACCATCTTCGCCGCGCGCCGTGTGGCGCCGCCGGACTTGATCGTCCCGGCGCTCGCGTCGGCTCCTCGCATGAAACTGACCGGGCCGCTGGCCGTACCTCCGGACGAGCGCAGCAGCTCCTTGGACGAGCGGATGCGGCTGATGTTGAGCCCCGACCCGGAGCCGCCCTTGAAGATCAGCCCCTCCTCGCGGTACCAGTTGAGGATCGAGTTCATGTCGTCGTCGACGGCCAAGATGAAGCA
Organism: Propionibacteriales bacterium; assembly: GCA_038232655.1. GTDB lineage: Bacteria > Actinomycetota > Actinomycetes > Propionibacteriales > Nocardioidaceae > JACCVL01. The sequence goes on along the minus strand of JBBSNM010000092.1, from coordinate 7,030 downwards.
TGCCGAAACCTGCTGCGGGCTGCTCGTGCCCACGTTGAACCACACCGGCGAGTTGAAGCTGAAGACCTGGTGCAGCAGCATCCAGGTCAGCTCGTGCTCGAAGACGTCGGCGTCGTCGGGGGTGGCGAAGTAGCCGTGCTCGCGCCCGGCCTTGACGTAGGTGAGCACCACCCGGTCGATCAGCTGGCGCAGGCTGGACTCGCGCTCGGGCGAGCCGACCGCGCCGCGGAAGTACTTGCTGGTGACGATCGTCGAGGCGTTCACGCTCCAGAAGTCGGGGAACTCCGCACCGCGCTGCTCGAAGACGTTCTCGCCGGTCTTCCAGTTGGTCTGCAAGACGTCGCGCCGCTCCCAGGTCACCTCGTCGTACGGGTGCACACCGGGCGTCGTGTGGAGCCGCTCGATGGTCAGGCCCCGGCGCGGCTTGGCCGCCGCGGTGTCGGCGGAGGTCGAGGCGGTGCCTGCGGCCTGGTCGGCGTCGCTCATGTGCTGTCCCCTTTGACTTCGATGGAGGGTGCTGACGGTGGTGGCCACCGACGGCGCGGGCCTTCCCCAGCGCGCGCCGCCGGTGGCGTCTAGGGGCTGTCGGCCTCGGCGGGCTCGACAGCGTGGGCCGCGTCGGGGTCGATCCCGGCGCGCTGGTCGGACGAGAGCTCAGCGCGTTCGGCCATCAACGCGGCCACCTCGTCGGCGAAGTCGTCGACCGAGGAGAAGCTCTTGTAGACGCTGGCGAAGCGCAGGTACGCCACCTGGTCGAGCGCGCGCAGCGGCTCGAGCACCGCCAGCCCCACCTCGTCGGCGGGGATCTCCGCCGAGCCCGCGCCGCGCAGCGCGTCTTCCACGGCCTGGCCGAGCACCGCCAGGTCGTCGTCGCTGACCGGCCGACCCTTGCAGGCCTTGCGGACGCCGGACACCACCTTTTCGCGGTTGAACGCCTCGGTCGCCCCGGACCTCTTCACCACGGTGAGCTGGATGTGCTCCACGGTGGTGAACCGCCGGTCACAGGCCTGGCACGCCCGCCGCCGGCGGATGGCGCCGCCGTCCTCGGCGACCCGCGAGTCGAGGACCCGGGTGTCGGTGTTGCGGCAGTACGGGCAGTGCACCTGCGACCCCTCTCGTCGGTCTGCGCCCCGGTCGGGCCCGTCCCCGCTGGGGACGGATCTGTGGACCGCCGTGTGCGCGATCCGGCCTGGCTGTGGGTAACCCCGCTGGGCCTGTGACACAACCTGTGGACGACTCACATCGGTGTAACTACTAGATGTAGTAACCGTAGCCTCGGCATCGGCTGCGCGCAACGCCTTCATGGGTCAACTTTCGTCTACAGCACCGACATTCGGTGGCTGCCGGCAAAACCCGCAGGTCAGCGGCCTGAAGGCACGCGAGTGAGCGGCTGCCGCACGGCGTGTCGCCACGGCGCCGGAAGCGCTCGACGATCACCCGGCTCCACCGTTCAGAGCACGTGCAGGCTGACCTGCGGCGGCGACCAATCCGCACCGGCGGGGGTGCCGAACCTCCACAGGTAATGCGCGCATATGTCACCGATTCGGGCGTCTGCCCCGGCTCCACGAGGAGGACCCACCATGCGCCGTACCGCGCTGCTCGCCCTGCCCTTGATGGCACTGCCCGTCGCCTTCGCCGCACCGGCGCAGGCGGCGGAGTCGGTGGACATCACCATGAACGAGCTGAACTCCAGCGGTGCCAGCGGCACCGCCACCGTCACCGCCAACGACGACGGCAGCCTGTCGGTCGACATCACCGGCTCCGGCTTCACCCCAGGCATGCAGCACGCCCAGCACATCCACGGTGACACCAAGGGGGACTTCACCTGCCCGACCGCCGCCGACGACAAGGACGGCGACGGGTTCCTCACCGTCGAGGAGGGCTGCCCAAGTACGGCGGCGTCCTCGTCTCGCTGACCACCAACGGCGACACCTCCGGCGACAGCGGCCTGGCCGTCGACCGGATGCCGGTCGCCGACGACAGCGGCAATCTGGACTACTCCCGCACGATCCCGGCCTCGGCGGTGCGGGCCGGTGTGGTCGACAACCTCGACAACCTGCACATCGTGCAGCACGGCATCGACGCCAACGGCAACGACAAGTACGACCTCAACGCGCTCGGCGAGTCGTCGTTCGCCAAGTCCCTCGGCGTCAACGGGATCCCCGAGGAGGCCACCGACCCGGCCGCCTGCGGCATGATCCAGCCCGCCGGCGGTGTCGACACCGGCGGCTCCCCGACCGCGACCACCGACAGTGCCTCGCAGCTGCCGCTGTACGCCGTGGGTGGGGCAGCTCTGCTCGGCGCCGGCGGCGTGCTGGCCGGTCGTCGTCTGCTGGCCGACGCGGCGTCCTGACGCCCGGCACCCCACCAGGCACGAGTCGGACAGATGCCTGATCCGCACGGCTCCAGCAGCCGGCGGCGGGCGCGGCTGATCGCCGCGCTGGTCGCCGGCCTGCTGGCCGTGGTGGGTGTCATGGCCCTGGGAGCCGCGGTCGCCCGCGACCTCCGGCCGGCCGCGTCACCTACAACGGGGCGGCGGTGTTCCTCGACCTCAACCAGCTCCGGCGCGGCGACCGCGTGCACGTTGCCCGCTCCGACGGCAGCACCGCGGTCTTCGCCGTCCGGCGGCTGCAGACGTTCCCGAAGGACCGCTTCCCGACCGAGCTGGTCTACGGCCGCACCGACCGGCCCAGCCTGCGCCTGATCACCTGCGGTGGACGCTACGACGAGACGTCCAACAACTACGACGCCAACGTCATCGCCTTCGCCGAACTCGTCGGCAGCCGCGGCGCCTGATCACCGATGCTGGCCGGCGCCAGGTCGCCCCGCGGCGGGGCGATCATGCATGCGGGGGCCGCCGGCCCCCGCCAGGGCAGCATCGTCGCGCAGGTCAGGCGGACGCGACCAGGTCCTGATAGTCCTCGTGCCGCTCCACCCAGCCGGCGACGAACGGGCACTGCGGGTCGACCGCAAGCCCCTCGACCCGGATCTGGTCCAGCGCGACCCGGGCCAGCTGGCTGCCGACGCCCTGGCCCTCGTAGGCGTCGTCCACCTCGGTGTGGGTGAGCGTGACCACGCGACCGTTGCGGTGGTAGGCAGTGAAGCCGACGACCTCGCCGTCCGGTGTCCGTGCCTCGAAACGCTGCCGCGACGGCACGTCGGTGATGCTTACCTCGGACGAGTGCGGGCTGTCTGGAGTCATGCGCCGATGGTGCCAGCAGGTGCCCGGCAGCGCCCGTTGAGCGGCCGTGACCTGGCGCGATGGGCAATTGAGCGCGAACATGGGGGACGTACAGGCGAGGCGAGGAGGTGCCCATGGCCGAACAGCAGCTGCTGGACCACCGTGTCCTGGGCCTGCCCGCGCACCCGGCAAGCGCGGGTCTGGCCCGCCAGCTGGTCGAGGAGGTGCTCGCCGAGGCCGTCCCCGCCGACGTGCTGGAGAACGCCCAGCTGCTCGTCAGCGAGGTCGTCACCAACGCGATCGTGCACGCCCGTTCCGACATCGGCCTGACCGTCTCGCTGGTGCGCGAGTTCGTCCGCGTCGAGGTGGCCGACCACAGCCCGCACCTGCCCGTGCTGCGGCCCAGGGGCGGTTCGGTCACCGGCTACGGCCTCGACCTGGTCGCCAGCCTGGCAGCCGACTTCGGCGTCATCGCCGACGAGGCGGGCAAGGCGGTGTGGTTCACGCTGGGCCAGCCGGCGGCGCGCCCGCCCTCGCCGGTGGACGACACGGGCGATGCCGTCGCCTTCCCCGAGCCCGAGCCGAACGACGCCGCCGCTGCCGCCGCGATGGTCGACGTGACGCTGCTGGGCGTGCCGGTCGGGCTCTACTGCGCCTGGCACGACCAGGCCGCGACCGCGCTGCGGGAGCAGCTGTTGATCCACCTCGGCCACAGCGGGGCCGGCGACGTCCGCGCCGCCGACGAGATCGCCACCGTCAACACGGCGTTGAGTCAGCTGGCGCAGGTCACCGAGCCGGTGTTCAAGGCCCGGGCCGGCCGAAGCGAACGCGCCGCCACGGCCGACCGCCAGACTCTGCTGCTGGACGTGTCGTTCCGGTTGCCGGTCAGCCTCATCCCCCGCTTCGGGGTGCTGCGCGAGGTGCTGGACGACGCGTCGCAGCTCGCGGCCTCCGAGCTGCTCGCTCCAGCTGGCGAACCCGAGGTCGGCGACGTCCAGGACTGGTGCTGCATCGAGCTGCTGCGGCAGGCGAGCGGGCTCGAGCCCACCCGCTGGCACGCGTAAGCGGGGCCGCGTTGCGGTTGCGACGACCGGGCGGGGCGTTACGTTCGGAGCATGCCACCAGCCAACTCTGACAACACGTCCGTCACCGCCCGACCGCTCGTCGGGTCGTACACCACGCCGGGGCTCTCGGAGCAGACCGGGCAGGAGGTCGCCCGGATCCTGCAGGGGCGGCTGAACGCCCTGAACGACCTGGCCCTGACCCTCAAGCACGTGCACTGGAACGTCGTCGGCCCGCACTTCATCGGTGTGCACGAGATGATCGACCCGCACGTCGTCGAGGTGCGCGACATGGTCGACGAGACCGCCGAGCGGATCGCCACCTTGGGCACCGCCCCGCTGGGCACGCCCGGCGAGATCGTCGCGAGCCGCACCTGGCAGGACTACAGCCTCGGCCGCGGCAGCACCGACGAGCACCTGGGTGCGCTCGACGTGGTCTACGTCGGCCTGCTCGAGGACCACCGCAAGGCGCAAGAGACCACCGCCGATCTCGACCCGGTCAGCGAGGACATGCTGATCGGCCAGATCAAGCAGCTCGAGCTGTTCCACTGGTTCATCCGCGCGCACCTCGAGAACGCCGGTGGTGGGCTGTCCACCGGCTCGGCAACCTCGGAGGAGTCCGCCGCCGAACAGGCCGGCGCCAGACACTGAGCACTGACGGGATCGACCCCGTCGTCAGCCGCCGGCTCGCTCCCACACGCCGAGCAGGAAGTCGCGCTCGACGTGCTCCACCAGCCGGCGCAGCTCGGGCGTGCGGTCGACTTCGGCGTGCGCCTGGTCGCCGTCGCCGGACGCCTCGTCGAACGCGTGCCGCCAGTGCACGGCGATCAGCTGGCCGGCCGGTTCCAGGCTGCCCGTCACCCGCTCGAGCAACGCCGCACGCTCGGCGGAATCGAGGAAGTACAGCAGTTCGGAGACCACCACCAGGTCGAAGGCGCCGGCCGGCCAACGGCCGGGCACCCGCGCCTGCTGCAGCCGGACGTGCCCGAGGCCGAGCCCGGCCACCCGTTTCCGCGCCTGCGTGACGGCCGCCGACGCACCGTCCCAGGACAGCAGCTCGTCGCACCGGCGGGCCAACAGAGCCGTCAGCACGCCGATCGCACACCCCGGCTCGAACGCCCGGCGGTACCGCGCCCGCGGCAGCGCGGCCAGCGTGAGCGCGTACTTGCGGGCCTCGTACGGCTCGGACGCCAGCCCCCACGGATCATCGCTGCTGGCGTAGAGCGCGTCGAAGTAGGCAGCGTCGGTCACCTGAGCAGCACCTCCACGGCGCAGTTGAAGAGGCTCACCAGCGCTCCAGCCCACTGGTGCCGCCGTCGAGCAGCAACCGTCCCAGGGCAACGAGGTCGGCCTCGCCATGATGCTGACGAACGAACACCTGCAGGTCGGCGACCCGCCGGGCGTGCTCGGCGTCCAGGGCCAGCGGACCCGGGCCGAGCGCCCGGCCGACCCGACTCACCACCTCGTCGACCGCGTCGGCAACGGTCGCCCGCACCGTCTCGGCGTCGCGACGGGCCACGTCGGGGGTGGTGTGCTCGCCGGTGTCGGCGCGGACGGCAGCCACCGCCAGCATCGCCTCGCAGCGGTCGACCGCGGCCCCGACGGCCCCGAGGTGCATGAGTGTGAGGTCCGTGGGCGGACGTCGACCGACGGCGTCGAGCAGCCGGGCCGCCACCCCGCGTACACCTCCGACCCAGCAGGCGGCGACACCGATCCCGCCATGCCAGAAACCCACCCGGTCGGTGTAGGCCCCCGGCTCCCCCACGGGACTGGCACGCACGTCGGCGCACGCGAGTGTCCGGGTGTCGGCGGCAGCCATGCCGGCACCCGCCCAGGCAGCCGGCTCGACCACCGCGCGGGCGCCGAGGTCGCGCTCGGTGCGCAGGTCGACGGCGAACAGTCGGCTGGCATCGGCCTGGACGTCGTGGGCCGTGATCAGCGCGTGGGTGACCACGGCTGCGCCGGAGCAGAACGGTTTGCGACCGCTCAGCCGCCAACCGGAGCCGTCGTCGGGCTGTGACGCGGGCTCGGCCCGGAAGCCCGCACCCGGCGGCTCGGCGGCCCAGACCGCCCACACCTCGCCGGGCGCCGGTGGCCGACCCCCCAGGTCGGCGAGGATCGCGGTCGCGTCGTGGTGCGGCTCGACCAGCTTGGCCAGCGCGAGGTCCCCCCGGGCGACCTCGGCCAGCTGTGCCCATCGCTGCGCGGTCAGTCCACGACCGGGCAGCGGCAGTTCGGTCGCCACCGCGGCTTGCAGCGCTGCCCGTGAAAACGTCGGCCCGGTCGGACCGTCGGAAGTGGTGGTCGGCACGCCCTTCCGTACCCACCCGGGCATCCGAACCACGTCCTCACGATCAGCAGGTTTGCAGTCACTCTCCGGGCCCGTCTCCCCACGTCGATCGCGTCGCGCGTGGGGCCAACGAACTGGTCACAGGCGACACCTCGGTCCCCGGCCGGGCTGCCGTCTGTGACCACCTTGCTGCCGGCGCCCGCGTGCTGCCGGCGCCCGCGTGCTGCCGGCGCCCGCGCGAGAACGACGTGGGTGGCGAGCGCGGGCCGAGTCGACCCCGCGGGTGGAGCCGGTGGTCGATGGCTCTCCGCGGATCAGTAACGACGATCCGCGGATCGTGAAGCGAGCGGCACCGCGGTCAGTCGGGGGCTGGGACGTCCAGGCTCTGGCCGATCTGCAGCCCGGCACCTTTGAGATGGTTGAGCTGGCGGATCTCGTACACCGCGTCGCGAAGGTCGCCACGCGCACCGCTCGCCTCGGCGATGTCCCACAGGGTCT
>JBBSNM010000091.1:0-10429 GCA_038232655.1 Propionibacteriales bacterium | reverse complement strand
TGCTGCCGACCCGCGCCAGCCACACGGCGAACGCCCCACCCGCCGGGGCCAGACCGGCGACGATCTCGCCCAGGCAGAAGGCGACCGCCGCGCCGACCACCAGCCGGCCACGGGGCCGCGCGCGGCGGGCGGCGAACAACGCCCCGGCCAGCGAGCCGACCGCCATGATCGAGCCGAGCAGCCCGTACGCCCCCGCGCCCTTGTCGAACACCGCGGTGGCCATCAGTGCCATGGTCAGCTGGAAGTTGAGGCCGAACGTCCCGACGAAGAACACGATCGTCAGCACCATCATCAGGTCCGGCCGGCCCCGCACGTAGCGCAGCCCGTCACGGATCGCACCCGGCCCGCGCCGGGCAGGTGCGGCCGGGTGCAACCGCTGCAGGTCGAGGGAGCGCAGCGAGGCGACGACGGCGAGATAGCTTGCCGCGTTGAGCAGGATCACCCACCCCGTCGCCGAAGCGCCCGACCCGAGCAGCGCGATCAGGCCGCCTGCGAGGGCCGGCCCCATCACCCGCCCGAGGTTGAACGAGGCGGAGTTGAGACCGACGGCGTTGGTGAGGTCATCCGGGCCGACCATCTCCACCACGAACGACTGCCTGGCCGGCGCGTCGAAGGCGGTGCCGATCCCGAACAGCAGGGCGAGAATGTAGACGTGCCAGGTCTGTGCAAGGCCTGTGACCGCGAGCAGTCCGAGCAGCCCGGCAGGGGCGGCCATGGCGAGCTGGGTGAACAGCAGCACGCGGTGCTTGGGGAAGCGGTCGGCGACCAACCCGGCGTACGGAGACAGCAGCAGCATCGGCAGGAACTGCAGGCCGGTGGTGATGCCCAGGGCGGTGCCATCGCCGGCCGACAGCTGCAGCACCAGCCAGTCCTGCCCGACACGCTGCATCCAGGTGCCGGTGTTGGACACCAGGGCGCCGCCCGCGTAGCGCCGGTAGTTGCGAATCGCCAGCGCGCGGAACGTGGACCGCACGCCTCCCGTCACGACCGGGTCAGCTCGTCGAGCAGCGGGACGGCCCGGCGCAGCAGGTCGCGCTGCTCGGTGCTCAACCCGCGCAGCCGCTGGGCCAGCCAGGCGTCGCGCCGGCGCCGCTCGGCGGCGAGCAGCGACCGACCCAGGTCGGACCCGTGCAGGACCACCTGTCGGCCGTCGGTGCTGTGCGCCTCGCGGCGCACCATCTCGGCCTCGACGAGGCAGTTGACGGTGCGCGTCATCGACGGCGGCTGCACCTTCTCGTACGCGGCGAGCGCGCCGACGCTCATCGGCCCGTGCACCCGCAGGGTGCCGAGCGCGGACAGCTGGGTGGCGGTGAGGTCGGAGTCACGCTCCTGACGCAGCCGGCGCGAGAGCCGTCCGACCGAGACCGCGAGCGCGCTGGCCAGCCCGGAGTCGGTGCGCGGCGGACGCTCGGTGTCGGCAGGCATGTCGTTAGCCTACCTCATTAGCGTTGCTAATCAATCGACGGCGCTACTCCATGTCCTCGAGCTGGCGTCCCTTGGTCTCGCGGACGAACTTGAGCACGAACAGGAACGACAGCACCGCGAACGTGGTGTAGAAGCCATAGGCGAAACCGAGCCCCAGAGCGGCCATAGAGGGGAACGTCGTGGAGATGGCGAAGTTGGCCAGCCACTGCGCTGCGGCGGCGAGGCCGAGGGCGCTGGCGCGGATCCTGTTGTTGAAGATCTCGCCGAGCAGCACCCACACCGCCGGCCCCCACGAGACGCCGAAGAACACGACGAACAGGTTGGCGGCGATCAGCGCGATCAGGCCCGGAGTGTCACCCAGCGACGGCTCCCCGTCGACCACCCGTGCGGTGCCGAAGACGTAGGCGAGCGTTCCGAGCGACAGCGCCATGCCGGCCGAGCCGACCAGCAGCAGCCGACGACGCCCGAACTGGTCGATGGTGGCGATGGCGACCAGCGTCACCGCGATGTTGGTGATCGACGTGATCACCGTGATCGTCAGCGAGTCGGACTCGCTGAAGCCGACCTGCTGCCACAGGGAGGAGGAGTAGTAAAAGATCACGTTGATGCCGACGAACTGCTGGAACACCGAGAGCAGGATGCCGATCCAGACGATCGGCAGCAGGCCCAGGGCCGGACCACGCAGGTCGGAGAACGACGACCGCCGGTCCTGGATGACCGTGCGCCGGATCTCGCTCATCCGGTTGTCCACGCCGGTCTTGAGCACCCCACCGAGCACGTCGCGGGCCTCGTCGTGCCGACCCGTGGCGACCAGATAGCGCGGCGACTCCGGGATCCGCAGGGCCAGCACGCCGTACGCGACCGCGGGCACTACCTCAGCCATGAACATCCACCGCCAGGCCTCCAGCGAGAACCACAGTTCCTTGATCGCCCCGCCGGCCGCGCCGGCAAGGAAGGCGTCGGAGAGCAGGGCCACGAAGATGCCGGTGACGATGGCCAGCTGCTGCAACGACCCCAGCCGGCCGCGGATGGCTGCCGGTGCGATCTCGGCGATGTAGGCCGGCGCGATCACCGAGGCGGCACCGACGCCGAGCCCGCCGACGATCCGCCAGACGATCAGGTCGACCGGCCCGAACGAGAGCCCGGAGCCCAGCGCGCTGATCGTGAACAGGGTCGCCGCGAGCACCATGACCTTGATGCGGCCCATCCGGTCGGCCAACCGGCCGGCGAGGTAGGCGCCGGCGACGCACCCCAACAGCGCCGACGACACCACGAAGCCGGACAGCAGCGGTCCCATGTCGAACTGCTTGGTGATCGCGGTGACCGTGCCGTTGATGACGGCGGTGTCGAAGCCGAAGAGGAAGCCGCCGAGCGCGGCGACGCCGGCCAGAAGTGCGGCACGCGTGGTGTCGTACTCCTCCTGGACCTGCGGGGTGGTGGACATGGCGGCCTCCGGTGCGTCAGTGCAGGACGGGCGCCTGTTTGTACCACGCGCGGTCAGACCGCGCTGACCGACTGTCTAGCCCGGGAGCCACCCGCTGATCGGGTCGATCGCGGACCACACCACGCACGAACAGGGCGGCCACCAGCCACATCAGCGGGTGCACCCGGGCGGCCCGGCCACGCACGGTGGCCAGGACGACGTACGACACGAAGCCGGCACCGATGCCCGCGGTGATCGAGTAGGTGAACGGCATCACCGCGATCGTGAGGAAGGCGGGGACCGCCACGCTCAGGTCGTCCCAGTCGATGTGGCGCACCTGGGTCATCATCAAGAAGCCGACCAGCACCAGCGCCGGCGTCGCTGCCTCGTACGGGATGACGCCGACCAGCGGCGACAGCACCGTGGCGGCGAGGAAGCAGATCCCGGTGACGACCGAGGCCAGACCGGTACGGGCGCCCTCACCGACCCCGGCGGCGGACTCGATGTAGCTGGTGTTGCTCGACACCGAGGCGGCCCCGCCCGCGGCGGCGGCGATCGAGTCGACGATGAGGATCCGCTGCGCCCCCGGCGGGGTGCCGTCGGCGTCGTTGAGCCCGGCCTCGGCACCGATGGCCGTCATCGTGCCCATCGTGTCGAAGAAGTCCGCGAGCATCAGCGAGAACACCAGCAGGCAGGCGCTGATGGCACCAACCTGGGCCGAACAGGCTGAACTCGCCGAGCAGCGAGAAGTCAGGGCTGGCGACGACGCTGTCCGGCAGCGCCGGCACGCGCCCCGCACGCCGCGGACGTACAGCGTCAGCATCAGCAGCAGGCCGATGCAGAACACCAGCACCAGCCAGCCGAGCAGCTGACCGTCCACGCCGAGCTCGACCGGCACCGGACCTGCCCCCGTCCGCCGCACGATGCCGGCGTCGACCAGGCCGATCAGCGTGATGAACAGCCCGATACCGACCGAGATCGCGGTCTTGAGCGTGGCCGGCACGGCGTCGAACACCGCCTTACGGAACCCGGTGAGCACCAGCACGAGGATGATCAGCCCCTCGAGCACGACCAGCCCCATCGCATCGGCTCACGTCATCTGCGAGGCGATCGCGAAGGCGACGAAGGCGTTCAGGCCGAGGCCCGTCGCCAGCGCCAGCGGGAAGTTGGCCACCAGGCCCATCAGGATCGTCAGCACCCCGGCGGCCAGCGCCGTGACGGCGGCGATGACGGCGAAGTCACCGCCGGCGAGCAGGTCACCGTTGACGTCGGGGGCGTTGCCGATGATCAGCGGGTTCAGCACCACGATGTAGGCCATCGTGAAGAAGGTGACCAGCCCGCCGCGCACCTCGCGGCCGACGGTCGATCCGCGCTCGCTGATGCGGAAGAAGCCGTCCACGCCCGGGCGCTGTTGGCGACCCCTGGTGGCAGCTGTGGATGAGCGACGCGGCGTGGCCATGACGGCCTCCAGGCTGGTACGGAAAGGGGGTGGCGTCGAGGCGGCGCCCTTGCCGCGGTGCGCAGCATGCCAGAGCGCCGGTGACCTATGCTGGCCGGGTGGACAGGCCCGCCGATGCGCCCCCGCCGACCGGGGCCACCCGGCGCGAGAAGGCGCGCGACCGGGTGCAGGACCGCGTCGACCAGCTCCGCGAGAGCGGCGAGCTGCTGAAGCCGGCGACCCCGCACGAGTTCGGCCAGCCCGACGTCACCGAGCGCGAGTTCGGCAACCGGACGTTTCTGGTCGCCGAGGTCGCCCCGCTGGACATCGACGGGGTGCGCACGATGGGGGTCGGCGCCCTGCTGTGGCTGGCCGCCTTCGTCGCCATGCTGCCGTTCCTGTCGGCGCTGGAGGACAACGGCCGCACGTGGTGGCTGTGGACGGCCCTGACCGGCGCGGTGCTCGGCGTCATCGGCTGGTGGTACTGCCGCCGCCGCCGCACCTACCTACGCAGGCTCGACCCGACTCGCGCCTGAGCCCGGTCGCCGGTCAGTCCCAGACGAGCGGCTCGTACGACACGGTGTCGACTACGTGCTCCGGCAACGTCTCGGGCTGGCGGTTGCTCGGCAGCCGCACGTCGGAGTGCCCCCCACAGCCGTGGTCCAGCGAGACCACCGAGCCGTCGTCGGCGACCTGGGCGTTGGCGCAGACGCCGAACAGCAGGCCCAGCGGTCCGGCGATGCGGAGCAGAAACCCGCAACCGATGCAGCGCCCGGGCGCGGTCGCGGCGATCGGGGCGGCCGGGCCGTGGTCGCTGTCGTACCAGCGCTCGGCGGCGGCGTCGCGGCCCTCGAGCGACAGCACCCGCGGTCGGCCGAGGCCCACCTCGTCGGCCACCTGGCGGACGGCCGCGTCGTCGACGAGCGGCTCGGTGGCCGGGTCGCCGCTCAGCCAAGCCGGCACGAGCCGCGGGTCGTCGTCCTCGATCGGCATCAGGTCACCGGGGCCGACGTCAGCGGGGCGTACCCGCTCGGACCAGGGCACCCACTCGGGGGCGACCACGGCCTCCGGGCCGGGCAGCAGCACCACCTCGTCGACGGTTGCCGCCTTCTGCCGGGACACCCGGGCCAGCGTGACCGACCACTGCCAACCTCGGTAGCCCGGCCGGGTGCTGGCGAACAGGTGGCTGACCACCCGCTCGCCCTCGACCCGGTGCCCCTCGTGTGCGCCGACCTCGTCCGCGCCACCGACCGACACCGCAGCGGCCCGGGCGACGTCGACGGCGGCCACCAAGGCGGCGTCCGGGCGCGCGCGCGCGGTGCGTCCTGCTGCTGGCATGACACCGATCCTCACACATCGACGCGGCTTGACTGCAACCGACCGGTGCCGTGCCGAGATGGCCGCGACGATCGCGGTTGCCCGGCCGCGCCAGCACACGTCGGTCCCCGGTTGCGGCAGGATTGGCAGGTGCCACAGACCGAAGGACGCCTCCCGCGGGCCGGCCGGGCGACCGGTCGCGCCGGACGTGCGGCCGGTCGGGTAACCGGCCGCGCCGCGCAGGGCGGCGGACGGCTGGCGGGGCGCACGTTCCACGGTGCCCGCCGGCTCACGCACGCGCACGGCGCCGGTGAGAGCGGTCTGTCCCGGCTGCTCGAGATGCACGCGTTCTCGACCGCCGGTGACGCCGCCGTTGCCGTCGCGCTCGCCGGCACGTTGTTCTTCCAGGTGCCGACCGGCGAGGCCCGCGGCCAGGTGGCGCAGTTCCTGGCTCTCACGATGCTGCCGTTCGCGCTGGTGGCACCGCTGATCGGCCCGTTCCTGGATCGCTACCGCCGCGGTCGTCGCTGGGCCATCGGCGGCACCGTGGCGATCCGGGCGGTCTGCTGCCTGCTGCTCGCCGGCGCGGTCTCGACCGGCTCGACGGGCGTGTTCCTCGGCGCGCTCGGCGTGCTGGTCGCGTCCAAGGCGTACGGCGTGACCAAGGCCTCGGCGGTGCCGCGGGTGCTGCCGGTCGACTTCACGCTGGTCAAGGCCAACTCCCGGCTCGGGCTGACCGGCACCGCGGCGGCGGCGGTGTCGGCGCCGATCGCCGTCGGTCTGTCGCTGCTGGGCTCCGCGTGGGTGCTGCGCTACGCCTTCGTACTGTTCGCCGTCGCGACCGTGCTCGCGATCCTGCTCCCCCCGCACGTGGACTCCTCGACCGGTGAGGAGCAGGTCGACATCGCCGACCTGCGCGGCGGGCGGGCCGCCCGTGGTGCGGGCATCACCGGGCTGGTGGTCGCGGCGCTGCGCTGCAACGCCGGCCTGCGGTTCCTCTCCGGTTTCCTCGTGATGTACCTGGCCTTCGTGCTGCGCGACCGGCCCTTCGACGGCTGGGAGGGGCGCACCACCTTGCTGCTGGGCCTCGTCGTCGGCGCCGCCGGGCTCGGCAACACCATCGGCACCGGGTTGGCGGCGGTGCTGCGCACCCGCCAACCCGAGCTGACGGTGGTGGTCGTGCTGGTCGCCGACGTGGTCGCGATGGTCGTGGCGGCCGTCACCTACTCGCTGCCAACCGCCGTCGCGCTCGGCCTCACCGCCGGCATCTGTCAGGCGCTGGGCAAGCTGTCACTTGACGCCCTTATCCAGCGCGACGTGCCGGAGGTGGTGCGCACCAGCGTGTTCGGTCGCTCCGAGACGCTGCTCCAGCTGGCCTGGGTGACCGGCGGGTTCCTGGGCATCGGGCTGCCCCTGTCCCCCACCAGGGTGAGCCTCGGGATCGCTGCCGCGCTGCTGCTCGTCTGGACCGTCTTCGTGGTCCGCAGCCTGCTGCGCGTGCGCAGGCGTCCCGCGCTCACCTGACCGCTGGCGGGGAGCCGTCGGGCGCCGGGCCAGCGGGAGCGCCGCTGGGGCCAGCGGGGGCCGGCCGGGGCCGGCAAGGCCGCTACTCGGTGCGGTCGGCACCCAGCCAGCCCAGAAACCGGTGCCGGCCGAACCGACCGAGCCCACCCACCCCGCACCTGACCCGGGCCCCAGCGCGCCGTGCTAGGCGTCCAGCTCGTCGGCGAGCGCACGCAGCAGCGCGGCGGTCTGCTTGGCGGCGCGGCCCTCGGGGTGGCGGCCGTGGCGGTAGCCGTTGCCGAGCCGGTCCAGCAGGCCGATGAGGTCCTCGACGATGACCGTCATCTCCTCGGCGGGCTTACGCCGGGCCTTGGCGACAGATGCGGGCGCGTCCAGCACCCGCACCTGCAGCGCCTGGTCGCCTCGGCGTCCCTGCACGACGCCGAACTCCACCCTGGTGCCCGCCCGCAGCGTCGAGGTCCCGGCGGGCATCGCGTCGGAGCGTACGAAGACGTCGCCGCCCTCCTCGGTGGTAAGGAAGCCGAACCCCTTCTCGGCGTCGTACCACTTGACCTTGCCTGAAGGCACCGTCTTACCTCGCGCGCGCTAGTGGTCGTGTGTGCTGGGCCGTCAAAGCGTACGACCGCAGCCGCTGGGGGCCAATCGGGTTCATCCCGGCGGCCAGCGCCAGCGGTCGGGGTCGGGCAGCAACTCGTTCATCGCACCGGAGCGGAATCCCCGCTCGTCGACGTCGACGGTCTCACACCCTGCCGCCCGCACCGCCGCCCGCGCCTGCGCACTGCGGCTCACCGCGCCCACCGCAGCCGCGTCCACCTCCACGCGAGCGTGGTCGCCGAGATCGCGGATGCGCAGGTCACGCACGGCGATACCGGCCGCGACCAGCGCCCCGCGCAGCCCGGTCTCTGCGCGTTCGACCCGCTCGAGCCGCTCACGGCTGACCTGCACGCCGTACGCGATGCGCGAGCTCAGGCAGGCTGCGGCCGGCTTGTCCCAGGTCGTGAGGCCCCACCGGCGAGAAGCCGCGCGCACCTGGGCCTTGGTCAGCCCGGCGTCCCGCAGCGGGGTTACCGCACCCCGCGCGGCGGCGGCCGCGATGCCGGGGCGGAAGCCGGCCACCGCGTCGTCGGCGTTGGTGCCGGTGGCCACCACGTGCAGCCCGAGCTCGCCGGCCACGGGGCCGAGGGTGTCCAGCAGCTCGGACTTGCAGAACCCGCACCGGTCGCCCGCGTTGGCGCGGTAGCCCGCCCGCTCCAGCTCATGGGTGGCCGGGGTGACCTGCCGCACGCCGAGGCTGGCGCAGAAGTCGGCGGCGGCTGCACGCTCGGCGGCGGGTAGGGACGGGGACCAGGCCGTCGCCGCGACGACGTGCTCGGCGCCGAGCGAGCCCAGCGCGGCGGCCAGCAGCATCGCCGAGTCGGCGCCACCGCTGAAGGCGACCAGCACCGACCCGTACGACCGCAGCCGGGTGTCGAGGTCGGCCAGCCGCTGCACCAGCAGCTGCTCGTCGGCGTTGTCGACCTCGTCGGGCTCTGCTCGCGTGGCTGCCGCGCGGCTGGTCATGAGCTCACCCTAGGCGGCACCCCGTAGTTGTCACGTGGAGTCAGGGGGTGTCTCGGTCGCGGGCGGCGGCGAGCAGGTCGGCGGTGCGCACCAGCTTGACCCGGGGCCGTCCCTGCTCGGCACCGGCCCGGCGCTCGACCTCATCGATGGCATGCCAGCCCAGCTCACTGACCAGCTCGGGCTGCTTGGTCCGCAACCAGGCCTCCAACTGCCAGGCACGGTCGGCCGGGTCGCCGTGGGCGCGCCCCTCGACGAGCGGTCCGAGATCGGCCAGCAGCCGGTGCACCGTCTCGCGCGCGTCTTTCTTGTTGGTGCCGATGACACCGGTCGGGCCGCGCTTGATCCAGCCGACGACGTACTCGCGGTCGTGCCCCGTGACCCGCCCCTCATCGTGCGGGATGTGCCCGGCGACCGCGTCGAACGGCAGCCCCTCGACCGGCACGCCGACGTAGCCGACTGCGCGCACGACCAGCCCGGCGTCGACCACCTCGCGCGCACCGCTGTCGCGGGCGAGCAGCCGCCCGCCCTCGTCGACCAGGTCGTTGCAGGCCAGCTCGACCCGCTCGACCCGACCATCACCGTGCAGCGCCACCGGTGAGCGCAGGAAGCGGAAGACCAGCCGCCGGGTGCCGACCCGCAGCGGACGCTCGGCGAGCGCGCGCAGGCTGGCCAGGTTGCGGCGTACCACCGGGGCGAGGCCTTCGTCGCCGATGTCGAGGACGCCGCTGGGCTCGACCACCACGTCGACGTCGGCGAGGTCGCCGAGCTCGCGCAGCTCGAGCGTCGTCCAGGTGGCCTGCGCCGGGCCGCGCCGACCCAGCACCAGCACCTCACGCACCGCGCTACCGGCCAGCACGGCCAGGGCGTGGTCGGCGATGTCGGTGCGGTCGAGATCGGAGACCGGCGTGCACAGCATCCGCGCCACGTCCAGCGCCACGTTGCCGTTGCCCACCACGACCGCCCGGTCGTGGTGCAGCGACAGCTCGAGGTCGGGGTAGTGCGGGTGGCCGTTGTACCAGCCGACCACGTCGGTGGCCGCAACGCTGCCGGGCAGCCGCTCGCCCGGCACGTCGAGGTGCCGGTCGCTCTGCGCCCCCAGCGCATAGACCACCGCGTCGTACGCCGCCAGCAGCTCCGCACGGCTCACGTCGGCGCCGAGGTCGACGTTGCCGTACCAGCGGAAGCGCTCGTGCGCGGCGATCTGCTCGAAGGTGTCGGCGACCGACTTGATCTTGGGGTGGTCGGGGGCCACACCGGAGCGTACGAGCCCCCACGGCGTCGGCAGTCGCTCGAGGATGTCCACGTGGACGACGGTGTCCTCGGCAGCCAGCAGCGCGGCGGCGGCGTAGAAGCCCGACGGGCCCGAGCCGACGACGGCGACGTGCAGCGCAGGACCCACCAGAACGACCCTAACGGGCCGGCGACGTCGGGTGGGCCACGTCAACACCGCAGGAACGATCCGATGAATACGGCGTGAATCGTTGCGCTCGCGCTCGATGTGCGGTGGGGTGCAGCCATGACTTCACTCGCAGCAGTGGTGCCGATGGCAGCCGAGGCCGGCTGGCTCGCGTCCATCGAGGACGCGATCAACTCAGTCTTCGCGCCGATCGAGGCGTGGACGACCAAGATCATCTTCTTCCCGCTCCCGGTCCCCGGGACGGGGACCGAGGCGCCGTTCGTGACCTTCTGGCTGGTGGCCGCCGCGCTCATCTTCACCATCTACTACCGCGCCATCCAGGTCC
>JBBSNM010000090.1:0-10582 GCA_038232655.1 Propionibacteriales bacterium | reverse complement strand
TTCCTCGGGCTGTGGATCTCCGGCTGTCGCGCCGGCTGTCGCGCCGGCTGTCGCGCCGGCTGTCGCGCCGGCTGTCGCGCCGGCTGTCGCGCCGGCTGCATTTGGCCTGCATCTGGCTGGTCGCGATCGGGACCTGGCTGTCGGCGGTCGTCTCGATCTGTGTAACGGGCTACCTACGGCGTCCGAGCCCCGGTAGCATCGGAACCTGCGACACCGACTCTGTCGGACTAGGGGTGGTCGCTCGGGGAGCAGGGTGAGCAGTTTGGCGTTCCAGGGCGGGGTGGACGAAGCTCTGCGGGCCGCCGCGACCGCGCGAGCCAACGCCGATGAGATGTCGGTCCCCGCGATCGGCCTGCGGCGAAGCGTGGCCCGGCGGTTGGCCGACGAGCGATTCACCACGGCGGACATCGCGGCCCTCCTCGGCGTCTCCTACGGGCGGGCGCTGCAGCTCGTCGGGCCCGGATCGCGTGCGGGCGCTGCCGGCGCCGGCGAGCGCAGTCGCCAGCGGCCGGTTGCGTCAGTGGCCGGCACGGCCGGACAACACCGGCAAGGCGCTAAGCCGGTGTCCACGCACAAGCCGGCGCCCACCGCGCACAGCAGCTTTCAGCACGAGGCGCTCTTCTACCGGGGGACACAGGACTTCCTCGACCAGACCGTCCCGTTCGTCCTGGAGGGGGTGGCGCTCGGTCAACCGGTGATGGTGGCGCTCGCCGGCTCGCGCCTGGAGACGCTGCGCACCGCGCTCGACACCGACTCCGACCTGATCCAACTCGTCGACATGGCCGAGTTCGGCCGCAATCCCGCCCGGATCATCTCCGGCTGGCAGGGTTTCATCGAGGGGTACGAGGCCGGTCAGCCGATGCGTGGGGTCGGTGAACCGGTCTGGGCCGGCCGCCGGCCCGACGAGGTCGTCGAGTGTCAGCTGCACGAAGCCCTGGTGAATCTGGTGGTGCCGCCGGACGCACCGATCTGGCTGCGCTGCCCGTACGACGTCGACGCCCTCGACGGGTCGGTCGTCGAGGAGGCAACCCGCAGCCACCCCGCGCTGGTGGAGGCCGGCGGCTACCGAGGCAGCACCAGGTACGGCGGCGCACACCACGCCGAGGTCGGGTTCGCCGGCGAACTGCCGACGCCGCCGGAGACAGCCCGGTCGGTGAATGTCGGTCGGGACGACGTCGCGACCGTGCGGCTGCTCGTCACCCGCGCCGCCGCCGATGCCGGCCTCGACGCCAGCCGTGGCAGGGACCTCGGGGCGGCGATGGCGGCGGTCGCCGCGACCAGTCTCCAGCACGGCGGCGGGAGCAGCAGGCTGCGGGTGTGGCAGCGGCCGGACGCGCTGGTCTGCGAGGTGAGCGACAGCAGCCCAACGGCGGACCCGCTCGTCGGCCGGCGCACGCACCCGTCCCGCCGGGAGCGGGGGCACGGGGTGTGGCTCGCGAACCAGCTGTGCGACCTGGTCCAGACCCGATCCAGTGCCGCGGGCACCACCGTGCGGGTACTGAGCTGGAAGTAGTCCGGCAGGCTGTTAAGGGACCACCGTGACCGAAACGGGGCACTCCTGCACGAGGTGGCTGGGCAGGGTGCCGAAGACGCGGCTGCGCATCCGGGAGTCACCGGTGCGGCCGACGACCACGGCCTTGCCGCCCACCTCGTCGACGATATGGATCAGCATGTCGGCGGGGTCGCCGTGGCGGACCATCGACTCGGCCGGCACCCCGTGCTCGCGTGCCAACTCGACCAGGGGTTGAAGCACCTGGGTCTCGGCCGCCTCGATCTCCTCCTTCTTGCGAGCCGGCCGGGTGTCGTTTTCGTATGGCGTGGTGAACGAGTACGGCGACCAGTGGATGACGTGGCACAGCAGCAGCGTCGCGCGGTCCCCGCGCTGGGTCTGCTCGCAGGCGTACTCCACCGCCCGCTTGCTGGTCTCGCTGCTGTCGACTCCCACGACAATGTCGTGCTGCATGAGCGCTCCGTCCGGTGGGCAATGTCTTCGGACGCAAACTAGCCCACTGGTGCCGGGCCTCGTCACCCACGGCCGGTTCCGTCACACCACCGCGTGGTCACCCTGATCGCCGGCACGCGCGTACAGCGACCCGGTGTGCCGCCCCGGCAGTGCAGGCGGGGTCCAGGTGCGCACCGCCTCGGACCGCAGGTGCCGAAGCGTCCAGGCCGTGGAAAGTGCCGCGGCAACGGCGGCGGCGCGGTTCAGCACGGTGTGGCGGGATGGTGATCGAGCATTGACGATCATCACTCGGACGGTCGTTGCGAGACAAGCGCCCTGTCGGGAACGGCGCGGTGCCCCGAGCGTCGGAAGCCGAGACGATCGCCCCGAAGACTTGACTCATTCCGGAAAGCGGGGAAGTGTGGTGAGAGCCATGACACCGATATCCGTCGACCCGGACGCCACCGCGCTGGATGACCTGCGCGGGGTCGGGATGCGGGTCACTCAGCCCCGCAGAGCGGTCCTGACCTGGCTCGTGGACCACCCGCACTCCACCGCGGGCGCGGTCGCCTCGGGTGTGCGCGCCCAGCTCGGTTCGGTGTCGACGCAGGCGATCTACAGCGTGCTCGCCGCGTGCGCCGACGCCGGTCTCGTACGGCGGATCGAGCCCGCGGGTCACCCCGCCCGCTTCGAGCGTCGCGCCGGCGACAACCATCACCACCTGGTCTGTCGCGGCTGCGGGCGTACGGACGACGTCGACTGCGTGGTCGGCGACCCGCCCTGCATAACCCCGGTCGACGACCACGACTTCGTGGTCGACGAGGCGGAGGTCATCTTCTGGGGCTGGTGCCCCACCTGCACCAGACAGCAGCACACCACCACGAACGAGGAGGCACGGCAGTGACCATCAGCCAGCCCAAGCCGACGACGACGGACGCCGGTGTTCCGGTCGCAAGTGACGAGCACTCGCTCACCGTCGGTCCCGACGGTCCGATCCTGCTCCAGGACACCTACCTGATCGAGCAGATGGCCCAGTTCAACCGCGAGCGGATCCCCGAGCGCCAGCCGCACGCCAAGGGCGGCGGCGCGTTCGGCACGTTCGAGGTGACGGGCGACGTCAGCGCGTACACGAAGGCGGCGGTGTTCCAGCCCGGCGCCAGCACCGAGATGGTCATCCGGTTCTCCACCGTGGCCGGCGAGCGGGGCAGCCCGGACACCTGGCGTGACCCGCGCGGGTTCGCGGTGAAGTTCTACACCAGCGAGGGCAACCTCGACATCGTCGGCAACAACACCCCGGTGTTCTTCATCCGCGACCCGATGAAGTTCCAGCACTTCATCCGGTCGCAGAAGCGGCGCGCGAACAACAACCTGCGCGACCACGACATGCAGTGGGATTTCTGGACGCTGTCGCCGGAGTCGGCGCACCAGGTGACCTGGCTGATGGGCGACCGGGGCATCCCGAAGACCTGGCGGCACATGAACGGCTACTCCAGCCACACCTACATGTGGGTCAACGCCGCGGGCGAGCGGTTCTGGGTGAAGTACCACTTCAAGACCGACCAGGGCATCGACTACCTCACCCAGCAGGAGGCCGACGACCTCGCCGGCACCGACGCCGACTACCACCAGCGTGACCTGTACGACTCGATCGAGAGCGGCAACCACCCGAGCTGGACCCTGAACATGCAGATCATGCCGTTCGAGGACGCCAAGACCTACCGGTTCAACCCGTTCGACCTGACCAAGGTGTGGCCGCACAGCGACTACCCGCTGATCGAGGTCGGCAAGATGACGCTGAACCGCAACGTCAGCGACTACCACACCGAGATGGAGCAGGCGGCGTTCCAGCCCAACAACACCGTCCCGGGCACGGGGCTCAGCCCGGACAAGATGCTGCTGGCCCGCGGGTTCTCCTACGCCGACGCGCACCGCGCCCGGCTCGGGGTGAACTACCAGCAGATCCCCGTCAACGCCCCCAAGTCGCCGGTGCACAGCTACTCCAAGGACGGGGCGATGCGGGTGCAGAACGTGTCCGACCCGGTGTACGCGCCGAACTCGTACGGCGGCCCGCAGGCCGACGCGGAGCGCTACCCCGAGGCGGCGGTGTGGGCCAGCGACGGCGAGATGGTGCGCTCGGCGTACACCCTGCGAGCCGAGGACGACGACTGGGGGCAGGCCGGGACGATGGTCCGCGAGGTGCTCGACGACGACGCCCGCGAGCGGCTGGCGAACAACATCATCGGCCACCTGCTCGACGGGGTGAGCGAGCCCATCTTGGCCCGCGCGTTCGAGTACTGGCGCAACGTGGACAAGCAGCTCGGCGACAAGATCGAGACCGGGGTGCGCGTGCAGCAGAGCTGAGCGCAGCCACC
The DNA here is from genome assembly GCA_038232655.1 of Propionibacteriales bacterium. Classification (GTDB taxonomy): domain Bacteria; phylum Actinomycetota; class Actinomycetes; order Propionibacteriales; family Nocardioidaceae; genus JACCVL01. The sequence goes on along the minus strand of JBBSNM010000090.1, from coordinate 6,268 downwards.
GCGCGAGCTGTCTGGCCGCCGCCCTGCCCCGACCGGGGTGGGGCGGCGGTGCTGCGTGCGGCCACCGCTGCCCCGTAGCCCGGTGGCTGCGTGCGGCCACCGCTGCCCCGTACGGCCGTGGCCGCATCATCCGGTGCCGTGGGCACGCTCCGGGCCGGCCGACCGGTGCGGGCGGAACCGAGTGAGCCACGCGGGGTGCCCAGGACGCATCAGCTCCGACTGGACAGGCCGATGGCGACTCTGGCCGCGGCCGTCACGCCGACAGCCGTGGCCGACCCAGACGTGTGGCCGACGCGCACAAGCGCGGTCAGCGCATCGTCGAGCTGACCACCGTGCTCGGTGCCTCCGGCACCCTCCGGGCCGGCCGACCGGTGCGGACGGCACCGAGTGACCCACGCGAGGGTTCTAACCTTGGACGCGTGGATCGACCCCGAGCTTTTCACCGAGCTCTACCCGGACCGAACCGATTGAGAGGCAAGCCATGACCACGCACGCGACGGAGAACAGCCCGGCCAGCGAGCCGGGATGCACCTGCGGCTGCTGCGGCAACAGCGAGCAGAGCTGCGACTGCGGCTGCGACTGCTGCGCCTGACATCCCGACCGACCGGCGCCGGGGGATGGCAGAGGGGACCTGCTCCACGACCCCGCCGGTGTGGACGTCACCTGCTGCCATGGCCGGTGGCCGCACCACTCGGTGCCGTGGGCACCCTCCAGGCCGGCAGACCGGTGCTTACGGAACCGAGTGAGCCAGCGTGGGAGCCTGGGCCATGGCGTACGACGAAGACCTCGCCGACCGCATCCGTTCCGCGATCCAGGATCAGGACGGCGTGACCGAGAAGCGGATGTTTGGCGGGCTGGCGTTCCTGGTCTACGAGAACATGGCGGTGAGTGCGAGCGGCCAGGGCGGGCTCCTGCTCCGGGTCGATCCGGGCGAGATGGACTCTCTGGCGCGCGAGGACGGGGTCAGCCGGTTCGAGATGCGCGGGCGCGCGATTAACGGTTGGGCTCACGTCTACCCGTCCGCCGTTTCCTCGGACGAGGAGCTTGGTCGTTGGGTCCGGGTCGGCGTGACGTACGCAGCCTCGCTGCCGCCGAAGTAGGGCGGGGTCGGTCGGCTCGATCGCACGGAGCCGTGATCGTGCGAGCACCTCGCGGGGGCCAGCCGACGAGCCGCGAGCAAGTCCGCTATCGCATCGACGACGACCGGCACATGGTGACCGTCCGTGACATCCACGGGCGCGCCGACGCGTACCGCACGCAGCAATGGCAGCGCTTGGCCTGTCCCGCGTCAGGGTTGGTCCGCCAGGGCGGCGGCGAAACGTGCAGCGAGCGTTGCGACCGCGGCACGGAGTTCTCGCCCGCCGTCGACGCGGAAGCCGAACGGCACGCTCGCCAGCCACTCCTGCGCGTACATCTCCGGGTTGCTCGTACTGCCGACGAGCACGCACCGGTCTCCCAGCGGTTCGAGTCGTCCCATGGGTGGTCGGGTCCACGGCGCCACCGCAGCCAGTGGGGCGTCGAAGATCACGCGGGTCGGGAACTCCCACCCGGTGCCCAGGTTCTCCTCCAGCACTGCCACCGGGTCGGCGAGGTCGGGCGGATCGAACGTGTGCTCGGTCTGTTGGACCGCGCGGACCCGGTCGAGCCGGTAGGTGCGGATCGCGTCCGCGCGGTGGGAGTGGCACAGGAGGTACCACCGCCCGTAGCGGACGACGACCGCCCAGGGGTCCACCTGGGTCTCCCACTCGTTGCCGGACTCGCTTCGGTACGTGACCAGTACGCCACGTCGGGCCGCGACGGCAGCGACCAGTGCGCTGGTGATGGCGGGGTCTGGACGGGTCGAGCGCCGGTCGGGTGCGGTCGACGCGTGCTCCCGCAGCGCCGCCGCCTGCCGGGAGACGCTCACGGGCAGTGCCCGGACGACCTTGCCCAGGGCAGAGCCGACGAGGTCGTCGACGTCGGCGGCTGCCGGCTGGTTGTCGAGCACCGCCATGACCAGGCCAAGTGCCTCGGCCTCGGTGAAGACGACCGGGGGCAGCCTCGTCCCCATGCCGAGCCGGTACCCGCCATAGGGGCCCCGGGCTGACTCGACGGGGATGCCCGCCTCCCGCAGGATCCCGACGTAGCGACGCGCGGCCCGCTCGGTGACACCCAACCGCTCGGCCAGTTCGCCGGCCGTTGTGCCGGGGCGGGTCTGGAGGATCTCGAGGGCACGCAGAGCGCGTGCGGTGGGGCTGAGATCGCTCGACACCCCGGCCAGACTAGGCGGCCAACCCGATGAACCGGAAGGCGATCGTCCGGAACTGGTCCTAGCGTAGTTTTCATGACCGAGTTCCGCGAGCAGGACCTCACCGGAGCACGCTTCGAGCGCGTGCGCCTCCGAGGGGCGTCCTTCACCCAGGTGTCGCTCAGCGACGCCAGCATGCGCGCAGTCGACCTCACGCAGATCCGCATGCGCGGCGTCGAGTTGGACGACGTCGAGATCAGCGGCGAGTTGCAGAATGTCGTCGTGAACGGCGTCGACATCGCACCGCTCGTCGACGCCGAGCTGAACCGGCGCATGCCCGAGCGGGCGAGGATGCGCCCCGACGACGGCGACGGGTTCCGTACGGCGTGGGCGATCCTGGAGCGGTTGTGGGAGGGCACCGTCGCGCGGGCGAGGACGTTCCCCGAGCCGGCGCTGCACCGCAGCGTCGACGACGAGTGGTCCTTCATCCAGACCCTTCGGCACCTCAACTTCGCCAGCGCTGCCTGGGTGGGCCGGATGGTCCTCGGCAGTGCGTCGCCGTGGCACCCGTTGGACCTGCCGTGGGACGAGGCGCCCGGGTGGGACGGTATCCCGTGGGACCGCGAGGCACGACCCTCGCTCGACGAGGTGCTCACGGTCCGACGCGAACGCCAGGCGATGGTCGGCCAGGTCATGGAATCTCTCACCGACGAGCAGCTTGCCGCCGAGGTGACGCGCACCGAGCCCGGCTGGCCCCGGGTGGAGAACTTTCCCGTCAAGGAATGTCTTCGCATCGTCGTCAACGAGGAATGGGAACACCGGCTCTACGCCGAACGTGATCTGACCGCCCTGAAGGGGGAGAACCGACCATGGACATGCTGCTGATCGCTGGCCTGTGGCTCGACGGATCCGCGTGGGACGGCGTCGTGCCCGCGCTCGAAGAGCTCGGCCACCGCCCCGTGCCGCTCACCCTCCCGGGCCAGGGTGACGGGTCTGCGTCCGCCACCCTCGACGACCAGGTGGCAGCGGTGCTCGCCGCCGTGGACTCGGCGACCGAGAAGCCGATGGTGGTGGGGCATTCCGCCGCCTGCACGCTGGCGTGGCTGGCCGCTGATGCGCGACCGGAGAAGGTGGCCGCGGTCGCCCTGATCGGCGGCTTCCCGTCCGCCGACGGGGAGCTCTACGCCGACCTCTTCGAGCCGCAGGACGGCGTCATGGCCGTCCCGGGGTGGGACCCCTTCGAGGGGCCGGACTCCGCTGACCTTGACGAGGAGGCCAGGCGCAGCATCGCGGCTGCTGCGATCCCCGTACCCGAGGGGGTCACCAGAGGGGTTGTGCGTCTGGCGGACGAGCGACGGTTCGACGTCCCGGTCGTGCTCGTGTGCCCCGAGTTTGGCCCCGCTCAGGCGAGGGAGTGGATCGACGCCGGTGACGTGCCCGAGCTCGCCGCGGCCAAGCACCTTGACTTCGTCGACATCGACTCGGGCCACTGGCCGATGGTAAGCAAGCCGATCGAGCTCGCCCGGCTCCTTGCTGCCGCGGCTGCCGATGTCTGACATCACACCCCAGCCGGGGGCCGGATCGCCCACCGTGGTTCCTGCCACTCAAGCCAGTTGCGGCGACCTACAGGCGATCCTCGGCACCCGCGGTCAGGCCGCACGGTGTCAGTGCCAGCGCTACAAGCTTGCGCCACGTGAGTCCTTCGGCTCGACGCCGGTCGAGGAGCGGGCACACCGCCTCCGAGTCCAGACCTCGTGCGGCGACCCCGGTGGCCCCGACACGAGCGGGCTCGTCGCCTACCTCGACGACGTACCGGTGGGCTGGTGCGCCGTCGAGCCCAGGTGCCACTACGAGAGCCTGCTTCGCGACCACAGGGTGCCGTGGTCCGGACGGGGCGAGGACAAGCAGGACCGCACAGTCTGGGCGATCACCTGTCTCTTCACCCGAGCCGGGTTCCGCCGCCGGGGCGTCAGCCGGACCCTCGTTGATGCGGCTGTCCGCTTCGCACGGGACAGGGGTGCCCGAGCCATCGAGGCGTACCCGATGACCACGCCGCACGCCATCGACGAGGAACTCCACTGCGGCCTCCTGCCCCCGCTTCTCGACGCAGGGTTCACGGAGGTGAGCCGACCGACGAAGCGGCGAGCAGTCGTGCGCGTTGAGCTCATGGGCTGAGAAGATGGGAGCACTCGCGCCCGAAGGGACTCGACGATGTCGTACACGATCCGACCTCTGGACGCCTCCACGTGGGATGCCTTCGCGGAGCTTGTCGAGCGCAACAACGGGGTCTACGGCGGGTGCTGGTGCATCGGCTACCACCCGGAGTGCGGCCAGAAGGGGATCGACTATCGCGCGGTCAAGGAGGACCGGGTCCGGACCGGTCGCGCGCACGCCGCGCTCGTCCTCGACGAGGACGGCGCCGCACAGGGGTGGTGTCAGTACGGCAGTCCCGAGGAACTCGCGGGGATCAAGCACAAGCGCGAGTACGACAAGGACCCGCCGCCACGTCCGGATTGGCGAATCACCTGCGTCTACATCGACAAGTCGCATCGCGGCCAGGGCATCGCACGTGCTGCGCTGGAAGGCGCACTCGAGATCGCCCACGCGGGCGGCGGCCTCGTCGAGGCCATCTCCGAAGTCACCACCGGCCGCGAGGCGCAGGGCCGTTTCCTGTTCAGCGCCACGGTCGAACTCCTCGAGCAGTACGGATTCACCCGCGGCCGGCAGGTCGGCAAGCACGCATGGATCGTGAGCAGAGTGGTCGATCCGGTGTGAGCGTCCGCTGGCCGGTCCTCAGGCTCAGCGATGACGCCACGTCAAACCCGACCGCCAGGCGGCACCGAATTCGCCTGCCGCTCCGGGCGGATTCGGCTCGGTGTCGAGGGTCGCAACACCGTGGCAAGGGAGAGGCTAGCGCCGCACGACCTGACCATTGATAGCGTGCGGGCTCGGGCCGCGTTCAAGCGGTAACATCATCGCCTCCGCGAGCGAAAGGAAGGCTTTCATGAGCGTGTATAGGGTGATCGACGTCATCGGGACGAGTTCTTCCTCGTGGGAAGAGGCCGCCGCCGAGGCGCTCAGCACGGCCGGAGGGTCGCTGCGCGGACTCCGCGTGGCCGAGGTGGTCAAGCAGGACGTCGTCGTCGACGACGCCCGCCTGGTCTATCGGACCAAGCTCCAGCTGTCGTTCAAGTACGAGTCTGAGTAGGCCGCGCCGCACTCCAACGAGGACGGCGCCCCCCGGCGAATAGCCGGCATCAGCAGCCGAGGAGGCTGGCCAGATGCTCGAGGCCGTCGGCGACGATCAGGTCCGGTAGCCCGGCGGGCGGCTCCCCGCCGTCGCCCGGGCCCCACTCCTGAGGCCGGCGGACGAAGATCGGGCGCAGCCCGACCCTCTCCGCCGCAACCAGGTCGTCGCCATGGGCGGCGGCCACCATCGTGGCCTGTCCCGGCTCGCATCCGAGCAGCTCGGCCCCGTACCGGTACACCTGTGGGTCGGGCTTGTAGCTGCCGGCGAGCTGCGTTGACAGGATCGCGTCCACTCTGAGGTCGGCGAAGCCGAACAGGTCGACCAGCAGCGCCACGTGCCCATTGGACAGCGTGGCCGTGCGGAACCCCAACCGCAACCACCGCCAGGCCGGGGCGGGTGTACGGCCAGGGCCGCAACCGCCGCCAGGCCCGGACCAACGTCTCACGCGCCTCGGCCGGCAGGTCAAGGCCGTGCCGGGACACGCACCAGGGTCCTTCAAGAGGAGACAAGTCCCGGTGCGCAGACGCACCAGCGAGACTAGACTCGCTGGTGACAAGGGGCTTGCGGGCACTGTCGGCCACGTGCACGACAGTGCCCGCTCCGAGCCGGTAGCGAGCGAGTCAGGGGACTTAGAGTGCAGCAAGACAAAGGCCGCAAGGCCAGGGTGGGCGCGCGCGGGCCGTCGCGTCTCAACCCAGGAGCGCAGACTGCCAAGTCATAGGCGCCGATGCCTCTTCCGAGCTGAGGCCCGACGAAGCGCAGCGGATGTCTGCTGTCCGGCGCTATGACGT
>JBBSNM010000089.1:0-10783 GCA_038232655.1 Propionibacteriales bacterium | reverse complement strand
TCCGTCGTCGGTGTTTCCGTCGTCGGTGTTTCCGTCGTCGGTGTTTCCGTCGCCGGTGCCTCCGCCGCCGCCGGTGCCGCCGGTGTTGCCGTCGCCAGTGCCTCCGCCGCCGGTGCCGCCGGGGTTGCCGCCGTCGGAGTTGCCGCCGCCGGTGTTGCCGCCGCCGGAGTTGCCGCCGCCGGAGTTGCCGCCGCCGGTGGGCGGAAGGTCGCTCGGGCCGTTGTCAAGATCATGTCCCGGCTGATCCGGGCTGGCGTTGGGGCCGTTGCCACCGCCGCCCGAGCCGCCCGAGCCATTTCCACCGCCGCCCGAGCCATTTCCACCGCCGCCCGAGCCATTTCCACCGCCGCCCGAGCCGCCCGGGCCGTTACCACCCGAGCCGCTGCCGCCACCACCCGAGCCGCCGGAGCCGACCGGGCCGTTGTTGCCATCGCCGTTGCCCGACGCGCCTCCACCGCCGTTGCCCCGCGGTGGGCGCACGTCGTCGGCTCCGGTATCGAGCGGGGGGCCAACCGGTGGCTGGGTGACGGGCTCGTCAACTGTCGGCAGCGCGGGGGTGTCCGTCGGCGGGGTCGGCACCTCGAGGTCGTCAGGCAGCTGGCCGTTCTCGTACGCACCGGCGTAGGCCAGCACCAGAGCGACGTACTCGTCGGAGTGGTTGTACCGGCCCACGGCCGCCTCGGCGCCGGCCCGCGTGCCCAGGTCGCCGCCGCCCGAGCAAAGGTAGACCGCCGCGGCAAGGGCGGCGTCGTCGAAGTCGTGCGGGTCTCGAACATCGTCGCCGTCGCCATCGGACCCGACGACGTCCCAGGTGGTGGGGATGAACTGCAGCGGCCCGACGGCGCGATCCCACTTGGTGTCGCCGTCGAGTCGGCCGCCATCTGAGTCGGCGATCGCCGCGACCGGCCCGACGCCGTTGAGCGGCACACCGATTATCTCTGGCTCGGCCCGGCCGTCGCGGTTGACCACCGCCCCGCCGTACCGGCCGTGGTCGGACTCGACCCGGCCGATACCTGCCAGCAGGCTCCACGACAGGTTGCAGGACGGCTTGACCGTCAGCAGGATCGACTCCGCGTTGCGGTACGCGGCGAGCGCTGCCGTCGGAATGCCCGCGACGGACGCCGACGAGGCGGGGATCTGGTTGCGGCCACCGCGTCCGAGCGGCTCCTCGTCAGCGTCCAGAACGATCGGCTGCTTGTTGTCGGACAGGCCGAAGAGCCCGCTGCTGGCCTCGCCGAACGGTGCTGCCCCGGCCTGGGCTGTGAGTGCTTGCGACACCCACGACGACACGGAGGTTGGCACGGTCGCCACCTCGCTGTCGGGCTGTCCACGCTCGCCAACTACCGCAGCGGCGCCTGACTGCACACCCAGCGTGACGGCCGAGCCTCCCCACGTCGAGGCGGTGAGAAGCGCGGTCACCGTCACCGCCACCGTGGCCTGCGCGACGGGCAGCCGCCCCCGACGCGACGGCGCCTGGCTGGCCACCGGCCACCGTCCACGTCGCGCGCCCATCGACTACTCCACCGTTCCCCGAATATGCATCTGATGCCTGACCTGCCAGCCCCCATGCCTCACCAAAGGCAGTGCGGTGGGGTGCCCCATTGATCTGACGGGACTAGCCGCCACAGGTCAAGTCCTCCGCGAAAGAATATACGGTGACATCCACCGCGGGTCACCCGGAATCGACGAACCATGGCCCGAATGGGCCAGCCGGTACGTGGGGTCGATCACGAAGGCTCCCGGAGTGCCGGGGCGATCTACGCAGATGGGTCGAACCGTTCATCTGCCACACACCGGGACGTCGCCACTGCGTCGCCCCGCGCCGTCGCCCCGCGCCGCCAGCGTGCCGCCATGACCGCGATCTCCCGCCGCTCACTGCTCCGCACGTCCGCCGCGTTGGGCACAGCCCCTGTCGCGTCGACGACCCCGGCGGGCGCGGCGCTCGCAACCGCACGCGCCGGCATCCCGGCCCTCACCCGACGCGACCGGCCGCAGCTGAGCGATGGGGTGCAGTCCGGCGACGTGTCTGACGGCCGTGCGAGGCCGGCGGGTTCGGGCCCAACGACCTGGACGCCACCTTCGGGCCGAGGGTGGCCTTCCAGCAGGGACCGCCGCGGGTGAACGCCTCGCCGGCCGAGGGTGCGCAGTTTGTCGGCGAGGTCGCGATCGACGCGGCGACCAAGACTTTCACCGTGCGGCTGATCGACATCAACGGCACGGTGCTGTGGGAAACGTCGCTGGCGGCCGGCCAGCGTTGAACAGCGACCGGGACGGGCGGTGCCCGCGCCGGGTAGGCGCCCAGTCGTCCCACTTGGCTCGACCGCGGAGTGTGGTCAGATACGACAGCGGCACGCCCGCCGAGCTGTCGTAGCTGACCACGTAGGGGCGTAGCGGCGGCCACGGCCCGGTGCCCGTCAGCCAAGGGCTCGTCGGAACAGCTGCTCGACCTCGCCTGCTGGCGAGACGCCCAACGACTCCCGCAGCAGGCCGCTCAGCTCGTGGTAGACGCGCACCGCCTCGGCGCGGTTGCCCGCGCTCAGGTGTGCCCGCATCAGCCGGGCGTAGCACGACTCCCGGAACGGCGCCAGGTCCACGGCCGTGCGTGCCGCCACCGCCGCCGCCTCGGCGTTTCCGCACAGCAGCCAGGCGCCCGCGAGGGTCTCGTACGCGCGTACCTCGTAGTCGTGCAGCATGCGGCGGGTGTCGTCCGCCCAGGGTCCGGTGTCCCCAGGCAGGAACGGCCGGCGCAGGATGGCGGTGGCCACGGCGGCATTTGACCACCCAGCGCGCCCCTCGCCCGAGGCGACGGCCCCCTCGGCGCGGTCAAGGCAGTTGACCGCCTGGCGCAGGTCGATCCAACTGCCCGCCGGGAGCCGCAGCTCGTAGCCGCCCCGCACCCCCTCCAGCCAGTCGCCGCCGTGGTCCCCGACGCCGGCCAGCAGCCGGCGCAGCTTGCTCACCACGGCGCTCAGCGCCGGGTCCCAGGCGGCCGGCACCCCATCGGGCCAGAGGACCTCGGCAAGCTGGTCGCGATCGACCCTGCGCGGCGCCACGGCCAGGTAGGCGAAGGCCAACCGCCCCTGCCGACCGGGGAACGCCGCCGAGTCCAACACCGTGTCTGCGGACTCGATCATGACCCGTCCGGCCAGGTAGATCCGCAGCACAGCCTGCTCCAATGTCCCGCCAAGGCGTCGCCAAGCGCATGGCAAGGCGACCGGCATAGTTTGGCAGGAACCACCAGTCAGGAGGAGCCATGGCAGCAGGGACCACAAAGCTCATCGAGTGCCCGTGCGGAACGGTGCTGGAGGGCGCAGACAGCGACGACGTGGTCGTCAAGGCCCAGACGCACGCACGGCAGGTGCACGACATGGACCTGTCCACCGAGCAGGCGTTGGACATGGCCCGGCCGGCGTAGCCCACGGTCCGCACCCACCGCTCAGTGGTCACCAACGACAGCCGTACGCCCCGTGAGCTGTCGTACCTGACCACTGAGCCGGTCGGGGTGCTGGGAGTGGGTGTTCCAGGTCATCCCGGAGCGGGGCCCTGGTCGGCCTCGTACGCGGCAACGACCGAGCCGGGTACCCGCCCACGGTCGGACACCGCGAGCCCGCGCGCCCGCGCCCAGGACCGGATGAGAGCCGACCGCGGCGGGCCGCGTTCCTCGACTCGTGGCAGCGCGGCGAGCCGGCCCATGGCGTGCTCGTCCTCGAGCATCGCCGCCCGGGCGGCCCCGAGGAAGCGGAACGTCCACTCCTGGGCCAGCGGCCGCGTCTCGCAGAACACGATCGGGACCTGCGGCCAGCGCACCTGCGCCTCCGCCAGCCCCTCCGCGACCACCGACGGGCGAACGCGTTCCAGCTTGAACACCGCCGACCACCGCTCCTCGACCACGAGCCCCGCGCGTGGCAGCGCCGCCAGCTCGCCGAGCACGTACTTGAGCTTGCCGCTCGTCAGCGTCGAGACCAGGTCGTCGAGGCTCTTGCGCTCGACCGCGGCCAGCAGCCGACCGTCATGCACGATGCCGTAGTCACCGGCGGGCAGCGCCTGCCGGCGGGTGCCGACCTGCTGGGCGCCAAAGGTGTACGGGTAGCGCTCGTGGGAGTCCACGACGATCTCCAGGTCGGCCGTCCCGGCCGCCCGCGCGCTCGGCAGGTCCACGCCCGGCCGCGCCTGCTTGGCGGTGCGGGCGGTCTGCCAAAAGATCGCCTCCCGGCCGCCGCGGACGTGGGTGAGGACGAACTGCGAGCGGTTCTCGCGCTGCCGGTCGAGCACCAGGTCGATGGCGGCCCCTCGCCGCAGGCACGACCGCACCGGCACGGTCTCGACGATGTCGGCCCACGCCGGCCAGCTCTCGGCCCGGTGGCAGTAGACCTTGGCGGCTCGCGGCCAGACCTCGCGCGCCTTCAGCAGCACGTCACCGCCGGGCAGCGGCACCCGCAGGAGATACCGCAGGCTCGAGGCGGGATCGGGGTTGCGCGCCACCACGAACTGCCCGGCCATGCCCACCAGTGTGGCAAAGGCACGGACGCGGCCCGCTCACCCGCCACCCGGCCCGGCAGGCCGGCGCAGTCCACTCGCCCGCACGATCGGTCGACGGACCGCCCGCACCACCGCCGCCTCGGTTCCGACCACCCGGACGTGTGAGCGGGCCCGGGTGAGCGCGGTGTAGAGCAGCTCGCGGGTGAGCAGCGGCGAGTCCGGCGGCGGCAGTACCAGCGTCACGGTGTCGAACTGGCTGCCCTGCGCCCGGTGGACCGTCATCGCATGTACGGTCTGCACCGCGGACAGGCGGGTCGGACTGACCAGCAGCGGTTCCTTGCCGCGCAGGAACGCCGCCACCGGCCCACGCCCGTCCTGGGCGACCACCACACCGGTGTCGCCGTTGAACAGCTCCAGCTCGTAGTCGTTGGCATCGACCAGCAGTGGCCGCCCGACGTACCACTCCCCCTCATCGCCCGCACCGTCCACCGCCGCGGTCACCCACCGCTCGACCTGCCGGCTCCACCAGCTGACGCCGTACGGCCCGCGCCGGTGTGCGCACAACAGCCGGTGCCGCTCCAGCAGGGCGAGCGCTTCGGCGACAGCACCGGACCGGGCTGCGCCGGTCAGGGCGGCCGCGGCCGAGGCCACGTCGGCACGCACCGCGTCGAGCGTCCGGGCCGGTTGATCGCCCGGCTCGGGCGTGCCGTCCGGCACCTCGACGAAGCTGACCGCCTCGCTGCCGCCCCGCAGGATCGCCAGCACCTCGGCCGGGCGCTCGGCTCGCACCGCCCCGGCGAGCGCGTCGATCTCCGCGCCGAAGCGGTGCACGGTCGTCAGGCGCACGACCCCGCCTCGCAGCAGGTCCGAGTCGACCTGGTCCAGGTCGGCAGCGGCCACCTCCCCCAGCCGAGCGGGCGGCCTGGCAGCGGGTGCGGGCGGCCGGGCCACCAGGTCACCGAGCACCGCGCCGGCCTCGACCGACGCGAGCTGGTCGGGGTCGCCGACCAGCACCAGCCTTGCCTCCGGGCGCACCGCCTCCAGCAGCCGTGACATCAGGGTCAACGAGACCATCGACGTCTCGTCGACGACCACCACGTCATACGGGAGCCGGTTGTCGCGGTGGTGCCGGAATCGGCTGCGGCTACCCGAACGCCAGCCCAACAGGCGGTGGATCGTGCCCGCCGCGACGTCGTCGAGGCCCAGGTCGTGCGCCGACGACTCCGCCAGCACCGCCTCCTGCAGCCGGGCCGCCGCCTTGCCTGTGGGCGCCGCCAGCGCGATCCGTGGGGGCGGCACGGGCAGGCTGCGCAGCACGGCGAGCAGCCGCGCCACCGTGGTGGTCTTGCCCGTCCCCGGGCCACCCGCGACCACGGCCACCGACCGCAGCGCCGCCATGGCCGCGGCCAGCCGCTGCCGGTCCGGCGGGTCACCCGGGAAGTGGCGCTCGAGGGCGGTGCGCAGCGCGGCCGGATCGGGGGTCAGCGGCGTGTGGGCGGTGCGCGCATCGAGCTCTGAGCGCACCAGCTGCTCCTGGCGCCAGTACCGGTCCAGGTAGAGCAGGTCGCCGACCAGCCGCAGTGGGCACGCCTGGCCGGCGTTGGGCCCAGCGTCTGCCCCGACCGCCACCAGCGCGCTGGCTGCGCAGGCTTCCAGCCAGCTGGCCGGCTCGGGCCAGGCCAGCGCCGCGGTCTCGGGGGCCGCATCGTCGTCGACGGCCACGGTCTCGTTCACGCGGGCCAGGTGCACACAGACCGACCCGAGCCGTACGCCGCGCACTGCCAGGGCGGCGGCGAGCAGCACCTGCTCGTCGGTCTCGCCGCCCAGGCGTCCGAGCCGCCCGGCCACGTGCACGTCGGCGGCCGACAGCACCCCGGCCCGGTTGAAGTCGCGCAGCAGGCCGGTGGCCCGCACGGCCAGCCGGACGTCGTACGGGTCGGTGTCGATCATGGCCGCTCCCCCGCCAGCAGCCCGGACAGCGCCTCGACCAGGCCCGGTGGCGGCGACCAGGCGAACACCCCGGTGGCGGTACCGTCGACCACCGGTGTGTCGGGGCCGCACATGCCGCGGACGAACAGGTACAGCCCGCCGCCGAGGTGGCGGTCCGGGTCGTAGCCGGGCTGGCGCCAGCGCAGGTAGCGGTGCAGGGCGACCAGGTACAGCAGCAGCTGCAGCGGGTAGTGCGCCGCCAGCATCGTCTGGGCCAGCGCGGCCGGGCGGTAGTGCCAGGCGCTCAGCTCGCCCGCGGGCCCATCGTCGCCCAGCCAGTTGGTCTTGTAGTCCACCACGAGGTAGCGGTGCTCGCCGTCGCCGGTGCGCAGGCGCAGCACGGCGTCCAGGCTGCCGACGAGGTAGCCGCGCAGCTGCTGGTGCTCGACCCCCGGCCCGCCGAGCAGGTCGGCGTACGACGCGAAGGGGTCGCCGGTTGGCAGCCGCCGCCGCAGCAGGTCGGCGATCGCACTCACCGTCGCCGCGGACTCGACCGGGTCGTCGCCGCCGGCCAGCGGCAGCTCGAAGTCCATCTCGGCCAACCGGTCCGCAGGTGTGATGTCGGCCAGCCGCAGCCCGTTGGCCAGTCGGCCGAGCGGTGTCATCAGCGCCGGCAGCAGCGCCTCCGCCAGCGCCGCCGCGTCGTACGGCACGCCGAGGCGCCGTGCCAGCACCGCACGGCTGGCCTCGACCAGCTCGGTTCGCAGGTCGGGGGCGGCGGCGTCGGCGGTCTCCAGCAGCTCGTGCACGACCAGCCCGAAACCGGTGCCGCCGGGCAGCTGCGCCATCGGCGACGGCACCGCGCGCAGGATGGCCTCGTCCAGGTCCGGCGGAGCACCGCTGTCGGCGCTCGAGCTGCTGGCCGGACCGGGCTCGTCGTCGAGCGGGTCGTCCTCGGGCTCGCTGGTGACGCCGGCCTGCTCCTGCGCGGCCCGGTGGGTGCCGGCGGTGAGCGCGGAGTACGACGTGCGCCGCCACGCCCGGTCGAGCGGGCGGTCGAAGTGGGCGACCGCCAGCGCGCCGGGCTCGGCGGTCGCCGGCTGCCAGCGCGTGCCGTCGACCGGGCCGATCTCCTCGACCGCCACGGCGCCGTCGGCGGTGGCTGCGAGCCGGTGCAGCCGATCGCGGAGCGTGTCGTCGTCGGCCGGCAGGTCGACCTTCGACCGGGGCTGCCCACCGGGGCGGGCGTCGTCGAAGAGCAGCCGGTGCATCGCCGAGGTCGGCGTGTTCCTGGACGGCGCCCACCAGGTGACGACCTGGCACTGGGCTCGGGTCAGTGCGACGTACAGCACCCGCAGATCCTCGCCGGCCTCCTCGGCGCTGTGCGACTGGCAGTGCCGGTCGAAGTCCGGCCCGGTCTTGCCGCCGACGTCCAGGCTGCGGACACCGTCCTCGGGGTGAAAGCGCGGGTGGTCGGGGACGCGCGCGTACCGGTCCCACCCGAACGGCACGTAGACCACGGGGAACTCCAGGCCCTTGCTGCGGTGCACGGTGACGACCTGCACCGCGCCCGCGTCGGACTCGAGGCGGCGGCTGCGCTCCTCGGACTGGTCGCGGGCGGAGTCGGTGATGCGCCGGTGCAGCCATTCGACCAGCGCGCTGGTGCCGAGCTGCTCGTCGACCGCCGCGGCATGCAGCACCTGTGCGAGGTGCCGCAGGTCGGTGAGCTGTCGCTCTCCGTCGGGGGTGGCGATGAGGCGCTCAGTGAGCGCGCTCGCCTCGGTCACCGCCTCGAGCAGCGCGGGCACGCCGCGTCGGGCGAGCACGACGGCCCAACCGCGCAGCAACGGGCCGAGGTCGTCCAGCGCCGCGTCGCCGGCCAGGGCCAGTGCCCGGGCATCCCAGCCGACGAAGCGGCCCAGCGCCGCGGTACGCAGCCGGGTGCCGCGGTGCGGCTGCTCCAGCGCCTGCAGCAGCACCAGCCACTCGCGGGCCATCGCGGTGGAGAAGACGTTGACGGCGCCCGTGAGAACCGCGGGAACTCCGGACGCGGCCAGCGCGTCGCGGACCACGAGCGCGTGCTTGTTGGTGTGCACCAGCGCCGCGATGTCACCGGGGGCGACGACCCGCTCGCCGCCGTCGAGGGTGATGGTGGCTCGGCTGTCGAGCAGGCGGACAACGTCGGCGGCCAGGTCAGCGGCGACGAGGTCGCGGACCCGCCCGACGGTGGGGGTGGTCCGGCCGCGCGCACCAAGACTCGCCCGGGTCGCCACCCGCAGCCGCAGCGGCGCCTCCCCCGGTGCCCCGGTCAGCCGCCGACCGGGCCAGGCGGCGGCCACCGGGCGTACGGCGATGTCGGGGTGCCCCAGCGCCGCGCCGCCGAAGACGGCGGACAGCCCGCCGAGCAGGGCCTCGTCGCTGCGCCAGTTCTTGGCCAGCGTCTGGTGCGTCGCCGCCTGCTGCGAGGCCGAGAGGTAGGTCACCACGTCGCCGCCGCGGAAGGCGTAGATCGCCTGCTTGGGGTCGCCGATCAGCACCAGCGTGGTGTGACCGTGGAAGGCCAGCCGCAGGATCTGCCACTGCACCGGGTCGGTGTCCTGGAACTCGTCGACCATGACCACGCGGTACCGCTCGCGGACCCGGTGGCGCGCCGCCTCGCCGCGCTCGGCATCGAGCATCGCGTCGCGCAGCCGGGTCAGCAGGTCGTCGTAGTCGCGCAGCCGCCGCTGCCGCTTGCGGGCCTCGACCTCGCCCCGGGCTGCCACGGCCAGCCGGTACCGCTCTGCGGCGGGCTCGTCGGCAGCCTCGGCGGGCAGCAGCCGGGCGTGCCGGTCGCCCACGGCCGCCTGCACCAGCGAGAGCATCTCGGCATGGGTCATCGTCGGCTCGCCCGAGTCCGGCCGCCCCCACTTGCGCAGGTAGAGGTCGTCGACGACCTCGACCACCAGGTCGTCGACGCTCTCGACGAAGGTGGCATCGGGCTCGTAGTCGCCGGCGACGCCGAGCCCGGTCAGCATCTGCTGGCAGAAGCCGTGGGTGGTGGCGATGGTGGCGGCGTCGAAGTCGCCGAGGGCGGTCGTGAGCCGCTTGCGCCGGATCGCGACCTCGTCGTCGCTGCCGTCGGCGAGCGAGCGCAGCAGCTCGTCGCCCGCGGTGCGCGCGTACGACGGGTCGCCCAGCCCGCGCTCGGCGCTGACCAGCCGCTCGCGTACCCGCTCGCGCAGCTCCTGGGTGGCGGCCCGGCCGAACGTCACCAGCATCAGCTCGTGCAGCTCCGCGTGTCCCTCGGCGACGTAGCGGGTGGCGAGGGCGGCGATCGTGAACGTCTTGCCGGTGCCGGCGCTGGCCTCCAGCACGGTGGTCCCGCTGGGCAGCGGGCCGCAGACGTCGAACGCCGCGACCGCCTCCGTGTCGTGGGTGTCGCCGCTCACTGGTGGTCCCCCTGCGGTGGTCCGGCGGTCCCGAGTATGCCCTCTGGGAGACTCGCCCTGGCGAACGCCCCACGACCATCAGGAGCCCGGTGAGCACGCACCACCCCACGTCCGACCGGCCGGAGATGCCCGACGGTTACGGCGTCCCGGCCGACTCGACCGGACTGCTCGACTGGGCCGACGTAGAACGTCGGCTGGTCGAGTCGCCGTCTACTGGCTGGCCACCACCCGGCCCGACGGCCGTCCGCACGTCGTGCCGCGCTGGGGGGTCTGGCTGGACGGGGCGTTCTGGTACGACGGGTCGCCGCAGACCCGCCACGTACGCAAACCTCGCCGGCAACGCCGCCTGCACGCTGCACCTCGAGGACGGCACCCGAGCGGTCATCGTCGAGGGCACCGCCGGGCCGACGACTCCGCCCGGACCGCAGCTCGGGGCGCGCCTGTCGGCGGTCTTCGGCAAGTACCACGAGCAGGGCTACCCGCCCGACCCGGGCTCCTGGGAGGGTGAGAGTGCCGGTGGGTTGTGCCGGTGGGTTGTGCCGGCTGTCCCCCGCCAAGGCCCTCGCCTGGTCGAGTTTCCCGAGCGACGTCACCCGCTTTCGCTGGCCGTGACCGGGGGTGGCTGCAGGTCTAGTCTCACCACATGGTGACGGCCGCGCGGCCACATATGCCCGGCTACGGAGTCCTGCCCCCCGATGAGGGCAGCGGCTTGTTGCCGTGGTCCTGGGCGGAGGCGAAGCTGCAAGCCAGCCATGACTACTGGCTGGCCTCCGCCTGGCCAGACGGCCGCGCACACCTGATGCCGGTCTGGGGGGTCTGGACCGACGGAGCGTTCTGGTTCAGCAGCGGCGCCGCGGCACGCAAGGTGCGCAACCTGTCAGCAGACCCGCGCTGCACCATCGCGATCGACGACGCGACCGACCCGGTGGTCCTCGAGGGCGTCG
>JBBSNM010000088.1:0-10834 GCA_038232655.1 Propionibacteriales bacterium | reverse complement strand
GAGTCGGCGGTCTCTGCCTTGAAGTACTCCGGGATGTAGTCGAACATGAAGCGCTTGCCCTCGGAGTTGCGCAGCACCCCACCGTCGCCGCGCACCGACTCGGTGACCAAGATGCCCTTGACGCTCGGCGGCCACACCATCCCGGTCGGGTGGAACTGCACGAACTCCATGTTGATCAGGCTGGCGCCGGCCCGCAGCGCCAGCGCGTGCCCGTCGCCGGTGTACTCCCACGAGTTGCTGGTCACCTGGTAGCTCTTGCCGATGCCGCCGGTGGCGAGCACGACCGTCGGCGACTCGAACACGATGAAGCGACCGCTCTCGCGCCAGTAGCCGAAGGCGCCGGCGATGACGCCGCCGCCGGCCCCATCCCCAGCACCGTCGTCCTTGAGCAGGTCGGTGACCGTGCACTCCATGAACACGTCGATGCCCAACGCGACCGCCCGCTGCTGCAGGGTGCGAATCATCTCCAGCCCGGTGCGGTCACCGACGTGGGCGAGCCGGGCGAAGCGGTGCCCGCCGAAATCGCGCTGGGAGATCAGACCCTCCGGCGTCCGGTCGAACAGCGCCCCCCACTCCTCGAGCTCAAGGACGCGTCCCGGGGCTTCCTGCGCGTGCAGCTGGGCCATCCGCCAGTTGTTGAGCATCTTGCCGCCGCGCATGGTGTCGCGGAAGTGCACCTGCCAGCCGTCGTCGGACCACACGTTGCCCATCGCAGCGGCGATGCCGCCCTCGGCCATCACGGTGTGCGCCTTGCCCAGCAGCGACTTGCACACGATCGCGGTACGGGCGCCCGCGTCGCGGGCGGCGATGGCCGCTCGCAGGCCCGCTCCACCGGCGCCGATCACGACGACGTCGTAGGTGTGCCGCTCGAAGTCGCTCGTACTCATCGGGGCAGCTCCAGCATGGGGAGGTGGGTCGGCATCAGAAGAACCTCGGGTCGTCGAAGACGCCGGCGGCCAGCAGGTAGACGTACAGGTCGGTGAGCGCGACGGAGAACAACGAGTACCACGCCCACTTGGGATGGTCGTGGTTCATCCGCGACACCAGCGTCCAGACGCGGTAGCGCACCGGGTGCTTGGAGAAGTGCCGCAGCTGGCCGCCGACGACGTGCCGGCAGGAGTGGCACGACAGCGTATAGGCCCAGATCAGCACGATGTTGACGATGAAGATCAGCGAGCCGAGCCCCATGTGGCCCCACTCGCCGTTAGTGTCGCGGAAGGTGAGCACGGTGTCGAAGGTGAGGATGAGCGAGACCACGAAGGCCGCGTAGAAGAACCAGCGGTGCGCGTTCTGGAAGATCAGCGGGAACCGGGTCTCGCCGGAGTACGCCTTGTGCGGCTCGGCGACGGCGCAGGCCGGCGGGGACAGCCAGAACGACCGGTAGTAGGCCTTGCGGTAGTAGTAGCACGTCATCCGGAAGCCGAGCGGGAAGATCAAGATCAGCAGCGCCGGCGATAGCGGGAACCAGCCGATCGGCTGCCCGAAGTCGCTGGAGCCTTCGACGCAGTCGGTGCTCAGGCAGGGGGAGTAGAACGGCGACAGGTACGGCGTGGAGTAGTAGTCGGCGCCAGCGAGGGCCCGCCAGGTGGCGTAGACGACGAACGCGCTGAACACCACGAAGGTCACGGCCGGCTGCAGCCACCACCGGTCCTGGCGCAGGGTCTTGTCGGGGATGTCGGCCCGCTGGGGCCCGAGGACACCGTGCGCCATCAGCGGATACGCCTGCCGGGCGCGCCGAGCGTGCCGCCGTGGGGCGTGCTGGTCCCGGTGTTGACTGCGGTGCCCGAACCCACCGTCATGCTCCCTCCTCGGTGTCTGCTGTCATCTTGCGGCAACATCTGCGATCCAACCGTGATCGGACTCATATAGGAAGCGACGCTCTCGATCAGGAGTGCGCCGGACGGGTCCGACGCTACCGGTCCAGCTGGTCCGGCTGCTGCTCCTGGTCCCCCTTCTGGCCCTTGTCCGGCTTCCGCCGGCTGCGCCTGGCGCGGCTCGCCAGCGGTGACGCCGCCGGCCGCGACCTGAGCTGACGCCGGATGCGCTCGTCCAAGTCCAGCTCACGCAGCAGCCGCTTGACCGTCGTGATCAGCGCGAAGTGCAGCTCGGTGAGCACCGGGCCGCTGTCGGTGAGCAGCAGGTCGTTGATGCGCGCCCGGGCCTCGCGCAGTCCCTCCCTGCCCTCGCGGACCCGCGTGACCTGCGGCGTGCGGTCCAGGTCGTGCGGCTGCGCCTCGGCGCGGACGAGCTCGCCGAAGCTGCCGATGCCACCGGCCAGGTCACGCAGGAACTCCGCGATCACGACGGCGCTGGCGGCCGCCACCTCGCCACCCGGCCAGCCGGGGTCGTCGACGGCGTCCTTGATGGATCGGAACATGCTGCGCACCGTCACGGAGGAGTGCTCGAGGGCCTCCAACCCCTGGCGCAGGCCGGGACCGACATCGGGGGTGCCGAGCGCCCGGAGGTTGAGCCGGCGGGACTGCTCTGCGCGCAGCAGCGCGGAACCGATCCGCGGGATGTCGTAGGTCAGCAGCCGGGAGTCGTCCAGCCAGGTGGTGGCGTAGGCCGACACCTCATCACCGCTGAGCTCGCGGCCCGACAGCTCGTCGGCCGCCCGCTGGAGCAACCGTGCCAGCTCGTCGGCGAGGGCGGCGATGTCCTCACCGGCCTCGTCGGTGGTGACCTTCGGAGGGAACAGCAGGTTCGACAAGACACCGACCGCGGCGCCGACCAGGGTTTCGGACAGTCGTTGCCAGCCAGCCGACTCCACACCGAGCGTTCCCACCCCGACGACGAGCATCGCGCTGATCGGCACCTCGACCAGGTTCGGACCGAGCCGGATGGCCAGGCCGACGAGCAGCGAGACCGCGATCAGCAGGCCGAGGCTCCACCAGGTGAGCGGGAAAACCACCGTGAAGCCGACGGCCAGCGAGACGCCCGCAACGACGCTCAGGACCCGGTCGACGCCGCTGGCGAGCAGGCTGATGGGAGTGAGCTGGACGACGAGCAGGGCCGTCAGCGGCGCAAGCAGCGGCTTCGTCCCGGAGAACATCGCGACCGCCACGACGTAGCTGGCGACCGCGGCGGTGGTGAGCCGCAGCGCCCAGGCCACCTCGGCGCGGCCGTTGCGGCGCCATAAGGCCACCTGTCGTGCTGTCTGCCGCGCCACCCACCGGGCGAGCCTGTCAGACCACGCCATCGAAACTCCGTCTGTGCGGTCGTGCTGACGACGGCCAGCAGCCTAGTGGTGACTCGGACTAGTCTCGTCCAATGACCTCAGACGATGCGGTCGGGCGCGAGCCCGACGGCAGTTTCGCCCGCGACACCCGCTATCTGGACGCCCGCATCACTGCCGACGGCAGGGACGGCTGGCCGGTGGAACCCGGGCGGTACCGCCTCATCGCTGCTCGGGCCTGCCCCTGGGCCAGCCGCGCGATCATCGCGCGTCGACTGCTCGGGCTGCAGGATGCGTTGTCGATCGGCCTACCCGGCCCCACCCATGACGAGCGCAGCTGGACGTTCGACCTCGACCCCGGCGGCAAGGACCCGGTGCTCGACATCGAGCGGCTCAAGGAGGCCTACGAGCGCGCCGTGCCCGGCTATCCGCGGGGCATCACGGTCCCGGCCATCGTGGACGTGCCGACCGGTGGGGTGGTCACCAACGACTTCAAGCAGATCGCGGTGGACCTCGAGACCGAGTGGTCGGCGCTGCACCGCGACGGCGCTCCGGACCTCTACCCCGAGGCGTTGCGCGACGAGATCGAGGACGTGAGCGAGGCCAACTATCGAGATGTCAACAACGCCGTCTACGAGGCCGGTTTCGCCTCCAGCCAGGGGGCCTACGAGCAGGCGTACGACCGGCTGTTCGCCCAGCTCGACCGGCTCGGCGCCCGGCTCGCGGGCCAGCGTTATCTGGTCGGCGACACCATCACCGAGGCCGACATCCGGCTGTTCACCACGCTGGTGCGCTTCGACCCGGTCTACCACGGTCACTTCAAGTGCAACCGCAACAAGCTGACCGAGATGCCGGTGCTGTGGGCCTATGCGCGCGACCTGTTCCAGACGCCGGGCTTCGGCGACACCGTGGACTTCGAGCAGATCAAGCGGCACTACTACGTGGTGCACACCAGCGTGAACCCCACGCAGGTCGTGCCCGCCGGTCCGGATCTCGGCGGCTGGGCGGTGCCGCACGGGCGTGAGTCGCTCGGTGGCCGTCCCTTCGGCGACGGCACCCCGCCGGAGCCGGAGGGTGTGGGCTGAGCCGCGAACGCGCGGGCCGCATGGTTGCCGAGCAGGTCGTGGTGGCCGCCGCGATCGTGGAGAACGGACGGGTGCTGGCCGCCCGCCGGCGGCTGCCCGCCGACACCGCCGGCGGCTGGGAGCTCCCCGGCGGCAAGGTCGACCCCGGCGAGTCGCCCGCCGCCGCCCTCGTCCGGGAGGTGCGAGAAGAGCTGGGCTGCGACGTCGAGGTGGGCGAACGGATCGGTGGCACCGAGCCGCTGCGACCGGGCCTGGTGCTGCACGCCTACCTGTGCCAGCTCAGGGGATCCGGGCCGGCGGAGCCCTTGCCGGGCGAGCACGACGCCCTGCGGTGGGTGGCACCCGAAGAGCTCGACGAGGTGGCCTGGCTGCCCGCGGACCGGCCGTTCGTCGAAGCGCTGCGCGAGCGGTTGCTCGACGGCGCGCCGCTGCCGGGCGGCAACGTCGGCGGATCCGTGCGCATCGGGCCGACGGTGCGCCGCCCGACCGGGCCCTGGACACCGGCGGTGCACGCCCTGCTCGGCCACGTCCGCGCCCGCGGTCTCGACGCCGTCCCGCGGGTGCTCGGCTTCGACAGCCGTGGTCGTGAGGTGCTGACGTACGTCGAGGGTCGCGCGTCGGACCCCGACGAAGAGGTCCCGGACGACCAGGTGGTGCAGACCGGGGCGTGGCTGGCGCGCTACCACCGGGCGGTCGCCGGTTTCGTGCCACCCGGTGACACCCCGTGGCGCAACACCGACCGGCCGCTCGCGGCCGACGAGATCGTGTGCCACCTCGACGTCGCGCCCTACAACGTCGTGGTCGACGAGGGCCGGCTGGTGGTGGTCATCGACTGGGACATGGCCGGGCCCGGTCACCCGGTGGACGACCTGTCCTTTTGCGCGTGGAACGCGGTGCCGCTGTTCCGCGACGTCGGTGCGGAGACGTCGGCGCGCCGGCTGCTGCTGCTCTGCGAGGCGTACGGCGACATCGATCCGGTGGCGGTCCTGACCAACGTGCAGCCCCGCATCGAGGCCGCCTGCGCACGCATCGCTGCAGGTCAGCGCCTCGGCGACGTCGGCATGCTGAACCTGCGTGCGATCGGTGAGCCGGAGCGCTCGCTGGCGCGGCTGGCTGCCCTACAGGACCGGCAGCCGGCCGTCGAGCGGGCGCTCAGGCGCCCAGGTGCTCGCTGAGAAACCGCACCTGCAGCAGCTTGAGGTTCTCGGCCACGACCTCCTGGGAGGCCAGGTGGGTCACCCCCGACAGCGGCAGCACGGTGTGCGGCCGGCCCGCCGCCAGCAGCGCCGACGACAGCTGCAGGGTGTGCGCCGCCACCACGTTGTCGTCGGCCAGCCCGTGGATGAGCATCAGCGGGCGCTCCAGCCGCCCGGCCAGCGGCAGCAGCGAGTTGGCGTCGTACACCGCCGGCTGCTCGTCGGGGTGCCCGAGGTAGCGCTCGGTGTAGAACGTGTCGTACAGCCGCCAGTCGGTGACGGGCGCGCCGGCGACGGCGCAGCAGAACACGTCCGGCCGCACCAGCACCGCCAGCGCGGACAGGTAGCCGCCGTACGACCAGCCGGTGATGCCGACCCGGCCGGTGTCGACGTCATGGGGGTAGGCCTCGGCGACTGCGGCCAGGGCGTCGACCTGGTCCTGCAGCGTGACGCCGGCCAGGTCGTCGCGCACCGTCCGGTCCCACGCGGGCCCGCGGTGCGGCGTCCCGCGCCCGTCGGCGACCACCACGCAGAAGCCCTGGTCGGCCAGCCACTGCGCCTCCAGGAATGGCCGTGACGCGGCGACGCACATCAGGCCGTGCGGGCCGCCGTACGGCGCGAGCACCACCGGCAGCCGGCGCGAGCCGGGCACGTGGTCGGGCGGCAGCAGCACCGCGGTGCGCAGCTGGCGTTGGCCGGCGCGCAGCATCGTGACCTGCGGGCGGAAGCCGGCGTAGGTCTGGTGGTTGGTGAGCTCGTGGCGCTGCCCGCCCGCCACGATGAACACCTGCGTGCCGTCGGCGTCGAGACCGCCGCGCGTCACCGCCCAGGTGCCGCCGGCCACCGTGCCGGCGTGCACCGCGGCGCCCTCGGTCGTTGCGCCCGGTGCGATGCTCCCGTCCCATCCCACCCAGCCCCGCTGCAGCTCGGTCGGCTCGCTGGTGGCGCGCACCAGCACGCCGTCGGCGTCGACCCGCACGACCGCGCTCACCTGCAGGCCCGGTGGGCTGACCGGTTCGCCTTCCACCGTCACCCGGTAGGTGTCGGTGGCCGCATCGGCCCGCACCGTCACCAGCCGGCCGTCGGGCGACCAGGCCGGCACCCCCGAGTAGGCCTCCAGCCAGACCTCGTCGTGGTCGCTTGCCAGCACCCGCGTGCTGCCCGTCGGCGCGCCCGCAACGGTGTCCGCGGCCAGCACCTGGGTGTCTTGCTGGTTGCGGCTCAGCACCTGCAGCAGCGGGTCGCCGTGCTCGGACCACGCGACCCGCGCCAGGTAGGGGAAGCGGTGCCGGTCCCACCCGACCTCGACGCGCGAGCCGTCGAGTCCGACGGCCCACAGCGACACGTCCGCGTCGATGCTGCCGGCGGCGGGGTAGCGCTGGGTGCGCGGCGCGCGGTCCGGGTGCGCCGGGTCGGCGACGTGCCACACCGGCACCGCCGACTCGTCGTAGCGCTCGACGAGCAGCGATCGGCCGTCCGGTGCCCACCAGAAGCCGCGGAGCCGGTTCATCTCCTCGGCCGCGACGAACTCGGCCTGCCCCCACACGACGTGCTCCCCGTCGGGCTCGACCAGCGGGGTGCCCGCCAC
Organism: Propionibacteriales bacterium; assembly: GCA_038232655.1. GTDB lineage: Bacteria > Actinomycetota > Actinomycetes > Propionibacteriales > Nocardioidaceae > JACCVL01. The sequence continues at coordinate 3,790 of JBBSNM010000088.1, read as the reverse complement.
CCCGGTGTTGGTGTCCGTGTCGGTGCCGACCACGTACAGGGCCCCGTCACTGGCGTAGGCCACTCGGCGACCGGCAGGGTCCGGTCGCGGGTCGATCACCCGCCCGGTGGCGGGCAGCTCGCGCACGCCGGACAGGCCCGGCCGGGACCGGTCGGCGCCGGTGACGTCGGCGAGCCACAGCCGCCCGGACAGCGCGAAGCAGGCCGACGTGTGGGTGGCGTCTGGGGCGTACGCGACGATGCCCGCGCCGGACTCTCGGCTGCGTTCGCGGCGGGAGCGCTCAGCGGCCGACAACTCCTCGTCGCTGTCCCCGAGCAGCAGGCCCGGGTCGGCCACGCAGCGCTCCTGGCCAGCGTCGACGTCGTAGACCCACAGCGAGCCGGCTCGCTCCGTGCCGGACGGGCTGCGCAGGAACAGCACCCGCCGCCCGTCGTCGCTGACCGCCAGCGACCGGGGCACCCCGAGGGTGAACCGGGCGGTGCGGGCGAACAGCCGGGCAAAGCTGACCGACTCGTGCAGCGGGCGAGCCTGGGCCGTCGGGCTGCGGGTGCTGTCGGCGGTCACGGCTCGATCCTGTCAGCCGGCTGTGGGCACCGCGCCGTAGCCTGTCGGGGTGAGCTCACCCACCGCAGGACGGGTCGCTGCCGACCGGCGGATCGTCCTCGTGCACGCCCACCCCGACGACGAGACCATCAACGACGGTGCCCTGATGGCGCGCCTGGTCGACGAGGGGGCGCACGTGACGGTGGTGACCTGCACCCTCGGCGAGCTGGGTGAGGTGCTGGTGCCCGAGCTTGCCGACCTGTCCGCCGACCGCGCCGGCGGCCTCGGTGAGCACCGCGTCGGCGAGCTGGCGCAGGCGATGAGTGAGCTGGGGGTCACCGACCACCGCTTCCTCGGCGGCGCGGGTCGCTACCACGACTCCGGCATGGTCTGGAGCGAGACCGGGGGAGCCATGGCCGCTCCTGACCTGCCCGCTGGGGCGTTCTGGAGCGCCGACCTGCTCGAGGCGGCCGACCACCTCGTGGAAGTGCTCCGCGAGGTGTGCCCGCAGGTGCTCGTGACCTACGATCAGTTCGGCGGCTACGGCCATCCCGACCACGTGCAGGCGCACCGGGTCGCGACCTACGCGGTGGCGCTGGCGGCGGTTCGGTCCTATCGGCCCGATCTCGGCGTCGCCTGGGACGTCTCGAAGGTCTACTGGACGGCGATGTCGGAGTCGAGGATGCGCGCCGGCATCCGCCGGCTGCGCGAGCAGGGTGACACCACGACGTTCGAAGGGCTCGACCCCGACGGCCCGCTGCCGCCGTTCGCGGTCCCCGACCAGCTGCTGACCGCTGCGGTCGACAGCACGGCGTACGTGCAGCGCAAGCTCGCCGCGATGCGGGCGCACGCGACCCAGATCGAGGTGGACGGGCCGTTCTTCGCGTTGAGCAACAACGTGGGCAACGAGGTGTGGGGGGTGGAGTTCTACCGGCTGGCCAAGGGGACACCGGGTCCGTCCGACCCGAGCACCGGCCTCGAGGCCGACCTTTTCGCCGGGCTCTCGATCCCGGCCCCGGGCGCACGCTGAGACGGGCGGGGCACCGGATGGGCCGGCTCGGTGCTGCCGCCGGCGCCACGCTGGGCGGTGTGTGCGTCGGGGTGCTGGCCGTGGTGACGCACCGCCTCGGCGGCACCGCGCTGCCGTGGGGTCTGGCGTTGGCGGCAGCAGTCTCGGTGTCGGTCAGCGCGGCGCTGGGCGTGCTGGGCGCCGGTCGGGCGGCGCTGGTGGGCTACGGGCTGGGGTGGGGTGCCGCTGTGGTGGTGGCTCTTGGTGGCCGGCCCGAGGGGGACTACCTCGTCGCCGGCGACCCGCTCGGCTGGGGCCTGCTCCTCGGCGTCTTCGGCGCGGTCGTCGTGGCGACCGTGGTCGGTGTGGCGGTCGCCAGGCCGGCGGGTGATCCTTCGGTGCCGCCGCGCCGCGCCGACGCGCGCGCGTCGCCCGAGCGGTCGGCCCGCAGCTGACGGTGCACGACCATACAATAACCGAGCCATGAGCGGTTCTCGCGACGACCCATCCTCGACCGCCGATCCCGGTGGTCGCGAGCCCGACCCCGCGCGCCGTCGAGAGCGTCGTACGGGCCTGCTCGCCGGCGTGGGCCTGCTCGTGCTGCTGGTGGGGCTGTACGTCGCTGCGGTGGCCGTCGCCGGTGACCGCATCCCCACCGCCACCCGGGTGGCCGGCGTGAAGATCAGCGGGTTGACCCCGAGCGAGGCGACCGACACCCTGACCGAGGAGCTGGTCCCCCGTACGAAGGAGCCGATCCAGGTCTTGGCCGCCGGCGAGACGGCCAGGTTCCAGCCCAAGAAGCTCGGCCTGCGGCTCGACGTCGAGGCGACCGTCGCCCGCGCCGGTGGCGGCACCAAGCTCGACCCGCGTGAGCTGTGGACCGCCTTCTTCGGTGGCGACCGGGTGCAGCCGGTCGTGCGGGTCAAGCAGGCCAGGCTGATCAAGGCGCTGCGCAAGTTGTCCAGCAGTGCCGGCCAGGCCGGGGTACAGCCGGCCATCACCTTCCGGGGCGTGCAGCCCGTGCTGCGCCAGCCCCGAGCCGGCGTCGAGATCGACGTGGGCAAGGCCGCCGTGGCCGTGTTGGACTCGTGGCTGGTGAGTGACGGCGTCATCGAGCTGCCGGTGCGCGACACCCCGATCAAGGTCCGGCGGCCCGAGCGGAAGGCGGCGATGGAGCTGGCCGAGCGTGCGGTCGACAAGCCGATCACGCTCGCGATCGCCGACCGTCGGGTGCGGGTGGCACCCAAGCGGTTCGCGCCGGCGCTGTCGTACCGCGCTGCGGGCAGCAAGCTGCGGCCGCGGGTGGACGCAAAGCTGCTGTCCCGGCGGCTGCGCGACGTCGTGTCGGCCGCGACCGGCAAGCCGCGGGACGCGACCTTCACCTTCGAGGGCGGCCGGCCGCGGATCCAGCCGGGGCACGCCGGCACGCAGGTCGAGCCGCGCCGGCTGGCCGCGGCGGTGCTATCAGCGACCAGATCAAAGAAGTCGCGGGTCGCCCGCGTGCGGGTCGACCGGGTGCGGCCCGACGTCAAGACCGCCGACCTGCGCAAGCTGGGCATTAAGCGGCGGATCGGCAGCTTCACCACGTCGTACCCGCACGCCGACTACCGCAACACCAACCTCGGCCGGGCCGCCCAGATCATCAACGGGACCGTGCTCCGACCGGGTGAGACGTTCAGCCTCAACGGCACCGTCGGTGAGCGCACCGCGGCCAACGGTTTCGTCGAGGGATCCATCATCAGCGACGGCATCTTGGTCGAGGACTTCGGCGGCGGCGTGTCGCAGGTGGCGACGACGCTGTTCAACGCGATGTTCTTCGCCGGCCTCAAGGACGTCGAGCACAAGCCGCACAGCTTCTACATCGACCGCTACCCCGTCGGCCGGGAGGCCACCGTGGCCTGGGGGTCGGTGGACCTTCGGTTCAAGAACAACACCCCGCACGGGGTCTACATCCGCACCTACATCTCCCCCAGCTCACCGGGTGGCACCGGCCAGATGCACGCCGCCATCTGGGGCACCAAGACGTGGGACATCGAGGCCCGCGCGTCCGAACGCTACGACCCCGTCCCGCCCGAAACGCGCCGCATCGACGACCCCGAGTGCGAGCCCTTCCAGGGCTACGGCGGCTTCGAGGTCGACGTCTACCGAGACTTCCGCCGGCCCGGCAAGAGCAAGGTGGTGCGCACCGAGAAGTTCCACACCGCCTACACCCCGGCCGACACGGTCATCTGCATCTAG